>NZ_CAXAQH010000002.1:0-379254 GCF_963970905.1 Pseudomonas sp. EL_65y_Pfl2_R96 | reverse complement strand
TGCATTCTTTATCGGCGCTTGGGTGAAAGGAGGAGGGGCGAAATCTCCCACGGATCTGTACTGCGTCAACAGTCAGAATCGGGCTTTGTCCCTCCTCCTCCCTTCAAGTCCTACCATACAAGCGGGCACTTAACTGACGGGCATTGCCCAGTTTGCCGATTTTTTTTTGCGGCCCCTTCGCCCATTTCACACCGCCTTCACAAGCCACCTCCTACAGTTCACTTGCTCCTTTGAAGAAATCCCCTGGCCCGCCCGCATGCGGGCCATTTTTTTGCCTGCCGTACCGCGATCGAACGCCCTCATTCGCCGGGTGTCGAACGTTTACACATCACGAAGGAGATGTCTCATGGTCACTCACTTCAAAGTCGGCGGGCACCTGGCCTGCGGGCACAAAGGCAGCAACCTGACCTCAAGCAGCATATTGACTCGAGTTAAATGCAGAAGCTGCCGCAACACCGACGCGTTCAAAGAAGCGCGCAAAGACGAACGCAACGCCGCACGTCGGGCCGCACGCAAGGCCAAAGCCACCCACACCGCCAGTGACTGGCGCGCAGCCTGGATGCAACGGCTGATCGAGATGCCCGGTTTGCAACGACTGCCGCGTGGTTTTACTGGCCAGCCATTTGTGTAACTGACACGTTTGGCCGTGCCTGGCTTATGACTCGGGCGCAGCAAGTGACGTGCAATGAAAGCCCTGATTATTCAGGGCTTTGTCACTTCCGGGATTTGGCTTTCTCTGCTGCCTCCGCGCGGATCGTTTTTGCATTTTTTCGATCATCTGCGCAACGCTGCCCTACACGGTTATTGACCTTCCAGAGCCCTCTGTTTACTGGGTGACCACAATCTTCCCGATCATCTGCGGGTGCAGCGCACAAAAATACTCGAACTCTCCCGGCGTATTGAACACCCAGGAAAAGCTGTCATTCGTATCCAGCGCCCCCGAGCGAAACACCTTGTGGGTTTCTGCCACCGTGTGCGGAATCTGATCATCATTCACCCACGTCACTTTGGTGCCCACGGCCACGGTCAAATCCTTGGGTTCAAACATGAACGCCTTGATATCGATCTTCACCTCTTGAGCCCACGCCGGCATCGACAGCATCAGGCACACCACCGCCAACAGTCGCGTTTTCATCTGACCGCCCTCCTCTAGACCTGTGTCGAATCAATCAGCGCCAGCGGATGATCGCCCTGTGTCGCTCGCACATCGGTGATCCCCAGATAATTGCGCAATTGATCGGCAGCCACCGTCATCGGCCCTGGTGCCGGTGCCGCACCCGGTGCAGGTTGCGGATAGGCCGTGCCACGGGCGGTGTGGAAGGTGATGTTGCCTTCGACCTTCTGGATGACCTGATGGATGTGCCCGTTCAATACCGTCACTGAACCGTACTTGCGCAGCATCGCGATCGCCTGATCACCATCCTCGGTGCCCCAGCCCCACGGCTGATAAATCGTCCACAGCGGAATGTGGGTAAACACGACGATGGGTGTACTGGTCGTCACCGCCCGCAAATCATCGGCCAGCCACGCCAGTTGATCGGCGCCAAGGGTGGCTTCATGGCCAGCCTGGAAGTTGAAAACATTGACCAGCGCGATGAAATGCACGCCGTGGTCGTCGAAGCGGTACCAGCCATTACCTTTGGTGCCCTTGCCGTAACGCTCCAGGTAAAGCTTGCCGCCGCCCTCGTCGAGAGTGTCGTGTTCACCCGGCACGTAATGCACGGTGGACGGCAGGCCTTTGAGCAACTGTGCCGCAGTGTCGAACTCCTCAGGCTTGGACAGGTGCGTGATGTCACCGGTATGCAGGATCAGCGACGGCCGTTTTGGCAGCTCGATGACCTTGTCGATCGCCACCTGTAACGTCTTTGCCGGCTCCGGGTTGGCTTCCTTGTTAAAGCCGATGTGCGAGTCGCTGATCTGCACAAAGTGAAACGTGCTGGCCAGTGCCTTGGGGTCGGCGACATTGCCTGCCTCATCCAGCGCAAAGGCCCTGGAAATGCCGCCGCTCAGGGCCCAGATTACCCCTGCCCCGGCCCACGCCGAGCACTTGAGCAGCGCTCGGCGGTCAGGGTTCAGCAAGCCGTCGGTGCGCACTGGGTGTTTTGATTGAATGTCCATCGGTAGGGGCCTCGCTGGCGGACTACAGTGATGTAGCTGACACGAGGTAAACCTTGCGGGACGAGTGTTTATTCCGCGCCGCAAAACAAATTTTTTCAGGGAATAAATGACGACGCATCACGGTTATAAGGGGGTGACGGTGCGGAAGCCACTATGAAGCGATTTGAGGAACTGATTGCGCCCCATCTGGACGCCGCTTACAACCTCGCGCGCTGGCTCACCGGCAACGACAGCGCCGCACGCGATGTCGTGCAGGAAAGCGCCCAGCGCGCCTTCAGTTTTTTGCAGCGTTTCGCCGATGGCAACGCCAAGGCCTGGTTTCGGCATGGCTATCTGGATCAGGAACTCGATCCTGCGACGGCTGCGGATGTGGCTGCGCATCTGGCCGCATGCGCCGAGTGCGCGCGGCTGCATGATGAAGTGAAACTGCTGAAGGTCAGTGTGAAGCGCCAGGCGCCGTATTACCCGGCGCCGGCATCGTTGGCGGTGGTGTTTTATGTGATGACGCCGGGCAGCGAACAACCGCTGATGGACGAGGCGGTCTCCAGCCATGTCCGCTCGTTGATGGGCGAGCATCTGAACGATGTGGTGTCCTCCGACCGTCACACCGTGAAGCCCTGGTTCACCGGCATACTCGACTTCTCGCCGCCGGTATTCGATTACTCGGCGCAGGGATTTCCATTACTGGGCGGGCGGCTGGATTATCGACAACACCAGACCACGGCAGCCCTCAGTTACGGGAGGGCCAGGCACATCATCAATGTGTTTATCCTGCCCATGCCGGAGGCAGACAAGCCGCGGCAGACCCAGACGATTCGTGGCTTTAACGTAGTGTCCTGGCAAGCCAACCACATGCGTTTCGTGCTGGTTTCCGATGTGGAGAAAAGTGAACTGGAGGCGTTCAGCCAGTTGCTCAGGGACGGTGCCTGAATTGCCCGTTGCTGTTGCCTGGCTCCGGGCCGTTCTGCAAGACGCGTTGGTGATAAGGGAGTTGAGGAATCCATGACTGACCGCGAGCAACTCCATCGAGATGGCTATGCGCTGCTTCGTCGAGCGATCCCGGCCGAGTGGCTGGGTGACCTTCGTGCCGTGTTCGATGCGGGCGTGAAGCCGGCGGACCAATGGCCAGTGCCGCGTGGCATGGATTGGCGCCATTCGCTGCTGGACGCTGATTCGAAGGTTCAGGCTGTGTGTCGTCTGCCGGAGGTGCTGGCGGTGGTTGGTGAGTTGATTGGAGAACGGTTCTTCCTCTCGCAGGTGGAGGGTCGCGAGCCCCTTGCAGGTGGCGGTCATCAGCAGCTGCACCGCGACTTGTCGGCCCTGCGGCCAGGCGACATTGTGAACGCCCTGGCTTATTTCGACGACTATGGCCCCGAGAACGGCGCAACACGTATCGTTCCCGGCAGCCACCGCCCTGACCAGGGAGAGCCGCCATTCGACTTCAATGACGAGTCCCGGTCTGTGCAGCTTTCAGGCTCCGCGGGTGACATCCTGGTGTTTGATGTGGATTTAGTGCATGCGGGCAGTCTGAACGCCATCGGCGCACGCCGTCGTTCCATCCTGATGAGTTATTTTTCGGAGCCTCTATACGCATCACACCTGGAAACGGTGGGCCTGCGAAGTATTCGGATGGACACGACCGATCGGTTCGACCCTTCGGATTTTGCCTGCTCAAGCCATCCAAAATAGCGGACCGGAAACAAACAAGGGTTTGCATCAGCTTTCGCCCGCAAGGGAAATCAATGCCGGTGAAAAAGCTAAGACACTGGGAAGAACCGACTCAACTAAAGGATAAAAGATGCAACCTCAAAGCGAACCATTGGTAATGAAGGCTGTGTTTGATCAGCTGAAAGAAGCGAACCTTGACATCTGCAAGTACATCAACTTTATCAACATTACTGCTACGGGCAGAAGTGCAGAAGTGCAGAAGTGCAGAAGCAGACCTAGAAAACCGCCACAGAGCGCTATACTTTTTGGTTCAACCCCATCCGGCATTAGCCAAGAAGATAGCGAATCATTGTTTTGGGTTTTACAAGTATTGTTTTCTTATCATGAACTTATGCACGCAAAGGATCTAAAAATCGAGAAAAACTTCAATCTGCCTGATCGTAGAGTAGATCTAGTTAAGGCCGAAATATACGTTAATATCTCAACATTGCGCTTTTTGTCAAGCATCAGAAGTCCGAAGCGGATGTATTCAGAAACTTATATGCAGCCGGCATACTCGGCAGAGCCAAGACTCCGATTTACACTCGAATATTTAACGGCATCACAAAATCATTCCCCGAGGCTCAGCTCAAAGCATTGGCTTCAAACAGCATTTTACCGTTCAAGACGCAATAACAAGACCGTAAAACCAATACAAGCTATTGATGTATCAACAACTTAGCGTTGGATATTCCTGCAGTGGTTCGGCGTTCTGCCGACCGAAAACAATCAAATCTCCCTGCAGTACCAAGACTGCGCGTACAGAACATTCTCGACCTCTGGTCAGGCGAGCATCAAGAAGCAGCCGAAGCGGTGGCACGTCACCTGGCCAGGGCACCATGTCGCAGAGACACGGCGCTGGACGTTCTTTTGAGGATGTCAGACGGCGCACTGGAGAAAATGATATCGCCCGTGACAGGCTCGGCACTGGCTATATCCCTTTGGGATCTGGCGACGCCGCGTTCTCTCATGGGCGCAATCAGGAAATGCATTTCTTGCTCGAGACTGGATATAAACACAGTATCCGAATAATAAGGTAATTGCTCAATTGGTCGCTGACGATCGGTAAGGCCTTACCACTCGTCGGAATCGTCAACTCATAAAGGTGAGGATGCCTTGCATTTGCGCGTTTACAGGCTTGACTGAATTCTTGCCTCAACTTGAAACAAGATAAAAATGTTAACCCACGAACTCACACACCCAACACTGATCAATAAAAATATCTGTAATACATGAAAGTTTCAATGAGTTAACCTAACTACTGATTTTTCTGTAGCAGTGGCAAGTCTGCATCTATATTTTAAAAATAGGGAGCCAACTCATGGAATACTCAATCCAAAAAGGATATAAATATGAGCATCTCGATCACAAACGGAGCAAGCAGAACGGTTCAAGTTGCAGTCAGCGTATGGGCAGGAGGCGGCAGTGACAATTATTACCCACTAGAGCCCGGCAGCGGTGACACATGGGGACGTAATGATCCAAGAGGTTACTTGATGGCTATAAAAGGACACGCCCAATCAGGCATCTATTACGTTGCCTTTGACAGTCAAATCGTCATAGAAGACAACCTTGTAAAAGATCGTGGTCAAACTCTTAAACCGCTCGCATCAAATAATCAATAACATCAAAAAATGCGTTGAATAACTTCAAGCGCATGCACTACGTGACCAGCATCTTACATGATGCTGGTCATCGTTGGTGATTCCGACAATTCGTTGAGCATGCGTTGGGTCAAATCTCGAAGCGCAGTGACGAAAACCTCAAAGCCTATTTGGCAATGCACGCTGCCGAGCACTACCAGCCCGCCTGAATATTGCGGCAGGCGTCAGCCGTTGCAATCAGGTCCCACTCGTATCCAATGCGCTGCCGACGCTCAGCCAGCGCACTTCCGGTTCCCGGCTGGCACATCCCACCAGTGCTACTATCACCCCGATCAACAACACCTTCATAACCCCACTCCCGATCAATCACCGTGGTCGCAGCAAGGCAAAGTTTGGGGCGCTCTTGTTCCAACCGCTGAACTGGTAAGGCTTCAGGCACACACCGACATAACCCTCCCCCCATCATGATTTGGCCTAGCCGTCGTTCACACTGCTGGGCGGATCGGGCCTCAGGATCAGCCACAATTACGGGCGCTATCGGCTCTGGTGGCCAAAACGGCGCGGCGTAGTCTCCTGGTGACATCATGCAGGCGAGAGATCAACTTGGGCATCCGACCGTGATGATGACAGAGCAATACATCCGTAATCGCCTGGGCAAGAAAGTCACTCCTGCCAAGTGAATTGCGGACCAACTCCAAAATAGCTGACCAGAAACAAACAAGGGTTTGCATCAGCTTTCGCCCGCAAACCCTTGATTTTAGATGGTGCCCGAAGCCGGAATCGAACCGGCACGCCCTTACGAGCGGGGGATTTTAAGTCCCATGCGTCTACCAGTTTCGCCATTCGGGCGGTAGCGCGGTAAAGCTGTCTGGAGACTGACCAATACGATCTGGCAGTTCCGACGCTTGTGCAACAGAGGGGGAAATATATACATCCCGCCCCGGTGAAGCAAGTTCGCAAAGATCCTTTTCAAGACTAAATCTTGCAGGACAGCGAAAATAAAAAAGCTCCGTAGATCATGGATCTACGGAGCTTGTTTAAAGTGGAGGCCGAAGTCGGAATCGAACCGGCGTAGGTGGATTTGCAATCCATCAACAAAACAAGCTATTTCAATAGGTTAGCACTATAAGCGTTCCGCAAGCTACTGATTTTTAAGGCTCTGCAATCCGTACCGTTCAAGGGGTGTGTCTCAGGTTGCGGAACTGTTTTTCTCCTAATCGTTACAGTTCGTCGCGCCACACTCGACCGATCCTGACGCCTCGATTACTGTATACCCAAACAGTACACAACAAAGGCACCTCTCGTGGATCCCCTCGATATCGAAGATGCCAGCGATTGGCTTGGATGCCCGACCGAACTGGAAACCATCAGACACTATGCACGCATGCTGGAAAACGAAGTCCAGGAACTGAACCTACAGCTGAGAAACGCCCGGGGAAATATCTTCGGCCTGGTGCAGATGCATACCGAAGCCTCAGCACAGCGTGACGAAGCAATGAGAAACCTACGCGAAAGGGCCGGAGAGCTGGTAGCTGTTCGCAAGCAACTGTACGACCTTGGCATATCATCAAGAGGTTACAAACGCGAAGCAGATCGGCTTCGCGAGATGCTGGAACCAAAAGTTTCCGTAAGGAGAGCTGAAGAAAATTAGGCACTCTCGGAACAAGAGGATGTCTACAGCACACGCCCTTCGTCACTGAGTTTCTTTAAGTATTGACATTGTCAAGACGAAAAATCACGATGCGGCGCTCATGCATATTTTTTATCAAATTTAGGTCGAATTGATCCTAGCATTTGAAAACAGTTGGGCTAGGCTCTAGCTCGTAAGCCCTCCCCCTCCGGGGTAAACATCATGGTTACCATGCATTCTTCAAAAGAAACGAGTGATCACCCCGTCGCAATTGACGTCGACCGAATGAAAACGGCCCAGAATATGCCGCGCCGAACCATTCCCGACGGTCTGACAATTGAGCAGATGAGAGAGCATATTTTGGCTACGGCCGAGCGTGCAGAAGGCAATCTGGAAACCCATCAAGGATGATCGCTTGGCCTATTCCGTTTCTTATAACGATCTGTTCGCTCTAGAGTTCAAAAACTACCCAGTCGATCAGCAAACTGCTGTCCTAAAATTTGTAGCGACCTTTATAGCCCACGGACTATCTGACTTCCAAAGGTACCCAGGTAAGATATCCCCATCATGGAAAGGCCTAATCAGGGGCTCAGCTGACTACAATTACACCCATGCAAACCACCTTTGGCATTACCATTTGGGGATCCCTGCTTTTACTTCGCTGCACACTAAGTACCAGACCAGTGACGTTGTTCTTCACTTCGAATGGCCAGGCAAAGGTCGTTCGATTCACTTGGTTGATACCTGCTACCACTACCTTAACGGAAAGTTTTACATCCCACAGCCAAAATACTTAGCGAAGCCTTAGATCAATTCATAGCTAAGAGTTGAAGGCGAGGCATTCACGACTTCGTCGCAGCGCTGAGCATGTTTTCAATACCCTGATCACCACGCTCAGTCAGCTATGATTCGCACGTAGGCTTGGCATGCAGCAAGAGCAATCAATCCTTGATCGCCGGCGTCGGTGATGGCGACAATTCGTTGAGCATGCGCCGGGTCAAGTCGGGCACGCGCTGCTCCATGAACCACGCCGCCGGCTTCGGTACTGGTTGGCACTGAACTGCCACCGGCTGGATCCTCGGCAAGGAGGACTGACAGCCGCAGATTAGAAGTGGCAAGGTGATCGCGCAGGCGAGCCTGATCTTTTTGTGCATTGGTCAAAACCTCATGGTGAGTTTGATCGCTGGCCGACAGGCGCTGCTCGAGCGCCAAGCGTTTGTCCTGATCGGCGCGTACCTGGGCGGCGGCCGCATTGCTGATGGCGGTCAGGTCATCCTTATGCAGGCCAGCCTGTTCAGCCAACCGCTTGCCGTAGCGCCAGTCCTGGACCTTCCAAACCCCGCCGGCCGTCAGCAGCAATAGCGTCAGTACGCCTACAAGCGCCGATTTCAGCGCCACGGGATTCATGGAACATCCTTGAAGAAGATGTGGTGGCCGAGCTTGAGTGTCTGTTTCGCTCCCATAGTCCAGGCCGGAGCCTTCGGCATGGTGGTCGCGTAATAATGAGTGGCCCCGCCGGTAGGATCGGACTCGGTACCGGACATCACCAGGTCGGCAGCCTTCTGCGCTTGGGCGAATTGCCCGGCCGGGATTGGCTTTGCGCCGCTGAGGTAGGCGTAGTTCGGGTCGTTCTTGTTCCAGCAGCTGAACTGGTACGGCTTCTGGCACACGCCGCCATAGCCCTCCCCCCACCATGACTTGGCGCTGCCATCGTTCACACGGTTGCGAATCGTCCAAGCCACGGCGATCTGACCGGCCAGGGTTTCGCCGCGAGCCTCGCCCCATAGCGTGCGTGCAAGAATGTCGCGGTCTTTCTCGGTTATGGTCATCATTTGCTCCGGGCAAAAAAATGCCCGCTCAATGGCGGGCTGGTTAGTTTCGGCGCACTGCAACTAGCGAGGCGATGTAGGCCAGGTAATTTCGGCCGGGAATCCCGCCTGCTGCTCGATCCGATTCAGGGCAACACGGTGGCGTTTCCAGGCTAACAAGGCCGCCTCTTCGACAGGCGTCGCTTCGCCAAGATCTTGAGCATCCTGCAAAGGGGCAATTCGCGTTGCCGCGTCCCCCAAACGAATGTCCCGCTCAAATAACGCGGTAGCCGCTTGATCAGCCAGCAGTGCCTGCTGATCCAGTTGCCAGGCTCCGTCCAGCCAAACGTAGAATCGATCCTGCGGGGCCTCTGTTGTGTAGCCGTCCGGCAACCGACCTAACTGTGACCAAACGACCTGCGCGCCAGTATCTGTTCGATAAACCGTACCCCGTAGGTCGGCCGTCTCTAACGGAATGCCATCGACGATGGCCCAGACGAAGCCAGGCGGACACATAGGCAACGTATCTACTAACTCAACCGCGTTATCGGGTAGCTGTACACCTACACCTGGGACCACAGGCAAAATGACTGGACCCGACAGGGCACCAGCAGAATCCACAAGATAGACAGAACTCATAAGCACCTCAGATCAGTTTCAACCGGCTCGGATACGCGATGTTGCGGGGACGGGTTTCAGCACCGCCGTAAAGCTCGGAACCTGGCAGACCAGCAGTATCAGAGCGGTTGCCCCGGGCAACTTTCCCCGAACCAAAAGCCGTCGGGTTGCTTGGGGAGTCGATGTTGTGGCCGTGCGCCCGAATCAAATCGGTTTGCCAGGAGCCCGCAGCACGACCCGAATCAATGCTTCTGCCTTCATCAAGCGACCGGACAAACTCGCCACGCATTTCTGGTACTCGGAAAGTCAGCGCGCCGTCACCTGAAGTCCAAGCGCCCTCCATCCCTGCGCGAGCTGCTTCAGTGGTCAACATCCCCGACTGCTGCGCGTGATCCCATGCCCATGGCCAGTCGGCACGGTTGTAAATCAAACCGTTATGCCCGACCCAGCCCCCGGGAGAAAACGCCGTCGTCGTCTCGAACACCACGCGCCCCATGGGCGTACTGTCCTGTCGTGCAACAGGCCACCAGTTACCTGCCGCATCGCTGCGTAACTTCCACCAGTCACCAGCCCCCATCAGCACAAAAAAGGAATACCCCGTAGGTGAGAGATGGGTATGGAATCTGATTTTGTCTGTACCGGCGGCTGCGACCATCAATCGATTCCCGCCGTTATCGACGCGTCGGATAATCACTTCTCGGATGCCAAGTGCAGCATTCGACGCGGGCAAGGTAATGGTCGTAACACCGGCCGTACTATCAACCAAAACAAGACCAAGATCATTGGCCGCCAGTACCTTGGAGACAGCGGTGGAAACCACTACCGGTGTATTCAGGGCAATCTTTGAAATTGCTTGACGGACGCGCAGCGCCGTCATGATCTTGGCATTGTCAACCCCGGCCTCAGCGTCAACTTGAGACGCAAGCCGTGCTTTACCTGCACCAACTTCCGTGGCCTCTGGCACAGCGTCGCTGATAATGGAACTGATCGCCTGCTGTAGCTGAGTGGTATCACCTTCGTCCGGAACCAGGCCAGCCCCCTCAATAACATTGAGAATTTCAAGCGTCACCGAATTGCCCCACACTGCCGGAATCAGAGAGCCCGGCGCCCCACCCAACGGATCTTCGTCTACAAACTTGCCATCCACCAACCCAACACTGGGCACACTTTTAGGAAAATCCACGTTCAAACCCCTCAGTCATAATTGATGTGCACGACGGTGTGCGCCGGCGCTGGCCGGCGGATTGAGCATTCGAGCGGATCGCCCGGGTTGGTGCCGAAACGTTCCCCCCAGTAGCTGACACCGAAGCGTCTGCCCTGCCGCTGTCGGCCGCCGCTGTTCAGCGTCCACATGAACTGCGCATACCAGGTACCGAAATGCGCCGAGCCAAAACGAGAACGCCCCATACGGGGCGCTCGATGTTCAGTGATGGTGGCGTTCGGGTAGCCCTGACTCACGGCTATCTCGATGAAATACGCACGGCTCTGGCCACCGACTTCAACCAGACGCCGACGCACTGCCAGGCGTCGATCCTCAAAGGCTGGATTCGGCCCAAGGCAAGGATCTGGCAGATTCATCAGCGCCTCCCAGTCGGGCACCAACTCGCTGACACCGGAGGGATCCATTTCATTCAGAAGATCCACAGCGCGTGCATCGAGGCGCGAGAACTCTACGGAGACGCCCGACAACACAAGGTCGATTTCCGGTACCAGTTCCGGGTCCCAGGCCGGGCCAGCGGGCAGTAACCCGCGCAGTTGCCGGCGGTACTGATCTGCGGTTCGCGCTACAGCCATGTGATACCCCCAAAGGTCAGCAGCTGATTGGCCGCTGCGGGGACGTCGGCAGACGGCATGGTCAACGAGTGATCGGTTTCGCCGGCGCCGCCGCTGATGGCTTCGCGGATATGGCTGATCAGCAGCTTGTCGCCCAGACCGGCCTCACGTCCATGTAGATCGATCAGGCTCGCCTGAATCGCCGCACGCACCGCGCTGGTGTCTGGCACGGGGTGAACGCTGTATGGAACCGGCACCTTCACAGGAGGCAGCACGTACAGTTCAGCGGTGACCGGCCTGAGCGGTTCGACGTAGTCCTTCACTTCCGCTAGCTGCACCGGATTGGGTACCGGCTCCAGATCGTCATCGCGCATAACGAACAACCCCACGGTGCCCGGTCCCATATAGTTGCCTCGACACCATGCGCGGGTGACGCCTGGCACCTCCAGCGCCCAGGTCTCATAGTCGTCAGCGGAGCCCCCGTGCGGAATCACACGGTAGGAACGGATCACCCGCGCACGCAATGACTCGAGGCTTTCCCTGGCGATACCTCCGGTGATGCCTGGGGCAATGACAGTGAATGCGTTGGTCACCCCGGGCACCGGCTGCACCAGCGTCAGCCCTAACCCCGCATCAGCGTTGCCCAGTGCGCCAGCGTCGACCGCTGCAATCGTCGCCGTATTGAGCCCCGCCACCGTGGTGACACTTGCTTTCACTCGATACATGCGCCCATCACCGGACTGCAAAACCACATCTTGATCAAGCACCGCCCCAGCGGCAGCGGTGAAACTGACTCCGCCCTCGGCGGATTGCGCCGGCTTGCGCGGTTGATTCAGCCGAAGCGTGGCGATCCGCTCCAACGTTTCTTCGTCGGCCTTGTCGGGCAGGACCTGATCGGCGATCCAGTCGAGGTAGCCGTACAGGCCATAGGCCGCACCGCTGAGCGTGCGGGCCAGCACTTGGGCATCCGATCGCCGAAGCGAATCGCCGGCGAGATCGCTCTGGGTTCGGTTGATCAGCACCGGCAGTGAAGGCGTTTCAAACGGCATAGATCACCTGCCAGGAAGAGATGGGTTTGATTTCCACCCGGGCACCGCCGGGCACGGTCAGGGTGACGTTCAGGTTCAGCCGGTTGATGTCGCGCTTCTCGCTGCTGATTTCGATGTCGATCACGTCGCCGTCATCGAGCAACCAGCGCAGCGCCTCGGTGGCGTAGAACTCGGCGTCACGTTGCGTGGCGTCCGTCAGCTTCACCCGGCGCAGCAGCCAGAGGCGCGAACCAATGCGGTCGTCGGCAATGGCCGGGTAACTGTCGCCCCACCATCCGAACAGTTCGTCATCGTCCACCGGATCATCCGTGGCAGCGCGACGCCAGGTAAACAGGCTGATCAGCACCGCCCGGGTCAAGGCAGCTTCACGGGTTTGCGAGATGATCATCAGGCCTCCGTAGCGGGAGGCCCGCTGTTGCTCGGCCCAGCCAGCACGCCGGTGTGCACGTGTTCAATCTGGCTGATGCCACCGGCCACCTGGTCGCCTTCCGAAACGATCTGCCCAGTCTGGGTGATCAGCGGCGTGTCAAAGTTCACGGCGGTGGTGGCCTTGATATTCAGTGTCTGGGTTTCGATGTCAATGATCCGGCCGCGCTTGAAGTGCACCTTGTCACCTTCATCGGTGTAGATGGCAACCTCGCCCGGCTTCAGTTCCTTTATCCGGTACCGCCGATCAGCGGCGACCAGCACCACCGCGTGGGACCGGTCGCCGCCGAGGAACATCGTCAGCACCTCGGCGCCAGGCAGCGGGTTGCTGGTGATGCCGTAGGGTTCGAAATGCTCGGCGCCGTCCTTCAGTTCTCCGGCGGTCAGCTTGACCTGCAGCGTCTGCATCATCTTGCCGGCAGCCGCCAGCACCACGGTGCCGCGGGCCATCATGCTTTTCAGGCTCATTTTTTTGGCTCGTATTCTGCGGGGATGAGGTATTCGAAGTTGTCGCCCTTGCCGCCCTTCTTCAGCTTGCGGTTCTTGTGTGGGTCATGCGGCTCAGGCTCGAAGCCATCCGGCGGGCCGACTTCCAGCTTGGTGATCATGCCGTTCTCAGCGAGGGTGTACGTAATCCGGGCAATGAGCATCATTCGGTCGAAGCCGATGATGGGATCGATGACCCGCACCAGGGCGTTGTGCCGCCAGAGCGCACCGTTGGACTGTCGCCAGCCCTGCACGGTGTAGGTCGTGGTGAGCGCCTTGCCCATTCGGGTTCCGCGCTCCCAGTTGGCCCGGGCTTGCGCCAGTTCGTTGGTCATCTGCCCGGATTCCTGGATGATCATCACCCGCTTGCGCGTGGCGCGCGGATCAGTAACCACCGCTGAAACCTCGGCCGCCTGTTCACCGAACTCTTCGTCCGTGCCACTCTTCTGGCCCAGCACCCGGTATTCGGAAAACACCGCCGAGAAATCCTGCGGCGCATCACCGGTCAGGATGTTCTTGCCCACCTCCAAAGCATCGAAGGCGCGCACCTCGCTGCCCGGCTTGGCGAGTACAGCCATGCCGCGTGCATCGTCCGTGGAGAACACCCGGAATAGCGTCAGCAAGCGGTCGATGGATTCGAAGACGGTTTCGCCGGGCTCGATCGTGTGATCCGACAGCTTTGCCCCTTCCGGGATCTCGCTGCGCACCTTGATCCCATAGGGCGCCGCCAGAGCGCTGACAATTGCCAGCACGCTCTGATTGTTCCACTGCCCGGGATTGTTGATCGCGGCGCAGTCCACCAGGTCGGCCGTTAAAGATCGGCCACTGATGCTTCTGCTGACCTGCTGGTGGTCGTAGCTAATGGGCGGAGCGAATACCCACCCGGTCAGCACCAGTTCATCACCGATACGAACTTGGCACTTCGCACCTGCCCTGATTGGGATCGCGGCGTCCTGCCCCGGCCATTTTCGGGTGATGCTCAGATTGAAGGAACGGGCTTGATCCTCAAGCCCCGCGGTGATCTCCACAGTTTTCCAGCCGTAGTAATCCAGCCCGTCAACGGTAAGGGTGACAGTATTTTGGTCTTCAACCATGTGCTACCTCTGGGCGATCTTGATCGGACGCGCCGGGACAAAGCCCGGGTGCCGCAGGCGATTGCGCTGCACCACCTCGGATTCGCGGCTGGCGTCACCGAAGCGGCGGTAAGCGAGCACCAAGGCTGACAGCGTTTCTGGCGGAGTGATTTCCACCAGTCGCACACCGGATTCAGCCACAGCGGTCAGGTGTTTCACCAAGGTCTGGCGGAGCGTATTGAGCACGATGTAGTGACCGGGATCCGCCTTCAGTGACGCCTCGAAGATGGCTTCATTGAGGTTTTCACGCAGCTCGATCACGTCGTCAGCCACTGGCACCTCCGGTCGCACCGGTGGCTGGATAGCCTGCTGTTCGACAGAGGGTGCGGTGACCGAGGAAACTGGCTGAGAAGCGATCGGCATTTCACTGATGATCAACGCGACCTGCACCAGAAGCGCGTCTTGCACCAGGTTGGCCGTAGCCTGCGATACCGCCGCGGCATCAACGCCGCCGGCTTGGCTGACGGTGTTGATGTTGGCCACAGCCTCTGCCTGCTGCGTCGCGGTGGCCACTGTGTTGCGGTAGCCCGAACCCGAAGAGTCAGAACCCAAGTAGTCATCAACTGAGAAGTCACTGAAGTAGCTGGAGAACAGCGACGACAGCGCATCGGGCGAATTCATCAGCGATTGCACGAACCCAGTCAGATTGGTGAATACACCCACGAACGGCGCGAACTGTTGCTGGATCACCGTGTAGACGTTCGACAGGGTATTGCGCAGGCGGGCCAGTCCCAGCCGCGCCTGATCCACTTTCGCCATGGCCGCCTTGTACCGCGCCAGCGCAGAGTCCAGCAGACTGTCGGAGGCTTTCACCACCTGCTGCTGGCTGTTGACCTTGGCGGTCGGAAACTTCAGCGGGGTATCCGGGTAGAAGGTCACTGAAAAGCTGACCATCCCACCTTGCTGGAAGTCGTGGGTCATGTCGCCTTCGCCGGCCTTGACCTGCATGCGGCCGAGCCAGGGATGAACCAACTCCCCAGCGCCTGGGGTTTGAATCGCCTCAAGGAACTTGTCACGCCGCTCGAAGCAATCATCCCCAATGATCCAGCACGTCAGCCGATGCACCTGAGACTGCTTGCCCAATTGCTCGAAGAACGGCTCGTCACGCTGCGGGAATTCGTGCAGCTGACCCTTCATGCCGATCGGTACCGATGCCTGGGGAATCAAAAAGCTGATCCCCCGGAACGAGGCCGGCAGCAAATCATCACGCCATGTTCTGTCAGCCATGTGCTTATCCCTTCATGACGCCAACGGTGCGGGTACCGACGTTGGGTTTTATTTTCAGCCCGGCCTGACTGGACTGCGGCTGATCCACGGTGGTGCCCGCCGGCGCACCTTTGATGTTGACGTTGATTTCGCCATTCAGCTTTTGCGCATTGTTTGCGGCGGTCTGCTGGAGCAGACTGCCTGATGGAGGCAACTGACCCGGGGCGCTCAACAACCGGTTGTTGTTGATGCCAAAGGCTTGGTTGTTCCCCGCCTGCCGCGCCTGTGCCGCCTTCGTCGCATCGGCCTGCAACAGCTCACCTGTTCCCCCACCGACGCCAGCATTTCGTTTTTGCTGGGCTTCCGTGAACGCGTTGACCTTGTTGGTTGCCGTTTGGATGATCCCTTCGCCGCCCTCCCCGCCGCCGAACCATTTCATGATTGGCTCGATGATGGGTTTCAGCTTCGCCCATAGTTCTTGGAACCATGCAGTGATTGGCCCCCAGTGCTTGATGATCAAACCCAGCGGCGACCAGTCGAACATGGTCTTCAGGAAGTCCATGACCGGCACCGACAGCGCCATCAGCAGGTCCCACACAGCGCCGAAGAATTCGGTTAACGGGCCCCAGTTCTCGACGATGCGCCCCAGTGGTGTCCAACTCACAAAAGACTTGAACCATCCCCACGTCGCCAGCACCGGCTCGCGAATTTTCTCCCACAGTTTTTCGAAGTACGGCGCAACGACCGACCAGTTGGCAATCAGGATCCCGGCGGCCAGGGCTATCCCACGGACAAGCAGGCCAACCGGTGACATCGCCATGACGGCGCTCAGGATTTTGGTAGCCACGATTGCTCCCATTACGGCAACGCGCAGCACACCGAAGGCGATACCGGCGCCGAGTACCCCCCTGATGACTCCAGGATGCGCCGCTGCCAGTTTGGAAAGCTGGGAAACAAGCGGGCCAATCTGGGTAAGGACGTCGTTGAACGGCGGCAGCAGTGCGCTACCGATATCGATACCCAGCCGGGTTACTTTGTTGTTCATCAGTTGCAATGCGTTGGCCGTGGTCTTCGACCGGGCCGTGTATTCGGCTTCCATCGAGCCAACAAACTTGCCCTCTTTGCCAACCGCCGAGAAGCTGGTTTTCAGCAGGTCCAGGTTCGTCAGCAACGGGGCAATCGCCGAAACCGACTCGCTACCAAAAAGTTGGGTCAGCAGGCCAGCCTGCTTGGCCGGATCAACCTTTGCGATGCGCTCAAGTACATCCTCGATCGTTCCTTGAGCATCTTTCTGCATGCTCTTGGCGACCTGGCTCGTATCGAGGCGTAGCGACTTGAATGCTTGCGACTGCTCTTTCGTTGCGGCCTTACCTTTGGTAAGAGCCAGCATGAAGTTCTTCATACCGGTAGCAGCGACTTCGCTGGGCACACCGACGCCAGCCAGCGTCGCGCCCATGGCGGCAATCTGGCCCGAAGCCAAGCCGGCAATGGAGCCAAGCGGGCCAATGCGAGTGACGATGTCAGAAATCTGTGCTGCCGAGGATGGACCGACGTTGCTCAGGTAGTTGATCTTGTCAGCCAGCGCGACCACTTCGGGCTGGGTCATTTTGAAGGACGTTCGCCACTTCGCCATCATGTCGCCTGATTGCTCGGCAGTCTGGTCAAAGGCGATGCCCATCTTCACCGCGTCTTCGGCGAACTGTTTGAGTTCGCCGCGCGCGAAGCCAGCCTGGCCACCTGCGGCCACGATTGCAGCAATACCACTGGCTGCCATCGGCATCTTTTCCGACATATCAAGGACGTCCTGTCCCATCTGCTTGAACTGCTCGGGGGTTTCGAACGTGACGACCTTCTTCACATCAGCCATCGACGACTCAAATTCAATCGCCGCCTTGGCACCAGCAATAAACGGCGCCGCAAATGCACCGCCCTGCAGGACATCCTGAAATCCGATCTTTCCCAAGCCTGAACTGTTCATCTGCTTGCGGAAGCCCGCAACGTTCTTCGCCGCCCCCTTCAGCGTCGGCGACAGCTTGTCGACGCCGGTGATCAACGCCTTGAGCTGGAACTTGTCCGCCATCACTGCACCTGCTGGGATTGGTTGATACGTTGGGCGTGTCCCAGTGATTCAAGGAGCACATCCAGCGGCCGGGCCATCATCAGTTCCGGGTCGATTTTCCAGAACCACGCCAGGTCATAAGCGACCTCGATCAGCTGCTCGATGGTGCCGACGCCGCACTCATGAAAAAACTGGCCACCGCCCAGCTCAATGCGTTGAGATCGGAGAGATCCAGCTGATTGACGGACGACGGAGGAATACCGGCGCAGACCGCGATGTACTTCGCGGCTACATCCATGTCGAGGCTGACCTCTTCGTTCTTGTCGATCTTGTACGGAAGGGACTTGATCGCCCGAACTTCCTGCACCGTCGGACGACGTAGGGTGATTTCAGTCATTGGCTCACCGTGAGCCTCGATCGCGATTTGAAGTTTGTGAACGTTGCTCATCGCCAGGTTCCTTTGGTGCCGTTGAATTCCAGTTCTACCGTACCGTCGTCGCCTTTGGCAGAAGGCTCGTCGACAAGATAGGCACCCGCCAGAACGTAGACTTTTCCGTTTTTAAACTCGCAGGTAACCGTCATATCGCGGCCGTTGGTGAGGGTCTTAATTGGGAAGTCTTGCGCGAAAATCGTGGTCATTTTCAGGTAAGCCGCCAGCTCTTCTTCCTTGAAAAATCCGGGGTAAACCGTTTCCCGCTTCACACCCATCAGTGGAGCCTCAGCCCCACCACTGACGGTCAACTGCGTCCCGTCCACTTTGACGTATGCAGTACCGGCTACTAATTGACCCATGGTCTGTTTCTCCAGAATGAAAAGGCCCGCACTGGGCGGGCTGGGTGATCAGAATCAGCGTTACGCCGCGGCGTCGTACTGAAGGCGGAACTGGTTGAGCATCGCGAAAATGCGTAGACCGTTGATGTAATCCGGCGGGAACAGCACATTGACCCGGCTCGGGTCTTGAGTATCGCGCTCCACCACCAGGTGTTCGGCGAAAAGTTCGGCATTCTCGACGTGACCTTCCAGCTCGAGCTTGCCGTATTGCGCGATCAACTCGCCGCGGATGGTGCTCGGTGTGACGATTGGCTGACCGGCACCGAACTTCGTGCCGTCGCTCGCCAGCTTGTGGCGTCCGTATTTGCTGGTGATCACGCTCTGCATACGCCGGACGATGTACGCTGATTGGTGCATGGTTTCGCTGTCCAGGTACGAATTGTCAGCTTGGCCGTAGGCGTTCTTCTGGTACGTGGTGATTGAGCGCTGAATACGCACGTAACCGCCTTCGTAGTACGCTGTGGCCATGCCATAGTTCAGCAGCGATTGACGCTCCGTCAGGGTGAATCGGTCGCTGGCCGGCGCCGGGTCGAGCCCTGGGAGACTGCCGCTTTGGGTTGGACGGCTGGCATCGGCCGAGATGAACACTGCGGTGCGAGCGGCCAGCGCCGCTGCCTGCACCCAGAACGGTTGCGGCACGCTGGGCTCCATGGCCTGAATGGTCATGTGCTGATCGTTACGGGCCTGACCAGCCGCAACCAATGTACCGAGCGTGCCACGCTTCGCGCTGTAAACATGACCGAACAATTGCTTGGCCCAGCTCCAGCGCCCTGTGCTGTCGTCCATCGCATCTTTCCAGGCGTTCAGCGTGGTGACGTCGGACCAGGGCACGCACATGAACTCGAAAGGCTCATCGCCCAGCGCCGCGATGGCGTCCAACTGGTCCGGAGCACCGACACCGGCGGTCATTGCCGTGGCAACCACTGTCAGTCCGGTCGGAGTCATTTCGCCATTGGACTTGCCCAAGCGATTCATGGCGATGCTAATGTCATTACCGCTCTCGCCCGCCCATTTGCAGGTCAGCGTGACGACCCCATCCACAGCCGCCGCCGTGACCGGCAAGTCTGGGGAAGCATTGATTTTGACCGCCAGCGCGCCGGCGGCAATCGCTGCTGTGGCGGCAGCTACAACCGTTGACTGGACGCGCACACCGCCGACGTACACATTCAACAGGCCAGCCTCGGTGGCGGCGCCTGTAATCGTGATGGTTGCTTTGGCAGGGGCGCCCGCATCCTTGATCAGCGGCAGGCACCAGATTTCGCCAATGGGATCGGTCTTTCGCCAGGTGTCGTACATAGCCGCCAGCATTGATCCCTGGCCGCCAATGTCTTTGGCCAGCGCTAAGCTAGACACCAGCACCAGCTTGCCGATGCTTTCACTGGTGGCGTTGTCGTTGACCTGAGCGACGATCAGCCGGCGCATGGCCGACGACGCGCTGTTGGCCGCCGAGTTATCCATTTCCGCATAGAACAGCGGCACGCGGATATCGGCGGGGATGTTGCTGAATCCGATAGACATTATTGAGCGTCCTAGGTCTTCGCCGCGCCTGCGGCTTTGGTGGATTGTGCTTTCGTGCCTTTGATCGTGACGTCACCATCGGCCAGGCGACGGCGCCACCAGGCGGTGTCGGGAACTTCCCGGCCCTCGGCCGGCAACAGGTCGCCAGCCTCCGGATCGGGCACAGCACGGCCATCGGCCGGCACCACGGTGATGCGCTTGGTCATGGTGTTACGTCTCCAGTAAATTGGACTTCAATGCGCCCATCCGGGCCGGGGCGTTTCAGGTTGGGATCTGCGGGGTCGATGCAGTCCATGTTGAACTTCACACCGGTGAAATCGGGGAGACCGTCGAGTTCGAGTTCATGCCAGGTTTCGGCAGGGTCGCCTTGGCGATTTCGGCCAAGCTGGAAACGGGAGACGAACGCAAACTGATAGATCACGCGACTCCGGCTGATGTGAACTAATACGCCATTGTTGTATTCGAGCGGTTCGTATTCTGCGCCAGGTCTCCAGCCGACCAGGGCCCGCCAGAGCTCGGCGCGCAGGTCATGCAGCAAATCATTTGCCTCCTGACCGCGCTCATCGCCGGCGTCGAGAACGATCACCACTGTGAACTGATCCGTGATGTCTTGAATGACCGCGTTTTGGGCTTTATTCGGCGTAGCTGCATCGGCCGAGGCGATTACATAAGCGGCTGGCATAGGGAGCTTTGCGCTTTCAACAACGGCGTCCCAGTCGATTCCGCCCGCCACACGACCGGCAAACGAAGGGCAAGCCGATCTCAAGTGAGCGACTATCGGATTCAACTTCATTGATCAAATCCCAGGAATAAAAAAACCCCGCATCAGCGAGGTTTTTTGAATTGGACATTCAGCCTTTAGTGAAACTTTCCAGTATCGAGCCGACATCGATGTCAGCCGGCAAAGGGAGCGGCATAACTGTAATATCAGATTCGTTGGAGAACTTTCCCTGGGCCAGCTGGCGGGCGTTACCGTTCACCGACTTAAACTTGCCTGCGTCATAAAGCCAGATATGGGGCGAGCTTTTGCCATTCAGAGTCAGGTTCCAGCAGCCGACCATGGAGCGAGCCCCGACGACTTTCGAATCACATTCGACGGACCCGTTCGGATATATCTTGTGGTCCAGATAGATGAGCGTAATACGATCGATTGCACTGCTCGATGCCTCACGAGCTGCTTCGGCTGCATGGGCATTCATCACTAACGCCAACATGGCGATAGGAACAAGCGAGATCAACACTTTCATAGGTAACTCCCTGTAATCGAAACAGCAAGCCTATCCCAAAGCGGTTTCACCAGTCACCCCAACGCAGCCGCGAACGCGGAGAATAGGATGGATTGCACCTGCGCCGATGAGTCCTGAAGGGCATCCGCCATGTAGTTGTCCCGAGGCTTGATCCGCCATTCACTGGCTGCGCGCTCGGCAACAAGCCTGGCACGGGCGCCGGCGGCCCGACGGTTCTTTCGGCCCTTGCCTTTACCGGGCGCAAGCTTTCCGGGCCGCCGACCTTGCTTCACACCGTAATGCAGGTAGGCCGGGTAGAACTCCCCCATTGCTGGGGTGAGCGTCGGGGAGATCTTCACCATGAACCCCGACCGGGACACCTTGAACTTGATGGACTCGACCGTCTCGCCAGTTCGGTTGACCGGGTAGCCATCTTGGCCTTTGCCCAGCACCAGGTTCATTTGGGCGTGCTGGGTAACCAGCAAGCCCGCCTTGCGCATCCCTGCGCGGATCTTTCGTTTGTCGAAAGCGTCTCTCTCGAAATCCTCGAAGCCTTCGACGTGCAGATAGCTTTCGACCGAAGCCGAGTTAGCCATAGATACCTCCCACGGGCTGCGCAGGCCCCAGCTCTTCGACTTCAAGTAGGGTGTAGCGCCGCGTGCCGTTCATGTCCGCGACCCTGCGCACCCGGTAGATGATGGAGCCATGCACTATTTCGTGGGCATCACTCAGGCCCTTGAGGTAGTACAAGGTCACACGGTGCGTGATCTTCACATCTGTCTGAATACCCGCCGTGTAAACCGCAGTACCGACCGGTTCAATCTTCGCCCACCGCTTTTTCTGGTCGAGGAAGATTGAGTCAAGCCCCTGATCCGGCGCGGGGATGTCAGTGCGCAGTCTCAGAGTGATACGCCGATCCAGCTCTCCTGCACTCGGTTCGCGTATAGCCATGGTCAGAACCTCGGCGGCACGGTGATGTCGGCCACCAGGTGATCGAGAAATGCTGATGGCAGCTCTGCCACTGACTGGCCGACCAGGAACATTTCCGGATGCCGATAGATGGTCGCCGCCGCCATCAGCAGCCAGTTACGGACGCCGGGGTGCAACTCCAGATCGAGCGCGGCCTTGTAGCGAATCCGAAGCACACCGAAGGGACGGCCCGCGGGGAATGACAAGAAGCTTTCACGCTGATCCTGACGCAGCTCAACCGAGCCGGTATGGGGAGCCCATGAACCATCAGGCTGCCGGACATCCACCGATACGACCTCTGTGGCCTGACCAATGTCCAGCGCGTGCCCCGAGGCAAAGCCAGGCGGCCATTCTTCTTCGTAGACGGCACCACGTATTGAGGCACCTGTCTTGGATTCACACTGCGTCGTGACGCCAGGGATAATGATCTGCTCGATCAACCCCGGCTCCATGTCTTCAGGTTCAAGCCGGCATTGGAAGGCCACTTGTTCCAGCGTCAGGACCGGCTCGCCGAAGTACTCGATTCGACGGGCCATGGCTTACGGCTTCTCGTCGTCGTCACCACCACCTTCGCCGCCTTCACCGGCGCCACCTTCACCACCCCCTGTATCATCACCGCCGTCGTCGCCCTCGCCACCAGCTGGTGGTGCGCTTGCATTTTCAGCCGGAGAGTTGACCGCTCCTGATTTCCCGCCGACCTTTGCAACACCGGTTTTCGCTGCCGATGTCTTAGCAGGCTTCTGTTTGGGAGCCACTGCGCCTTCGCCCTCATACACATCAGCGAACCCTTTGGCCTTCAGCCCTTCTACTACCTCAGCCTCGAACGCGGCCAGCTCGTCAGCTGAATAACCGCGCCAGGCTTTCAAAAACCGCACAACAACTTTATCGCTCATCGCGTCTACCTCAGATATGCAAAGCCCCACCGAAGCGGGGCAAAAGGATTACATGCCGGCGCCCCACTTCACGGCGACAGCGACGACGATGCATTCGACGTGTCGAGGGCCGAAGTCGTGTTTGGCAATCACCTTGACCAGGGTCTGGTCACGCTGGAAGGCGCTGACCATGTTGCCTTCAGAATCCTTATACGAGGCCTCGCTGCTGAACGAGATCGTCAGGTCCATGTCTTCGCCGATCATCATGTCGGCGAAGTTGACGAAGTAGAATTCCGTCTCGTTGCCACCGGCGCCGAGGTTCACCGGGATCTGGTTGCTCAAACCAACCGGGTACCCCTTGAACACGCCCTGTTCAATTTCCGGATAGGCCTTGTTGCCGTTGCCATCACGCAACGACTGCAACCAGCGGAAGACACGTGGATGCATCAGCCAACCACAGTCTTTCATCATCACGTTGGCCGTTTCGAGGCGGAGCATCATGCCGCCGCAGAACAGGTCGATTTTTTCCAGGGTGATGCCGGCTGTATCGGGCGCCGGCAAAATATTGAACGCCTGTGCCCAGTAGCGCATACCTTTGGGCAGCGAACCGCTACCATCCGCTCGGACGAAGTGCAGGTCTTCTGAGAGCCCCATCGACACTGCCAGGTCGCTCACTACGATGTCATCGGTTCGCGGGCTGATCCCAGCGTTGGCAATCAGGTCATTGGAGATAGGCACAATCGCGGCGGCTTTTTTCGCAGACAGTTTCGTGTCCGCGAACGTCATACCCGTGATCGGAATATCAGTTTCGGTACCGATGTACGTGACGACGGTGTTGCCAGTGATACGTGGCATGGTCAGGTTGCCATTGTTCAACGGCAGACTTCTGGTGCCCATCTTGCGAACGACCGACATCGGGCGTAGCGCCTCGATGATTTCGGTCGCAAAGTTTTGAGGAACCAAAACCCCACCGGCGCCAGGTGTCACCGTGCTCAATGCCATCGCAACATCAGCAGAGAACCCGCCTTGTTGAGCCATTTGAGCCGCCTGCTGTTGATTGCCTTGCGCCGCAGCGAGCAGACGAACCATCTGAGCCATACGCACACCTGGCGCTTCAGATGGACCAGACCCGGAAATGTAACCTGGTGGTGGACCGGTCCGGCCTTGCGCCGACTCACTTACCGGTACAGCACTGGCTGCTGCCATTCGCTCGGCCAGCTCCGCCCGACTGATCTTGTCAGTCAACGCATTGAACTCTGCCTCCAGGCTGGTGAACTGAGCCAACTGCTCAGCCGACAGGGCCTCACCAGCGGATTCAAGTTTAGCCAGCGCCTGGAGCGTATCGTTGATCCTAGCGCGTTCGCTACGCAATTGAAGTACAAGGGACATGGTGCCTCCTGGGCATTAAAAAACCCGCACAAGGCGGGCTTCGACGACTGCCGCGAACGCGGTCAGATCAGTGTTTGGAAATTCACTGCAGCGGCACGGACCGAAAGGCGGCCTTGCGGCCGATTGGCGCGGCTCAACGCGATCGAGTGCGATAGCTCATCTACGGCCTGTTGCGGGCTCTGCATGCGATCAGCAAGACCAGCCGTAATACCCGCCTGTCCCCGATACAACCCGGCTTCAGTCGCCATCACCTGCTGGACGGACAACCCGCGATACTCGGCCACTGCGTTGACAAAGAGCTGGTAGCTCTCCTGCACAACGTCGTTAAGGTATTTCAGTGACTGGTCGCTCAGCGGCTCATGAGGGCTAAGATCGTTTTTGTGAGCTCCGGCAAAGACGGTGGTCACCTTGACGCCCATGCCCTCCTCCATTTTGGAACGGTCCATGTGGCTGGCGATAACGCCAATCGACCCGACACCGCTGGTCTGGCTCACCACCAGCTCGCTACAGGCTGAGCCAAGTAGATAGCCGCCACTGTAGGCCATGAAGTTGACGATGCCGGTGATGGGCTTCTGCTGAGCCATGGCGCGGATATCGGCCGCCAATTCAAACGCGCCAACGGCAGAACCGCCGGGACTGTCGATGTCCAACACGATCCGCTCGACCATCGGATCTGCAACAGCGTTGCGAATCTGGACTCGCAACGCTTCATAGCTGGTCATCGTTTCGCACATGCTGATATGGCTGCCGCGACTGACCAGCACGCCGCTGACCGGAATCACCTCAATGCCTGTACGAGCGATTGCAGTGCGGCGCTCTTCTTCGCGCTGGGCGATACGGTCCATACCGTCATCTGACCAAAGCCCGGCACCTTCCCGCGCTCCGATGTTGACGATGTTCAAGCTCATTGCCTGGTTGGCCCATCGAACGCCGAGGTCCAACATGTCAGGCGCCACCAGCAGCGGCTGATTGAACAGCAGGCTGGAGGCTCGCAGGTAATTTTTCATTGCGCCAGAATCCTCTCTATTTCAGCGTGCTGCAGTTCGAGCTGCGCCCGCACGTTGGGGTTAGTCAGGTCAGCAGCGCCCTTGCCTGCGTCCACCATGTTCAGGGGCTGCAAGTAGATATCGCCGCCCGGTACCGGTGGCATGTTCTCCAGACGCCGGATGTCGTTGACGCTGAGCCAGCCCCACTGCCGGCCGATGGCGTAGGCTTCATAGCGGCTCTTCTGGTCACCGCGCAGCAAGCCGGACAGGTTGAACTCAATGAAGTAGTCGCGGCGGTCAGCAGGCAGCAGGAAGTCACGCATCATCGACTGTTCGTGACGCTTGACCCAGGGCAACAGGGCGAACACCACGAACTGAATCATGAGTTGCTCAAGGGTGTTGTAGTTGGACTTCTCCAGGTCGTTGACCATGGGCAGCGGGATTTTGTAGATCCGGGCGATGTCGGTACCGGTGGTTTTGAGAATCCCCAGCACTTCGGCATCCACGTTGTTCATGGACACCGGTTTAAACGTCATGCCTTCTTGCAACAGTGCGACCTTCTTGGCGTTGTCCATGCCGCCGAACTTCTGGCCCCACTGATCGACGATCTTGTCGATGCTGCTTTGATCCTTGATCGCCGGCGCTTCACGCGGCCGCTCAATCACGCCGGAGACGGTCACGCCGTTGGCGAAGCTTTTGCCGGTGTACTGCCTCACCGCTTGAGCCAGCCCCAGCGACTCGGCGTGCACTTCAATCGGCGACAGCCCGACGTAGTGGTTGGTGCTGAACCATCGAACGTGATGGATCATGCGCATCGGCAGCGCTTCACCGCCGCCGACCCGGTAGTACGGCAGCATGTCACCGCCTTTCAGCACTTGAACCTTGTCGTTGCACAGCGGCCACAGGGCGGTGATATTGCCGTCCTCCCGGCGGTCGATGAAGCTGTAACCGTTGCCGCGCAACCCCGCGGCGCCTTGCGTACACTCCCGGTATTCGTAGGGCGTCTGAAAGCCGTTGGGTTGGTACCGGAGAACGTCATACGCCGGGTGGTTGATGGCCGCCTCTCGCTGCCCTTTGTCCAGGCGGCGGTACATCTCGCAGGGCAGTTGCCCCATGGTTTCCGCCAACAACGTGACGCAGTTCTGCAGGATGGGAAGGCCCAGCGCCGATTCGGGCGTAACCTTCACGCCCGTGCTATTGCGGCCGCTGCCAATAAGACCGCGCCAAAAACCGCTGCCCGTGTCTGTCAGGTTGCCGCGCCCCTCGCCGAGCACGCTTGAAAAGAACATGCTCAACCTCCTTGGGGTTTGGATTTGGCTTTGAGTGCAGCGGATGCGCGATCGACAAGGAATGACCAGGCCAGCAAGCCGAGGCCCGCGACAATGCAGGCAGCCGGCGGACTGATCATTGCCACGCCAACGACCAGCAGTCCGAAGCCCAGCAGACCGGCCAGCCATGAAAGGATGACCAATTTCATATACCCGCCCCTTCGTCATAGATGGATTTGCCACTCGGGCCGCCAGCCTTACTGCTGGTGCCGATGGCGATAATGGAGGCGACAATGCCGTCGATCCGGCCGGTGGCCTTGGCCTTGTCGGCCTTTCGGTTGTTGGCTGGATCAGAAACGATCACGGCGTTGCCGGCGCACCAGGTCATCACCGGGTTGCCGTCGTGGCGCAGGGTTTCAACGGTTTCGTTTTCGATGACTTCGTAATCGGCCGGGTCAAGATCGATGACATCCTGCTCAGGTGATCGGCCGAGTAGCCGGCGCTCAAACTCGTCGACTGCTGGGGCCATGTCCTTGAAGCCCTGACCAAAGCCCACCATCTCCGGCAACGTGATGTCCTCGTCGGACATCAATTGCAGCAAGTCTTCGACTCGCCACCGGTCATAGCCAATGCGCTCAACGTCAAAGTAAGCGCAGATTTTTACCAGCCGAAGCAGTACATGCTTTTTGCTGATGGCCCTGCCCGGCGTTGTTTCGAGGTGGCCGTCCTTGATCCACATGGCGTAGGGGACTTTGTCCCGATCCTCTCGCCCTTGCAGGTCGTCATCTGGAATCCAGAAGTACGGCAGCAACCTCCAGTGCGGATCGTGTAGCGTCGGCCAGAAGATAAGGACGAATGCCGTCAGGTCCGTGGTGCTGGAAAGGTCGAGCCCGCCGACACAGCGCCGGTTTCGCAGCAGCCGCATGGGTACGCGCTCTTCGGCTTGCTTCCAGACTTCCCAAGAAATCCATGGGGCGTCTGCCGATGTCCATTCGCAGAAGTTCAGACGGCGCACCACCGACTCTTGAGCGGGCAGGCCTCTGGCCGACTGAACCTGTTCGCGCAAATACATGCGACCAGGGATGCCATCGCTTTGACCTTCAGCAATGTGATCGAGTGAAGGGTTGACCTTGGGCCAGCAGGCTTCGTCCTTCAGTGGATCATCGCCTTCGTCCAGGGAACAGATGAAGGCGAAGAAGCTGTCGTTGTCTTCAATCTGCGCGCAGATACGAACGCCCAGATCGTGATACTGACCACAGACCGTTTTCTTATCGGACCCGCTGTTGGTGATCATCACCACCATGGCTTTGCGACGGTTCTTTGTACCGGCGCGCATCATGTTCACGGTGGATGCGGTTTTGTGCTCGTGCAACTCGTCGAGCAAACCAATATGCGGCCGCGGGCCGGACTTGCCTTCGTCGGCGCTGATGGGCCGGAAAAAGGAGTTGGTGTTCGGATAGAACAGGTTCCAGACTTTTTCGTCCCGACCTGACTGCACGAGTCGCGAGCGAAGTTTCTTCGACATGTCGACCATCGACACGGCATCACGAAACAGGATCATTGCCTGGTCGCGTTTGGTAGCAGCCGCGTAGATTTCGGCGCGCTGCTCACCGTCGGCAACCAAACCATAAAGACCAATGCCGGCGACCAGGGGGCTTTTACCCGAGCCTTTTCCTGTTTCTATGTAGCCGAGTCGGAAGCGGCGATAACCGTCAACGGTCATCCAGCCAAACAAACTACCGACGACAAAGGCTTGCCAGGGCGCGAGCATGAAGGGCATGCCTTCGTAGTCGCCACCGTTGAGGCAAAGGACATCTTCGAAAAAACCGAGGGCACGGTTGACTCTCTCAAGATCCCAGATCAAACCGCGAGACGGTCCGTGTTCAAGATCTCGAAGGTGGCGTTTACAGGCGTTTCGAACATGGGGGCCGGCGACGATTTCGCCAGCCAGGACGGCGTGGGCAAAGCCAGTCACTCGGTCGTCAGCTGAAGTATTTGTCTGCGGCGTCTCGTTGGTCATTTGGGAATAGATCACCTTGCGGTGCCGGGGCAGTTTTCAGATTGCGCCGGGACATTGGCGACATGCCGAACTGGGCGCCGGCGGCATTGGCACGCTTCTCCGCGTCGTTCGCGAGCTGCCGAAGTACGTGCATCTGTTGCGCGCCGGTCTTGAAAGTCTGGATATCGCCGCCCAATTCATCATCGGATGCGGCGTTGCGCTTAGTGATCAGCCGCTGGTAGCGACGCCAATCCGCCACGGCCTGGCAATACGTGGCCAGTGCCATCGAATCCAACTGCGAAACGATGCCCAGAGAGATCAGCGCGGGGACCAATTCGTCCCACTCTGCGATCGCTTCAGCAGACAAGACATCGGGTCTTGGAGGTGCGCCCACCGGTACGGCCGGCTTTGCTACCTGCGCAAGCAGGTCATCAATATTTTCCCGCCCCTTGTTTCCCTGCAAAAGTTTGAGCGCCGCCGGCATTCCGGGGCGCCCCGAGTTTCCATTTCCGGCCATAAATAACCCCTGCCTGTTGATACCCCCCCTCCCTCATTTTTCCCGACTTTGCGTAAAGAGGGGGGCGAGCGGTCTAGAAGGAAGTCCAAATGAAGTTTTTCACCCCCCCTACCCTCGGGGTTGTGCCATTTTTTGGTGCGTGCGGATGGTCGGTCACCGGTTCCAGTGATGCCCCGGATCGATCGGCCTGCCATCGACGCGGCACCCGGGCAGCCGCCCGCTCTTCTCGATCCGCTGCTTTGTCGAGTCATGGCAGAACTTGCACAGGCTCGCCCAGTTCTTCGGGCTCCAGAACAGCTTCCATGCCGCCTTGATACGCACCGGATCACCGCTGTCCTTAGCGTCCTTCAGTTTGGGAGCGATCTTGTGGTCAACGATGGTCGCAGCCACAGGCCGCTGATCAGTCGAACACATGGTGCAATAGGGATGTTCCCGCAGATGTCCATCGCGAGACTTCTGCCACTTGTACCCATAACCCCGCTCAGTGCTACTGCCGCGCCGATCACTGTTCAGATTGGACATCGACAGGCACCTCACTCACGCCGAGCCGCTTCGCAACCCAACGCTCATACAGCCCGATCGCCACATCGGCGCCGCCCATTGCGGTGAGGCAACCAAACGCGCCCGCCGTCCAGATCGACATTCCAGCACCGATCATCAGCATCATTGCCGACACACCACAGACAATGCAGGCACCAGACCGCAAGGCCAACCGCCGCAACAACGCCCAGCCCCGCGCACCGTCTTTATCTGCTCGCCACATCTCACCCGAAACACCGCCGACCAAGGCCAAGAGGATCACTAACCAGATCGGCATTTCCGCCAGCGCCTGCTGTTCATTCGTCATGTTCTGTCCTTACTGGTTGCGCCGTTCGCCGAGAATAGAAAACCCCGCCGAAGCGGGGTTAGGTGACCGGCTCAGGGAAGGCCGGGTGAAGCTGCACAGCACGTGCGAGGTCAGCGCCAAGGCGCAAATTTCATATCGTGGGGACTTTTTACCCCCTGAGTACGGAACCGAAAAGGGGCCATTTTCGGTTATCCCGCTTGACGCGACTTTGACGCAGCTTTGAGGAGACTTTGAGGTAAACCACCCCGACCAGTGGCAAGCCACTTGCGAGCCTCGGCCCGTTCAGTCAGCACCTCCAACAACCGCTGATGCAGCCGGTGCACCAGGTCGTAATAGGTCTGCTTGGCGCTGGACAACGAATCAAGCAGATGAAGCTGCATCAGCCAGGTCGGCGCCGGATCATCGCTATATCGCAAGACTGCTAACCGATACAACCGCTCGCCCCGCTCGTCCTGCCGAGCCAGATCCGACAACGCAGCACCAACCACTTGCGCAACTTCATCAGGCCCAGCCCCGCCGCTGAGGATGATCCGCGACCCAGGCGTACCACGCGGCGCACAACCGCCCCACTCCATGATCGTCGCCATCGGACTGCCCATGCCGCCCACCTCACCATTACGCCGAAGCTGCTCGCCCCAATGCTTCAGCAGCACTTCCATTGCCTCGATCATCGCCCTACCCCCCGAGAAAACGAACCCGACACAAAAAACTCACTACCCAACACAAACCCAACACAAATAAATCCCTTTAAATTCAATACCTTTAACAACTTTGTGTTTAGTGTGTTGGGTTTGTTGGGTTCATCTGTCCTCGCATAAGAAAAAGTTCTTACCGTTGCTCGCCATCGAATTAACGTCACGCATGCGCGCACGCGACACCAAACCCAACACACCCGACACAACGCCCGCAAACCCGTGAAATTCAAGGACAAAACCTGTGTGTAGTCTCGAAAACCAACCCAACACACACCCGACACACCCAACACACTTTTAAGCGCACTCATGCCGCAGCCGCCTTCACGTGTTCCCAGTTGTCCACGTTCCACCCTGCCAGCTTCGCCTGGGCACGCCAGTCGCTAACAGTCTTGCCCAGGTCTGCCGCCTTCAGTGATGGGGGCTGGGAAGCGCCGGGATCATTGGGAAAGAAGAACGCACCAAAGCGCCGGTTACTGCCTTCAGTCCAGGGAATGGACCGGGTTTTATCCACCTCCGAGCCAATAAACAGCGAAAACTTCGTCTGACTCATCACGTGTTCTTTATTGCGGTGGCACCACTCAAGGAACAGCGAGTAGAGGTCGGTCGAGAGGCACACACCCCATAAATCTCGCCCCAGCTCGCCGTACTTCCAAAGGTTGAGGAATGTTTGCCAACCGGCCCGACTCAACGCCACCAAGCGTTCACGCGCGTCCGTATTCGGCGGCCGAGTGCGCTCGTCGAAGTCACCCAGGTCTATCGACAGTAGCCAGCCATATAGCGCCGCCACCCCGCCGTTTTTCAGCTCTTGGCCGATAGCCTTCTGGCGAACTTCGGGTAGGGTCTGCTCGGGCCACATCACCAGCATCCGCCGATCGCTCTCGCTGATCGGCCAAGGCATGATCTCGTTGCTCAGGAACACCGCGTTCATGTGGTTGGCTTCTTCCCAGCCATTGATGAACTTGGACTCCATGCGCACCGTTTTGCCGGTGATCAAATGCTTGATCTTGCCCACCTGGTTGTATCGCTGATCGCGGCTGACAACCTCTTCAAACACCGACCACAGCTTGCGGCTTTGCCAGGCATTGAAGTTGCTTTCCAGCTGCGTCTGCCCGACTGTCGCGGCGTACTGGCCGTAGAGCATCCCCAGTGCATCGGCGAACAACAGGCTTTTGCCCGAGCCCTCCATGATGGAATGCATCAAAACCGCTGTATCCATCTTCGCGCCCAGGTGCTGAAGCGGGTACGCCATCCACCGGGTTAACCACCGCGCCGCGTCCTCATCGTGGTTGCACAGGAACGAAATCAACCAGCGCAGGTTCGCGCAGGCATCATCGTCCCTGACCGGCTCAAGCGGCAGGCCGTCGAACGTGTTGATGTAAACACTCGGGTCTTTGGTCATCGTCGGATCAAAGACGATATGGTCAACATCGACCACCCGCCGCTCGCTACTGTTCAACCACAACGGGTACGTGTCGCCCAGCGCCATTTTCACAGCGCCTTCGGCAACGCGGCGTTTCTTCTCTCGATCCCAAACGTCCTTCGTGCCATCGATGTATACGTAACGCTCGGTCGGTGGCATCCCGAAGGCACCTCCCTTCTTACCGGCCATGCGCCGTGACTGCTCGATATCGCGCACATGGTCATCTGATATCAGCTTGCGGTGCTCGGTATCTTCCCCCCATTGTTTTGCCAGCGGTTTGCCGACACGCGCCTCAAACGCCGACTTCTTCATCACCCGAGACTGGTCGAAGTCCCACACATGAGTGGTTCCTTCCACCAGCGCATACCGGCGGAGAATCTGTTCAAGCGTCAGCACCTCCCCCGCGCGCCCGTCAGGAGCCGGAGCGGCCTCACTGTTGCCGTCCGCCGCACAGTTCGGCTCGCTCATGTCACCAGATGGGGTCAGGGGAAGATCACGCGGATCCGGTCGAGAAGAATGCTGCATACCGAGCAACCGCGCCGCGTCCTTGACGGCGCGAGACTGATCACCGCCGTGCTGCAACAAACAGAACACCTCGAACGCATCGTTCTGATGACCGTTCGCGAGCGGATCGGCGCCATGGTGCGAATACACCTTGCCGTCACTGACCGTCACACCTGGTAGCCCGGTGCCGCTGTGTGGATACAGCCACTTACTGCCGCGCTTGATGTAATCATGCGATCGCAGCAGCTCTTCAACATCATGACTGCGATTGAACTCGTCAATCACCGAGGGCTTACCCGCCGTGGGTGGTGCACGCTTGATAACCTTGGCCACCGGTTTTTTCGGCTTGGGCGCCCACGGGCAGGCCGCTTCACCGTCGCGCTTAAAAATGTCCCAGTTTTGCCAAATGGCCAACAGTTCAGTAGTCAGCGTGGGCAAACCATCTGTGGCATTCGGCGGCGTACGCCAGGTGTACGGCTTGCCAGTGCCCGGATGGATCGACGGCGGGAACACGTCCTGCACCAGACCAGCACGCAACTCGAACACAGTGAAGCGCTTGTAATCCTCGGCTTCTGCCTGTGCTGCCGCTTCACCCGCTGCATCGCCAAGCTCTTTCGCCGCCTTTGCTTTCGCTCCCAGTGCCTTGAAAATCGAACCGTCCGGGTCATTTTGATTCGGCCACGAAAGCGAATGCCGGGTCAGCTCGATACCGTCCGGCAACTTGAACAGCACGCGGAACCGCAGCGGGTTACCGACAATCGTCGGATACACCACGGCCATCGCATCCAGATCAAGGCCCAGCAGCTCGTACAACACGTGACGCGTCCACTGCACGTCATCCACGTCCAACGAACAGACGCGACTCGGCCCAAGCACGACGCCCAGGTTGTGGTTAGGATTTCTTTTCCAGAATGCTTCAGCGGCTAGCGGGTCGGTGATGTACCCGCCCGGCTTGTTCCAGCCCTTCCCCTTCGGACCTTTCTCACCGGGCTCAATAGGGACCAGCGCCCACCCAAACGTGTCGATGTAGAACTGAGCCCAATCAGCAGTTGGCAATCCATTGTCTTTATCAGTCATCTGCGCCGCTCCCGCAACCCCTGGCAACTGACGCAGGTTTCGCAACCTTCAATCGTCTGCTGTCGAAGCAACGGGATAGGTTCATCGCAGTCCTCACAGAACTGCGCACTGACGCGAGTCGTTGGGATACGACGGTTGAGGTGGATAGAAACGTCGAGCAGGTATTGCGCTTGGTCGTTGGCGCGATCGATATCATCCATTTAGGCGATCCTCCATCGCTTGCCGAGCACCGGCCATGATGCCCAACACCTTGCGAATCACATCAGCGCCGTGCTTTTCCAGCAGAGCTACTTCATGTGGCTCCCAGATGTTGTCGGCCGCCCCATCATGCATGCTCGAAACGAATACACCCGTTTCATGCAGCAGACGGCTCACTGCGAGTAACGCCTGCTTAGTCGGTGCCGCCGGCTCGGGCTTGTACCAAACCATTCCAGCGGGACGCATCAAGGCATCAAGCAGCAGCGGATTCGCGGTCAGCCGGATGACCTCTTCAAGCTCATCAGGATCTAGCCAGCGGCGCTCTTCGTCGTGTTTGAGTTTCTTCTGGAGGGTGTCGTAGTCAATGACCATGTCCAGCGCCAGTGCGGTCACTCCGCCCCGAAAATCATGACCCGCCCGATATAGCGCTTTACGCAGCGAAAGAACCGGCCCATTGGCCGGCGACTGATTTGAGCTACTCATAACCGTAAATTCCCCATTTACGGCCTAGCCATAAGAAAAGGTACGACCTATCCTACGACTACGACCGATGTGCATGTGCTGTGTATCGTCGTAGCCGGCTGGGGGATTCTTTGGTGAGAGGCCCCAGCCCGGCACCCTTGTTATGTGGACTTGGAACCACGCAGGTAAGCCCAATCGATCTCCGGGCGAAGCTGCTCACAGGTAACCTTCCCCTGTGTTTCACGCTCAATGGATACAGCCAGACCGCCGCTAGCACGTCGATTGCCATACGCAATTTGCTTCAGCTGCCCCACTGTCGTGCCACAGCGCACAGCCAGCTCAGCCAACGCAGCTTTATCGAGTCCCTTTATGTATGCATGCAAGCTCATGTGCACCTCCGTTTCGCAAAAAGATAGCAGCCGCTAACGCCATTAACAATAGCTGATTGCAATTTACAAAATGCTAAACGGTTCTAAGATGCCTAAATGAATATCAGCCAGCTCCGCGTTGAAGCCCTCAGGGCCCTGATCGGCGACCTCAAAACCAAAGAGTTTGCCGACCGGTACAATCTAGATCCGTCATACCTTTCCCAATTGCTGAATGGCCATAGGCCATTAGGTGATAAGGCCGCAAAGAATCTTGAAGATAAGATCGGCCTTACTGGCGGAACACTGTTGATGCCCGCGCGCTCAGCCCAGGACGGCTTGGCGCTTGGCATTGACCAGGCACCAAGTCTTATAAACCCTTTCCGGCGGGCTCCCATTCAAGGAGTAGCCCAATTGAAACAAGACGGATTTTGGGATGAGCTGGCACCAGCAACTGGCTGGGTTGATGTACCCACTTCAGATCCGGCTGTTTACTCGCTGCGCATCAAAGGGGATGCGCTAGCTCCAGCTATACGCAATGGCTGGGTGGTTTGGTGCGAGCCAAAGCATGAATTGGTTCCAGGGGAATACGTCGTTATCTACTGCACCAACGGGCAGTGCATGATCAAGGAATTGCTCTACTCAAACGTCGATGAAGTAAGCCTCATGTCCGTTAATGACGGGTATGGCAGGTTGAATATTCCGCGAAGCGACATAGTAAAAATTCACTATGTCGGCGGGATTGTTCCCCCTAGCCAGGTGACTGAATGACGGGACGTAATCGGATTACCGAACACACAAAGGAGCTATGCTAGATGAACGACAAGCCTAAACAGCCACCACGTCCGACTCCTCCAACCCAGCCAAAACCAAGCAGGGATAGCTTCAACGATGGCAAAAGCCGCGAGAAAGGCAGCGGCCCAAATACGATCTCCGAAAGTCGCCCTGTGCCGCCTCCACCTCGCCGAGATCCTTGAAATGACTGACACCGACAAAGCAGCTGGAGAGTTGTACGAACTAACGTTCTATGTTCAGCGCTGCATTCGTTATCATATGCGCAGAACTGCTTTCTTTATGCGCTGGGGACGATTCACTGCCTTTGTCGGTGTTATTTCTGGATCCGCCACTGTCACATCACTGCTGACACACGCCCCAACATATGTTGTAACAATATCAGCGTTGCTAGTCACCGTCGCATCCGCGACTGACCTGGTTGTAGGAACAGGACAAAGGGCATGGCTTCACAATGACTTGCGTAAGCGCTATCTAGATATCGAGGCCGAAGTACTGGCCTGCGCGCGCCCTATTCCTGATGATTTGATGCGTCAACTCAAAAGCCGCATTCGACGCATCGAAGCTGACGAACCACCGACACTGCCAGCGTTAGAACTTTTAGCAAGGGATGACGTCATCAGATCCTTGTACACCAAAGAAGAAGCAGCTGCTTACCTCTGCAAACTCTCTTGGTTCAAACGCACCACAGCACATTGGTTTGATTGGGATACATCCGAAGCCTGAGCCTAACCTTTCCATCAAAGAAACCGCGTTTGCGGTTTTTTTTGGTCCACAAGAAAATAAGTTAGCGGTAGCTATTGTAAATATATTTAGCCATTGCTAACTTTGTTTCGTACACCTCTCACCAAGAGTACGAGACATGCAAACGACACAGCACAGTCCTACCCGCTGCCCGGTGTACCTGCACCCCGCAGCATGCACCAGCCCTCAGGCGGTTGACTCCATTCAGAAACGCACCGGCCTACTGGTGATCATTACCCCGGGTTGCCGCCTGGCGCCTGCAAAATCGGACGTATCCGGGTATGAGCCCGGCCCATTCGGGGGTGATGCAGCATGACGCCTCTTTTAATTGGCCTTGCTGGCCGCGCCCGCTCTGGCAAAGACACCGCCGCGCAGCACCTGGTGAACAACCACGGGTTCCAGTCGTACGCCTTCGCCGATCCGTTGCGTGACGGTTTGATGCACATCCTCAACCTGAGCCCTTGCGACTTCGAAGGCGAGCAGAAGGAACACCCGCTGCCGTGGCTCGGTCGCTCTCCGCGTGAACTGATGCAGTCGCTGGGTACCGAGTGGGGCCGCAACAACGTGCACCCTGAGCTGTGGCTACTGCTGGCCGCGCAGAATCTCGACCTGCTGGCCCGCACCCACGACACCGCACGCGGCTTCGTAGTCAGCGACCTACGATTCGAGAACGAAGCCCAGTTCATCCGCAACCGGGGCGGCGTGGTGATTCACCTGTATCGACCATCGGCACCGGCGGTGAACGCACACGTCAGCGAAGACGGCATCCGCTGCCTTGAGCAGGACTTGATGCTGGCGAACGACGCCTGCCTGGCCACGCTCCGCGAGAACCTCAATTCGATCGTGGACATTCTGCGCCACCGCGCAGCCGCCTGAGGACAGCGCCATGAACCGCACCCTGGATGAAACCGCCGCATTGCTCGGACTCAAGCCCCGTGCCTTCCGCACCAGGCTGCGGGAGCTGGGCATCTTGAACAGCAGTGGCGACCTTGCCAGCCAGCACCGCGACCGCGGCTACCTGTTCTCGGACCCGCGCAGCACCTTGATCCCCTCGATCAACAAATGCCATCACTACTCCGTGGTGATGGTGAAGGAGGACGGAGTGGATTGGTTGGCCAAGAAGCTGGGAATCACCATCACAAAAAAGGACGCCGCAGCATGAAAACCAATCAACTCAACGCCTATACCCAGGCACTCGGCGCCCTAAAGCTGATTCCGATCTACCTCAACTGCCCTGGGGTCATAAGCCGCGCAACGCTGGTCGGAGCCTCGACCGAAGCGGTCCAGTTGCTGGAAAACATGCCGGCACTCAGCACCGAACTGGCCGAGGTATTCCGCTGCGTCAACAACGTCATCCACAAAGGCCAGACAGTCTACGTCACCCCGACCAACTCGCCCGAGTACCCCTTCGGTGCCGTGGTCGCTGACGAAAAGGGCCACGTCTGCGCCGCCGGCATGGGCAAAAGCAAAGAGGGTCTGGCCGAATTGATCCGCCTGAAGCTGGGGCCCCGCTCGGAGGGGTTCGGGGAGGATGCAGCGTGAGCAACACCCTCGACCAACTGCGCCGTCAGTTCGCCACGCCATGCCCATCCCTGACGGCGGTACGTGAGCACTACTTCACCCACATCCGCACCGACCGTTACCTGCTGAGCGAAATCAAGGCAGGCCGCATCCAGTTGGTCGTGACGCGCCTGCACAACTCGGCTCGCGCCAAACCGGTGGTGTACCTGCACAACCTGGCCGCTTACCTCGACGCCCAAGCGGCGAAGCAAGCAGCCTGATTCAACGGTGTCCCCTGCCGTCCAGGGACAATCAACCCGCACTCAATGAGGCACAGCACATGAGCAAAGCACGACCCTTCATCGACACGCTACGGGACATCGAGGCCGGCGGTCTGCTCGATGAACTCAGCGAAACCCAACACAGCCTGGTCGACGCCATCCGCATGACCGGCAAGGGCGGAGAGCTGGCCATCAAGCTTACCTACAAGCCTGACGGCAGCGGACAAATGACCATCAAGGCCGACGTCAAAGCGAAAGAGCCGATCCTGTCTCGCGGCACATCGCTTTTCTTCCTGACGCCAGAGGGCAACCTGACCCGGCGCGATCCACGGCAACAGGACTTGCCGCTGCGCACCGTCAACGAAGATCAGGTGCCGGACAAGTTACGCCACGTCAGTCAGTAACTCCTGATTCGCAAACCTCTCACCACAGCATCACCCAATGGAGCACATCCAATGCAACAAGCAATTCAACAACTGGTCACTTTCGCCCAAGCACTCGGCAAGCCGATTGATCACCCAGGGCTGGCAACGCCAATCGCACTGCTGCCCGATGGCGTGAGCGTCCGCGACCTTGAACATCTGCTGCCAAACCCCACCCGCACCCGCCAGAAGCTCACCGTGCTGGACGCAGAGTCCTTCATTAACTACGTAAACCGATTCGGCGATGACGCTACCGCGGTGTTCTGCAACGGACCAGAAGGCCGCACCTTCTCAGCCGTCATCGACTATCACCAACCGACTAGCCCAGCCTGGCGCGACCACATCGCCACTTACCGCTGCCCGACCACCATAGAGTGGGGCCGCTGGAAAGAGAACGACCGCAAACGCATGGATCAGGCCACCTTCGCCGAGTTCATCGAAGAGAACGTCAAGGACATCACTCAACGCGAGAATGAAGCAAACGATCCAAGTGCTGCCGACATGCTGGAAATTAGCCGCACGCTGGAAGCCAAGAAAAACATCACCTTCCGCCAAGGCACACGCCTCGACAACGGCCAGGTTCAGTTGACTTACAACGAAGAAATCGACGGGCGTGCTGGTGAAGCGGGCCAGCTGCGTATCCCCGAACAATTCTTCATTGCTGTGAAGCCGTTCCTTGGCGGTGACGCCTTCTGCGTCCCTGCCCGCTTCCGCTACCGCATTCTGGAAGGTCGCCTGCAAATGTGGTTCGAACTGGTGCGCCCCGACAAGGTGCTTGAAGAGGCCTACAACGCTGTCCGCCAGAAGATCCAGAGCGCAATCGGTGAAGTACCGCTGTACGAAGCCACCCTGTAACTAAACCCAAGCAACACCCCGCCGCCGGCCTCTCACCAAGAATCCCGGCGGCGGGCTCTACCGGAGCACAGCACATGCACGCACAAGACCTGATCATCATTGCCAGCGGCACCTTCACAGCGCTGCTGTTGATGGGCTACTACATCCGCAAGATCATCTTGCGGGCGTTCGACCGACACTATGATGCCGGCGCTCGCGACCAAAAGATGGAACACGGCGCCCGGATCGCGGTGCTGAACGAAGACATTGCCGCACTGACGAAGCTGCGTCACCGCGAGGCCCAGCAACTGGCTAAGCTTCGTACGCAGATGCAAGGCATCAAAGCAACGCCCTTCACATCGACCGACTATCGCGATCTGATGCAGATCACCCAGTTCCTGGCACTCGCACTCCAAACATGGAAGGCGCTACCGGGCACAGAGTCCACGCAAGCGAAGGCCGATCAACTGATCAAACTGTCCCGAACCATGGCCCACCGGGTTTTCCATACCGTGGAAACAGCCGCAGATCTCAACGCGCAGTCACTGGATACCCTGCTCATCGATTGGCTCGACAAGCGCGGCACCTTCACCGCCGAGCCCGAGCTGAGCTCGATCAGTTTCCCCCACGAAGCCGACACCGAGGGCTACCCGCACCTACGCGATGCCCTGCGCGAAGCTTTCGAACTGGACCTCAACCGCCAAGCCGTGGCGCTGGGCCAACTGTCAGAGGAGGACGCAGCATGACCTGGATCATCACCCACAGCGGCCGCCAGTTCGACCTGGTAAACCCAACTGCCGCCATGATCAGCCCCAACGACATCGCCCATGCACTGGCCCACCTGTGCCGGTTCAACGGTCACACCCGCACCCACTACAGCGTGGCCCAGCACAGCATGCTGGTATCGAGCCTTGTCCCAGCCAAGCACCAACTGGTCGCCCTACTCCACGACGCGACCGAAGCCTACATCGGCGATATGACCCGCCCACTCAAATCCATCATGCCAGGGCACCGCGTGATCGAAACGCTGATTTGGCACGCGATCTGCGCCCGATTCAACCTTGATCCAACACTGCCGGAATGCGTGGTACGAGCCGACCTGGCGGCCCTGGCCACCGAACGCCGTGACCTGATGCCCGACCACCCTACCGAATGGGAATGCCTGAGCGGAATCCCACCAATGCGGAACTACATCACCCCACTGCCCGCTCAAGAGGCCGGCATGCAGTACTTCAGCCGCCTGATGGAGTTGATGCAACGTGATCACCGGAGGGCTTACGCGTGACCATTCAAAATATTGTCAGCGTGAGTGGCGGAAAGGACAGCACCGCCACACTACTCGTTGCTATCGCGAAAGAGACACCGAATCTGCAAGCAGTATTTGCTGATACGGGCAATGAACATCCACAAACATATGAATACCTCGACTACCTGGAACAGGCCACCTACACCAAAATCACACGGGTTCGTGCCGACTTCGCCAAGCGTATCGCAGGAAAGCGCAAGTTCGTTGAAACCAAATGGCGAGAGCGTGGCGTTTCGGAGCCCGTAGTGCTGGCAGCACTTGAAGTACTTCAGCCTACCGGAAACCCCTTTCTGGATCTTTGTATCTGGAAGGGCCGATTCCCAAGCCGCAAAGCCCAGTTCTGCACCATGGAGCTGAAGCGTGACCCAATGCTTGAGCAGGTCGTGATGCCGATGATGGGCAAGGGAGACATGGTCATCAGTTGGCAGGGTGTCCGCGCCGATGAATCGCTCAACCGCCGCTATCTGCCCGAGTGCGATGAAGTTGGCGGCGGGCTTTTCAACTATCGGCCGATCTTAAAGTGGGATATCCCGGCGGTCTTCGAGGCTCACCGATACATGGGCATCAAACCCAACCCACTCTATTCCCAAGGTATGGGCCGAGTCGGCTGCATGCCATGCATCAACTGCCGAAAAGACGAACTCCGGGAGATCGCCCTGCGCTTTCCCGAGGTTATCGACCGCATTGACCGCTGGGAACGAATCACCCAACAAGCAAGCAAGCGTGGCGCAGCGACGTTCTTCGCCGGATCGAACGCCAAGCACCCGAAGGGTTCAATCGCCAACATGAGCGCGATTGAAGTGATGGAAATTGCCAGCATACGTCAGGCCGTCGAGTGGTCGAAGACCGCACGTGGCGGCATTCAATACGATCTCATGATTGCCACTGACGCCACATCCTGCTCTAGCGCGTACGGACTGTGTGACTCAGAAGACGTCAGTGAAAAGCTGGAGGCGGCATGAACAAACAACCTAGTTCCGCTATATCCGCTATCGAGAGTCAGCCCATGGAATTCCTGAGTGAAACCCTCACCGACGAAGAGCTGGCCACCATCACCGGCTACAAGATCCCATCCTGCCAGCGCCAGTGGCTGATGAACAATCACTGGGAGTTCGTGCTAACCGGCGCCCAGCGTCCAGTTGTAGGCCGGGTTTATGCCCGGCTGAAACTGGCAGGGGTCAAGCCTACGACAAACAACGCCGTGGCCGAGACCTGGACTCTTGACCTGGCACGCGTGGGCTGACGATGCGACAGAAGAAATCAGCCAACCGAGACTTGCCGCCACGGATGATCCGCCGCATACGCAAGAGAAAAGGCGGCACTACCTGGACGGGCTACTACTACAACGGCAGGGACGCCGACGGTAACCGTGTCGAGATCCCCCTCGGCGGCGACCTCGACGAAGCCAAGATTGAATGGGCACGACTCGACCGCAAAGCGACACCCAAACCGACCCACTCGATGGGCCGGCTTTTTGACGACTACGAGTCGAAGGTGATTCCAACCCTCAAACCGGGCACTCAAAACGATTACCAAAAGGGGCTTAAGCAACTTCGGAGCGCCTTCGAATCGGCCCCGATCGACGCGATCACACCACAGGTCATCGCGCAGTATCGTGACGCACGTACGGCAAAGGTGCGCGCCAACCGGGAGATCGCCCTACTCTCAACCATGTTCACCTTTGCCCGCGAATGGGGCCTGACCGACAAGGCCAACCCCTGCTTCGGCCTCCGCCGGAACAAGGAGACGCCTCGGGACTACTACGCTGGCGATATCGTATGGAACGCAGTGTACGAACAAGCTCCGCAAGAGCTCAAAGACGCGATGGATTTGGCATATCTGACAGGCCAACGCCCGGCGGACGTTCTCAAAGCATCAGCCACCGATATCAACAATGGCTTTCTGATGGTCGGCCAGGGCAAGACGGAAAAGCGCCTCCGCATTCGCCTGTACGACGGTGCCATCGAGACCGACCTTTGCATCTTCATCAATGATCTACTCGATCGCCGGGCCCAGGCTGGCACCAGAACTTCGACCCTGATCACCAACCAGGCCGGCCTACGCATGAGCTACAACATGTTGCGCAACCGCTGGGACGAAGCCCGAGACAAAGCCGCCACAAAAGCCGCGACCGAAGGCGACACAGAGCTGGCCGTCACCATCAGGAAGTTTCAGTTCAGGGACATCCGGCCAAAGGCCGGCAGCGAAATCGAGGACATCAAGGACGCAAGCCGTTTGCTTGGCCACTCAACAGAAGAGATGACGAAGAAAGTCTACCGGCGCGTTGGCGAGATCGTGAAACCAACAAAGTAACCTGTAGTCGTGTCTTTGCAGTGATCGTTAAAGTATCAATGCAAAGACACGATTAATCGTTTACTTAGTTTTTCGGTTTGGCCCGATATCCATAGCTACCTCCCATTCTCTCGGGCGGGCTTTCTGTATTACATCCAAAATCTCGGTAGGTTTGAGGCCTAAATTAGTCCCTGCGTTTTTTATATCAGCAAAAGAATAATTCGGTGACTTTGCCATTTCTGAAAGTTGAACGAGCGGATTTATAGCACCGACTTCAACAATTGTATCAGGGTATGAAGGCATCCTGCTTTCAAGTTCACGCACCCTTCCTGCGAGCATTCTTGTGTTCGACAGGATTTCCGCCAAAATACTGTCTCCAGTACGCGGCGCCACGTTAGCCTCTTCCGGCGTTGCAGCTAGCACTTCAGCAAATGACGCCTCAAACTGCGGCCAATACGTCTCAAACACTTGCTTCAAAATTCGCTCGTCTAACCTCGCCGTATCTAGACACGAATTAAGTGACGAGATTAGCCCCCACATTGAAGAGCGTTCCGGAGTGGTATGATTGAATTGCGCTAAAGGATCCTCGATATCTGAGGGCGCAAGATCAATTAGAAATGTGCACACTCTATTAGTGCTAAGCCCCTTCGCCAGTGCGCCAGTCTCAAAGAGAATCCATGGCTTGTTTTTATTCTCCTGGGTAAGACACACGATCCCAGCAGCTGTCTCACGGAGTTGGTCTGATATTTCTGAGAACCAAATGGCTCCCTTATCAATATCACGCGTAGATATCCAAGGCTGAGAGGCTTGCAGTACACACTTGATCCAGTCGCTAAGTAACTCTGCTACGGCCTTACTGCGGGGGCCCGACCAACTTACGAAAACTTTCATTCCTCAATCCTTGACTTACGTCCCAAGGTAGCAATATGACATAAATTTTGTGAAAAAAGCACTCACATCCAACCGTGCGTGCCCTGCTGTATGCATTCAGTTGCGGAACACCTGTCAAAAATTGCGGAACACCTCACTTTTTCGCAGGCGTAAAAAAACCCCGTAAGTCATTGACCTACGGGGTTTTTAATAGTGGAGGCCGAAGTCGGAATCGAACCGGCGTAGGTGGATTTGCAATCCACTGCATAACCATTTTGCTATTCGGCCTCAAACATCTGATGTTCTGTAGCGCAACATCAAACGTGTAAACTCGCACTTGGAAACAAGATTCTAATCCAGCTTCCAACCCTTTGAAATCTAAGGGGTTTTCGTGTTCCTGAATCAGGAATGGACGCAATTCTGGACTGGATCGAAAGGCATGTCAAGAACTGGAGGAAAATAATTCCAGATACGTTATCGCGGGAATGGCCGTAAATGATCGCAGCCTTCGGCAGCTCCTACAGAGGGCGGCGTTCCTCCGCGATATTTCGGTGAACATCGATCCTTGAGCTGCCGAAGGCTGCGATCTTTTGATCTTGTTTCCACCTTCAATGTCCGACCGCCACCGCCCGTTGCAACCGTTGCCGATACTCACTGGGCGTCTCATGCATTTCGTGGCGGAAGTGTCGATTGAAATTCGACAAGTTGGCATAACCCACTTCGAAGCAGATATCGGCAACGCTGAAACTGCTTTGCGCCAGCAAACGACAGGCACGCTGGACCCGTAGTTTTCGCGTCAGGTCGACGAAGGTGTGGCCGGTGGCGCGCTTGAAGAATTTGGAGAAGGCCGGTTCGTTCATATCCAGACGCTGGGCGATGACCGACATCCGCAGCTCGTCAGCGAGGTCGTTCAGAATGTAGTCGAAGACAATGCTCATGCGCCGGGCCGTCAATGCATCGAGCATGGGCGCATATTGCAGGCTGGCGAGCGTCTGTCTCTCGCTGTCAGGGGCCGATGCCAGCAACTGCAACAACGACAGGAACAGGCACAACCGCTGCAACCCGTGGCACCGGCCGATGTCTTCCAGCAGTCGGGCCGCTTTTTTGCGGGTAACACCGTGAAACTCGATGCCCTGCGCCGCCTGGCGAAACAGGCTTTGCAACTCGCTGAGTTCAGGAACTTTGTCGCGCAGTTGCATCAGCATCTGACCATCGAACTGTAACACCACGTCACGGCCGGCAATCACCTCCCCTTTGCCCAGGAACGAAAGCTGTGCTGCGGCTCGTTCAGAATGACTTCAAGCGCTGGCGGCTTGTCTGCGGTTACGTGATGGTTCATCACCCTGGCGATTCCGTTTTTGTTGGTTTTATCAAGGTAGCGCGAAGCCTGGGACGAGTCGAAGTCTCAGGACGCCGACATGAGACTCACACTAACGACACCCGGTGCCTAGCGCGCTACATGACGCCCACTGATACTTTTTTCCACGGTCAAACAAGTATCAGCGCCGCGTACGCCATTCATTTGTTCACCGTTTGGGTAGCTGTAATCCTGTGGTCATCCCGTTGCGGATATGACTCGCACCGTGGATTACAACAAAAATAAGAGCTTCTGCCGCCCAAGGCGCAGAGCGGAGAACACGATGAAGAACATTCCAAGCGCGCTCTTTCTGTCCGCCGTGCTGTCCTCTGCCCAGCAAATCACCGAACGCGAGATGAGACGCGCCGGTTATCCCAAGTAGCGACGGCTTGATGCAATCACTGTGTGTGTGTGTGGGCTTGCTCGCGAAAGCGCTGGGTCAGGCGGCATCGATGTTGAATGTGCCGGCCTCTTCGCGAGCAAGCCCGCTTCCACAGGGGGGGCTTCACACACTGCAATGCCCTCAACAGGCTCTTACGAATGGATGGAAAAAATGAAACGTCTGGAAGGAAAAAGCGCCCTTATTACCGGCTCCGCCAGAGGGATCGGGAGAACGTTCGCGCAAGCCTATATCCGCGAAGGCGCTACGGTTGCGATCGCAGACATCAACCTGGAGCGTGCGCAAGCCACGGCAACTGAGTTGGGTCCAAATGCCTATGCGGTGGAGATGGACGTTACCAACCAGCAATCAATCGACGGAGCCCTCGACACGGTCATCGCAACCGCAGGCAAGCTCGATATCCTGATCAACAACGCAGCACTGTTTGATCTCGCACCGATTACGGACATTGCTCGAGACAGCTACGAACGGCTGTTCTCGATCAACGTGTCCGGCACCCTGTTCACGCTGCAGGCCGCGGCCAAACAGATGATCCGCCAGGGCCACGGCGGCAAGATCATCAATATGGCCAGCCAGGCCGGGCGGCGCGGTGAAGCGCTGGTCGCGGTGTATTGCGCGACAAAGGCGGCGGTAATCAGCCTCACGCAATCGGCCGGGCTCAATCTCACTCCCCATCGCATCAACGTGAATGCCATTGCGCCGGGGGTGGTGGACGGTGAGCATTGGGATGGCGTCGATGCGCTGTTCGCCCGCTATGAAAACCGGCCGATCGGGGAGAAGAAAAAACTGGCGGGACAGGAAGTACCGTACGGGCGCATGGGCACGGCAGACGATCTTGTCGGTATGGCGATCTTCCTGGCATCGGCCGAGAGCGATTACATCGTGGCGCAGACTTATAACGTCGATGGCGGCAACTGGATGAGTTGACTGGCCCCGGGAACAGGGCCAGCCAATGCCTCAAAGGCGAAAACGACCCACTGATTGCGAGAGCTGTCCAGCCAGGGTGGACAGCTCATCGGTGGTCGAGGCGGTCTGGTTGATGACCTTGCTGTTGCCTTCGGACATGCCGGCAATCATTTCCACCTGATGGGCGATTTCGTTACTGGCCAGGCTCTGCTCACCGATCGTGCGGCTGATGTCATTGACCAACTCAGTGGTGTTGAGCGTGGCCTGGAGGATTTCGCGGATGGCGCGCTCGACGTCGGCAGTCACTGCCATGCCTTTGTCGACCTGCGCAACGCCCGCCTCCATGCTGCTGACCGCCTCACGGGTGCTTTGCTGGATGCGCGCGACCATGGCGGCAATTTCCTGGGTGGAGGCGCTGGTGCGTCCCGCCAGGCTGCGCACTTCATCGGCGACGACGGCGAAACCGCGGCCCTGCTCGCCGGCGCGGGCGGCCTCGATGGCGGCGTTAAGCGCCAGCAGGTTGGTTTGATCGGCGATGCCCTTGATCACCTGAATGATGCTGAAGATCCCCTCGGACTCCTTGTCCAGGGTGCGGATCACCTGGGCCGACTGCTGCGCCGAACGGGCAATCCCGTCCATGTCGCTGACCACCTGATGAATCACCCGACCACCGTCCTTCGCCAATTCCTCGGCCTGGTTGGCCATGTTCAGTGCACGCTCGGCATGCCGGGTGATTTCCTCGATGCTCGCGGTCATTTCACTGGCCGCCGCGGCCATGGTGCTGGCGGCGACGCTTTGCTGCTGGCTGCTACCCGCGACCTGATGGCAGCCGCTGCTCAACTGCTGACTCATGCCACTCACGCCATGGGCATTGCTGCGAACCACCTCGATCATGCCGCGCAGGTCGCGCTGCATGGTTGCCAGGCTGCGAATCAACGTGCTGGCTTCATCCTTGCGAGTGGGCTCGACGATAGGTTCGCTCAGGTTGCCATGGGCGATGCTTTCGGCAATCCGGCTGGCAATCTGCAACGGCCCCATGATGCTCAGGATGACCGAGCGTCCAAGGGCGAGCAGCAGCAACAAACTGGCAATGAGTACGGCGCCGAGGGTGAAGTTGGCACTGCTGATGGTTTGCCGAGTGCCCGCGCTGGTCTGTTGGGTGTTGGTTTCGATCAGCTCACTGAGGGTGGCCATCTGGTCTTCCAGTTGGCTGAACGCGTTATTGAACGTGCCCAGTTGCTGTTGTGCGGAATCCGGATCATCCAGCGCCAGCCCGACAATGCGCTCGGCGGCACTGATGTACGTATCGAGGCTGGGCTTGATCTTGTCCAGCGCGGCCTTGAGGGTGTCGTTGACCGGCAGCTTGAGGTTGTCACCGAGCATCTCGCGAAAATGCGCGGCATGCTCATTGAGTGAACTGCGCACCTCGGCCTTGCTGCTAGGGCTCTTGCCCAGCCCTACCAGCATCGCGGACAGCACATCGGCGCGCAGCGCATCGTGCATCATGTCGGCTTCGAGGTGGTTGCGCAGCGCGGTCATGCTGACCTCGTTGTCATTCACCGCTTCAGCCATCCGGGTATTGCCCACATAGCTGACCAGACTCACGATCAGGGCGGTGAGCAAACTGGTGCCGATCAACAAAATCAAACGTAATTTTATGGACACTCGGTGATTCCCCTGGCGGCATGTGCGTGGTCGGCTAGTTGCCTGCTGTTAGGGTTATCGACTGTTTCAACCGGTTACTGAGGCTTATTTCCACTTGAGCCGATTTTTTCGACCTGCGGTATACCTTTTCGCGTTTGACCTTGTGATTCGGGCGATGCAGCGGGCTCAATGCCCGCGAATGTAGTGCTCAAGCTGGCGAATCAAATCGGCCTGCTCGACGATGGCTTCCTTGACCAGATCGCCGATCGACAACAGCCCGATCAGTTCGCCGCTCTCCAGCACCGGCAGATGGCGCAAATGGCTGTCGGTCATGACCGCCATGCAGCGCTCGATACTCTGCTGGCTGTCGGCTGTCACCACCGGTGCGCTCATGATCTCGCGCACCGGCGTACCGACCGAAGAACGGCCCTGTAGCACCACCTTGCGCGCATAGTCGCGTTCGCTGATGACGCCCACCACCCGCCCGTCTTCGATGACAGGCAACGCGCCGACGTTCTTCTCGGCCATCATTTTCAGTGCGTCGAGGACCATCTGATCCGGTGCGATGCTGTGCACCTGCTGGTTTTGCACGACTTTCAGTTTCAGTAACTGTGCGGCTGTTTTCATCAACGTTCTCCGATACGGTTCAGGGCGGCGCTCAAGCCGCCGCGACTTCCACGACCCCGGCATTCAGGCGCACCGGCCAGACCCGCAGGCGCTGCTCCGGGTACTCCAGGCAACTGCCGTCTTCAAGACGAAAATGCTGCTTGTAGATCGGCGACGCCACCACCAGATCGCCCTTGAGGCTGCCGATCAATCCACGGCCGATAACATTCGCGCCGGATTGCGGATCATGATTGTCGATGGCGTAGAGGGTCCGACCTTCAGCCTGCGGCAGATAGAACAGCACCACCTGGGCGCCGTCGAGCCAGACGACGACACCGGAGTTGCTGACCAGATCCTGCTGGCTGCACACCGCCTGCCAGGCTTGGGCATTGGCCGCGGCGGCAAGGGCATCGACACGCTGGGTAGTGGGCTGGCTCATCAGGCATTCTCCTCGGTGACAGGGATAAGGTTGAGTTCGGTGGCCATGATCGGCCGGCGCTGACCACGCTCCTGAACAAAATGGATGTCCGGGTCCGGGCGTTGATCGTTGACGAAGGTGCGGAAGCGCTTGAGTTTTTCCGGGTCTTTGAGGGCATTGGCCCATTCGCATTCGTAGCGGTTGACCACCAGTTGCATCTGCGATTCGAGTTCTGCGCCGAGGCCCAGGCTGTCGTTGATGACCACGTCCTTGAGGTAATCCAGGCCTCCCTCCAGGCTTTCGCGCCAGACCGAGGTGCGCTGCAATTTGTCGGCGGTGCGGATGTAGAACATCAGGAACCGGTCGATGTAACGGATCAGGGTTTCATCGTCCAGGTCGGTGGCGAACAGCTCGGCATGACGCGGGCGCATGCCGCCGTTACCGGCCACATAGAGGTTCCAGCCGTTCTCGGTGGCGATCACGCCCACGTCCTTGCTCTGCGCCTCGGCACATTCACGGGTGCAGCCAGAAACCGCGAACTTGAGCTTGTGCGGCGACCGCAGGCCTTTGTAGCGATCCTCGAGGGTCAGGGCCATTTTCACGCTGTCCTGCACGCCGTAACGGCACCAGGTGCTGCCCACGCAAGACTTCACAGTGCGAGTCGATTTGCCGTAGGCGTGCCCGGTTTCGAAACCGGCCTCGATCAGCTCGGACCAGATGTCCGGCAACTGATGCAACTGCGCGCCGAACAGGTCGATCCGCTGGCCGCCGGTGATTTTGGTGTAGAGGTCGTATTTCTTCGCGACCACGCCGATCGCGATCAGTTTGTCGGCCGTGATCTCACCGCCAGCGATGCGCGGCACCACTGAATAGGTGCCGTTTTTCTGCATGTTGGCCATGAAAGTGTCGTTGGTGTCCTGCAACGGCACCAGCGAAGCGTCCATGATCGGCTGGTTCCAGCACGAGGCGAGGATCGAGCCCACCGCCGGCTTGCACACGTCGCAACCGGTGTGACCACGACCATGCTTGGCCAGCAGTTCTTCGAAGGTGATCACCCCTTCTACCCGCACCAGCGCATAAAGCTCCTGACGGGTGTAGGCGAAGTGTTCGCACAGGCTCTTGTCGACACTGACGCCACGGGCAATCAGTTCGTGCTCGAACACTTGCTTGAGCAGCCCCGCGCAACCGCCGCAACCGGTGCAGGCCTTGGTTTGCGATTTGAGCAGGCCCAGGTCGGTGCAGCCGCCATCGATGGCCGAGCAGATCGAGCCCTTGGTGACGTTATGGCACGAACACACTGTTGCCGACTCGGGCAACGCGCCCGGGCCCAGGGTTGGCGCCCCGGCGGACGATGGCAGAATCAGGCTGGCCGGTTCCGACGGCAAGGCAATGCCGTTCTGCATGTATTGCAGCAGGGTGTCGTAATAGCTGTTGTCGCCGACCAGTACCGCGCCGAGCACACGCTTGCTGTCAGCATCCACCACCAGGCGACGGTAGCTGGCCGTGGCTTCATCGATGAACTGATAGCTGCGTGCACCCGGCGTGTGGGCGTGAGCATCACCGATGGAACCGACATCGACGCCGAGCAGTTTGAGCTTGGTCGACATGTCGGCACCCTGGAACGGCTCCGCCACTTGATTGCACAGCAGCGAGGCGACGCCACGGGCCATCTGGTAACCGGGGGCGACCAGACCGAAAAGGCTGCCATTCCAGGCGGCACACTCGCCGATGGCGTAGATATTCGGATCGCAGGTCAAGCATTGGTCATCAATCACCACGCCGCCACGCGGACCGATGTCCAGCGCGCATTGGCGGGCCAGCGCGTCTTGCGCGCGGATACCGGCGGAGAACACGATCAGGTCGGCTTCGAGAAATTCGTCGTTGGCAAAGTTCATCCGGTAGCGGTACTGCTCGCCGGCACTGATCGACTGCGTGCCACGGGACAGGTGCACACCTACGCCGAGCCGCTCGATTTGCGCCTTCAGCGCCAAGCCACCCTGCTCGTCCAATTGCACTGGCATCAGGCGCGGGGCGAACTCCACCACGTGGGCTTCCAGGCCCAGGCTTTTCAGGGCATTGGCGGCTTCCAGGCCGAGCAGGCCACCGCCGACCACCACGCCACGCCGGGCATTGGCTGCCGCGGCACGAATCGCGTCGAGGTCTTCAAGGGTGCGATACACCAGGCGCGAGTCGCCTTCTGCACCTTCAATAGGCGGCACAAACGGATAAGAACCGGTGGCCAGCACCAGTTTGTCGTAAGCGACGCAGCCTTGTGCGGTGATCACCTGACGACGGGCGCGGTCGATTTCCAGCACCGGCACGCCCAGATGCAGGGTGACGCCCGGCGTCTGGTACAGGGAGGCTTCGCCCAGGGCCAGCGACTCGGCATCGCGACCGCTGAAATACTCGGACAGATGCACACGGTCGTAGGCACGCATCGGCTCTTCGCTGAAGACATGCAGGCGGTACTGGTCGAGGGCGCCGCGCTCGATGAGCTGCTCGACACAATGATGTCCGGCCATGCCATTGCCGATCACGATCAGCGTTTGCAGTTTGTTCAATGCGGCAACATTGGAATTCATAGTAAGCACCCAGCCAAAGCCAATCACGGTTAAAAAAGCAAAAAAAAACGCCTGAAACCTCTCGGTTTCAGGCGTCTTTGCCTGTTCTTCGCGGTGTTCGACCTGGCGCCTTCGCCTGATCCACCGATGTTGCCCACGACCTGCTCGGCCGGTCGATCTTCGTTGATCGACGGGGCGGCCCACTGCGTGGACCTTGAACGATGTAATGCAGCGTTTGTGCCAGCTATGGATCGAGCGCTTTAGAAACGCTGTTTCAGTGAGGATTTATCGGGGTTCAGCGTGATTTCCCTTCAAGGCCATCGGGGATAAAGACGATTCGGTTTTTGCCTTGGCATAGTGCAAGCCATGTGCGATGAGCTTCATAAAAGTGCATGTATCTCGGTGGATAAGGACGCCTTTTGCCTAATGCACTCTTTGTGCCCGACGGCCGCCAGTGCCTGATTTTGCGACTGCTGCGCAGCCGAACGCAGGCTACGCCAGCCGCTACAAATCGAACGCGGCCTCGCCAGCTCCTACAGATTGCCCACGATCCCCTGCCTGTCTTGTCTTGCGGTGTTGCGGTGGTATTGGCCTGCCCTCAACTGGTAGCCTGAGCCCCCTTGCCTGCATGTCTCTGATGGATCATCGGCGCGAGAAGACGCCTTGATGATCACTTCATTCCTTTCAATCAAGACAACGGTGGCTCTTTTGATCAGCAGCACCCCCGCATTTGCCCGCGATATCGACGGCAAAGCCATCTCTGCCCAGGTTCTCGACGAGGTCCGGGAAGAGGTTCTGGCCCTGGCCGGCCAGCAGATCTATCCCGCCTTGGCGGTCCTGTTGGTCGGCGACGACCCGGCCAGCCACGTGTATGTACGCAATAAACTGCTGCGCGCCAAGGAAGTCGGCATCCGCTCCCTTGAATACCGCCTGCCGGAAACCGCCAGCCAGGCCCAGGTCCTGGAACTGATTGCACAACTCAATGCCGATCCCGCGGTGAACGGCATCCTGGTGCAACTGCCCTTGCCCGCCGCTATCGATGAGCAGGCAGTGATTCATGCCATCGACCCGATCAAGGATGTGGACGGTTTTCATCGGGAAAACGTCGGTGGGCTGGTGCAAGGCATCGAGGTTCTGACCCCGTGCACGCCCAGCGGCTGTATGCGCCTGTTGTACGAAACCTGCGGTACTGACTTGAGCGGCTTGCACGCGGTGGTCATCGGTCGTTCGAACATTGTCGGCAAGCCGATGGCGACCTTGCTATTGCAGGCCAACTGTTCGGTCAGCGTGGTGCACTCGCGCAGTGTCGATGCCCCGGCGTTGTGTCGGTTGGCGGATATCGTGGTCGCGGCGGTGGGGCAGCCCGAGTTGATCGACGCCAGTTGGCTCAAGCCCGGCGCGGTGGTGATCGATGTTGGCATTAACCGAGTTACCGACGAGTCCGGCAACCGTCTGGTGGGCGATGTCGACTACGCCAGCGCCCGTACCGTCGCCCGTGCGATCACCCCGGTGCCCGGTGGCGTCGGGCCGATGACCATCGCCTATCTGCTGAAGAACACTCTGATTGCCAGCCGGTTGCAACGCGCGGCGCAGGCCCGCGGTCAGCAGCCTGAGGACGACCTGGCGTTGAACTGAGCACAACGCACACGGCCCACTTCAAAGTGGGCCGTGTCGGTGATGCGGAACCTGTGCGGGCTTGTGCTTAACTGACTGGCATTGGGCTCCGTCAGTCTTGCACATCCTGTTTTTATTTCCCGGCGTGCAACACCTGCGTTTGCGGCATCGCCGAAGAGTGGTGGTTGAGAATCTTCCACTGACCGCCCACCTGCTCATAGACAAAGGTGTAGCGCGCCTGCACCTGACGAGTCTTGCCATCGGCTTCGGTCAACGTAAAGGTGTAGACGCCACTGTCCATGGCCACGTTGGCGCCCAATGGGCGGATCTCACGGAAGTTGATCTGGCCCACCGGCTTGAGCGCCATGAAGTGATCGAAGTAGTCCTTGATCTGTGCCGGCGTGGTGCGCACCTGATTGGAAACCGTCGGTTGCAGCACGGCGTTCGGCGCATACAGGTCGACCACGCTCTGAACATTGCCGCTCTTCAACGCGCTGTTCCAATGGTCAAACAGGGCGGCGATTTCACGATCCTTCACGTTGGTGGGTTGCTGCGCCACGCTGCTGTAGACGTAAGGCACCGCTTCCAATGCCTGAACCAGCGGGGCGGTCAGGGCGAACAACAGGGCGATGGTTGAGGTCTTGAATGTCATTGCGCTATTCCAATGGTGGTCGATGGGCTCACTGTGCCGTCCGGAACGCCGCCCGCCATCGGCCAACCGGAGCCATTTGCCTATGCCATTCGGCAGATAGCGCCCTGCCCCGTTAACAAGGTTTAATGACGCCCCTGCCCGAACGGGCGTGCCCGCGCCGGAACCTGCCCATGCAAAACCCTGATCATGACCCCGGTAGCGCCCTGGCCATTCGTACCCAGTATCGGCAGTCGCAAAGTCGCGCCGCGCGGCTGCGGCTGCTGGTGGATACCGGCCAGGAACTGACCCAACTGGCTCCCGAGGCCATGCGCCAACGCGTGCTGCAACGGGCCTGTGCCTTCCTGGCGATGGACCACGCGCTGCTGCTGGAATGGGACGTGGATGCGCAAGTCAGGACCACCGCCAGTCAAGGCAGCCGCGAGCGTTTAGACAATCTCGCGCGCCTCGCCGATACCGCGATGAGCACCCCCCAATGGCAGGAGCAGCCGAGCGCGGTCCTGCCTAATGTGCTGCGGGTGCCTTTGCGCGGCGGTGATGGCACGGCCTTCGGTGCGCTGGTGCTGGCCAACAGCGTCAGCATCAGTGCACCGGACACCGAAGACCTCGAATCCCTGCAATTACTCGCCACCCTGCTGGCCGCGCACCTGGAAAACAAGCGCTTGCTGGACGCACTGGTGGCGCGCAAACGCACCATGTCCGATCTGGTCCACAGGCTGTTCAGAGCACAGGAAGACGAACGCAAACGCATGGCCTACGACCTGCACGACGGCCTGGCACAAACCCTTGCCGGGCTGCATCAGCGCCTGCAAGGTTTTGCCGGCCGCTGCCCGTCACTGCCCGACGAACTCGGCGCGGACTTACAAACGATTCTTGCTTTGGCCCAACATTGCGTGGGTGAAGGCCGGCAATTGATCAGCGGCCTGCGCCCGACGGTGCTCGACGATTTTGGCTTGCTGAAGGCGGTCGACAAAGAGGCCGATCGCCTGCGCGAAGCCGGGATCAAAGTCAGCTGGAATGCGCGTTGCGAAGCACGCTTGCCCAGCCAGGTGGAGATCGCCCTGTTCAGGATTGCCCAGGAAGGTATCAACAACATTCTCAAACACGCGCAGGCCAGCCACGTCGTGCTGGCGCTGGAGCTGCACGAAGGCCAGGCCTCGCTGCGGGTGGACGATAACGGCCAGGGCTTTGCCATGGAACAACCCCTCGACACCTGCGGCGCCCGGCACCTGGGGCTTGCCGCGATGCAGGAACGCGCGAGCCTGCTGGGCGGTGATTTCACCTGCATCAGCCATGCGCACGGCGGAACGCAACTGCGCGCCACCGTCCCTTCTGGCCTGAATGGACCCCCTCAATGACTCACGTTATACGACTGGTGGTCGCGGACGATCATGAAGTCACGCGCACCGGCTTTGTCTCGTTGCTGGCCGGCCTGACGCAATTCGAAGTGGTCGGCCAGGCCTGCAATGGCCAGGAAGCGCTGGACCTGTGTGAGCGTCTTTTACCCGACATCGTCATCCTCGACATCCGCATGCCGGTGCTCAACGGGCTGGGCGCGGCACGCATGCTTCAAGAGCGCCTGCCGGCCCTGAAAGTGATGATGTTCACCATGGACGACAGCCCCGACCACCTTGAAGCCGCCATGCACGCCGGCGCCGTGGGCTATCTGCTCAAGGATGCCAGCCGCCTCGAGGTGATCGACGCGTTGCAACGTGTCGCCGCCGGCGAGCAAGCCCTCAACAGCTCAGTCAGTGCCCAATTGCTGCGCCGCATGACCGAGCGCAATGCCAGCGGCGTGGCCTCCGATGCCCTGACCCCGCGGGAGCGCCAGGTACTGGGGTTGGTGGCCAACGGCATGAGCAACCGTGAAATCGGCGAAGAACTCGGCATCACCACCGGCACGGCCAAAGCCCACGTGGAACGGGTCATTGGCAAACTCGGCGCCGCCGACCGCACCCAGGCCGCTGTGCGTGGCATTGCTCTGGGCCTGGTGACCCAGTCATGAAAGCGTCAAACGCCCGCCGCTGGGCCGATCTGCCGTTACGCGGCAAAGCCCTCGTGGTGATTTCCCTGCCGTTGGTGATTCTGTTGCTCTCGCTGGTGCTGATCTACACCACCGAGCGCCAGACGGCTCGCGCGGAGGAAGACGTGCGCCGCGTGCTGCTGGTACAGGGTGATATCCAGACCGTACATACCTTGCTCGCCGAGGCCGCCGCCAGCGTGCGCGGCTATCTGCTGACGCGCCGCGAGGATTTCCTGCCGGGTTATCGGCAAGCCAGACCCTTGATCGAATCGGCCTTGCAGCGACTGGACAGCAACGTTCGCGATGAGCGGGTGCGCAAGCATCTGGAAGCGATCACGCCGCTGATCGAAACCAAGGTCGAGGGCCTGGTAGAACTGCTGGATGATCGCAACGCTACTCCTGAGTCGATCACCACCATCCTGATCAGCAACAAGCACATCCTCGACGAGTTACGCGAACGCATCAGCGCCATGCGCACCCTCGAGGACACCCTGCTGGCCGAACGCACCGCAGCAGCGGCCTCCACTCGACAACGCCTGTTGTTCTCCACCCTGCTGGCTGCCGTTTGCGGGCTGTTTGGTGCCATTGTGGCGGTGCTGTTCCTGTCCAAGGGCATCGTCGCCCGGGTGCAGCAGGTTCAGGGCAACGCACAACGGCTGGCACTCGGTCAGCCGTTGCTGCCACAACCTCCGGAGAACGATGAAATTGGTCAATTGGGTACGCGTCTGGTCGAAGCCGGGCTGTTGCTGGCCGAACGTGAACGGGCAATACGCGACAATGAAGAACGCTTGCGGTTGATCATCGATGGGGTGAAGGACTACGGTATTTTCGCCCTCGATACACAAGGTTTCGTGACCAGCTGGAATGCGGGCGCCCAACGGATCAAGGGCTATACGGAACAGGAGATCGTCGGCCAGCATTTCTCGATGTTTTATCTGCCGCAAGAGTGCCCGCAGCATCCCGACATGGCGCTGCGCGAGGCCACTCGCAATGGCCATTACATGGAAGAGGCCTGGCGTTGCCGCAAGGATGGCAGCCGCTTCTGGGCCAGCGTGGTGATTACCGCGCAATACGACAGCAGTGGTGCCTTGCGTGGATTCTCCAAGATTACCCGCGACATCACCGATCGCCGTGCGGCCGAGATCGCGCTGAGCACCGCACGGGAAGAGGCGGAGCGCGCCAGCCGCGCCAAAAGCGAGTTTCTGTCGCGCATGAGTCACGAACTGCGCACCCCCCTCAACTCCATTCTCGGCTTCGCGCAACTGCTGGAGATGGATTCACCCAAGGGGCAACGAGCGCAGATCGGTCACATCCTGCGGGCCGGAAAACACCTGCTGACCCTGATCAACGAAGTGCTGGACATCGCCAAGATCGAGGCCGGGCGCCTGCCACTGAATGTTGAATCCGTGCCCCTGGCGGTGGTGCTGCAAGAAGCCCTGACGCTGGTTTCCCCCATGGCCTGCGACGCCGGCGTCCATCTGGGTGAACTGCCGATGCTAACCGCCGACAGCGGGATCGTCGCCGATCGGCAACGCCTGGTTCAGGTGTTGCTCAACCTATTGTCCAACGCCATCAAATACAACCGGCCCCAGGGTCGGGTGCACATTGAGGTCAAGGTTCTTCAACAACGAATTGCCGTGTCGGTCTGCGATACCGGCAAGGGCATTGCGGCAGATCGACAGGATCAACTGTTCAAACCGTTCGAGCGCCTGGAGTCCGATCCAAACGTGGAAGGCACCGGTCTGGGCCTGGCCTTGAGCAAGAGTCTGGTGGAAATGATGAACGGTAGCCTGACGGTCAAAAGCCGGCCCGGCGAAGGCTCCAGTTTCACCCTGGAGCTGCCCTTCGTGCGCCTGCAGCCAGCCACTGAGCCCGCGACTGCACGAATCAGCGCCCCTACGGCCACTTCCGCCCGCGCCGCCCCCGATTACCAGGGCAAAGTGCTGTGCATCGAAGACAATCTGTCGAGCCTGGCCCTGATCGAAACCCTGTTGCAACGGCGACCGCACATCCAGTTACTCTCAAGCATGCAAGGGCAAATGGGCCTGGACCTGGCCCGTCAACATGCACCGCAACTGATTTTGCTGGACGTGGCACTCCCGGACCTGGATGGTTTCAACGTTCTGCAACGCTTGCGTCAGTTCTCCATCACCCGCGCCATTCCAGTGCTGATGATCACCGCCGATGCCAGCGACCTCACTCACCTGGCCTTGCTCGAGGCGGGAGCGACCGCGGTGCTGACCAAGCCGATTCACATTCCTTCATTCCTCGCCCATCTTGACCAGCACCTACCGGAGCCCGTGTGAACACCGACCTGCGCATTCTGATCATCGACGACCAACGGCCCAATCTCGATTTGATGGAGCAGCTGCTTGTCCGCGAGGGGCTGAGCAACGTACTGAGCAGCACCCAGCCACTGCGAACTCTGGACCTGTTCAACGGCTTCGAGCCTGACCTGGTCATTCTCGACCTGCACATGCCGGAGTTCGACGGCTTCGCCGTACTTGAACAGCTCAACCGGCGCATCCCGGCCGGCGAATACCTGCCGATCCTCGTGCTCACCGCCGACGCCACCCGAGATACCCGCCTGCGCGCACTGGCGCTCGGCGCCAAGGACTTCATCAGCAAGCCACTGGACGCCCTGGAAACCATGCTGCGGGTCTGGAACCTGCTTGAAACCCGCGCACTGTATAAAGCCCTGCGCACGCGGGTCCCGGCGGATCAGATCGAGTTGCTGCGCCAGTTAAAGCCGCACCCAGCTAGCTGACCGAAGAGGCGGAATCACTGACGATTTGCTACTGAAAGCCAAGTCACGGGGCTGGCTCGGCACCTTGGAGGCCGGCTGCAGAAAGCCCAGCAAGGCTTGCTGGGTGTCATGCCAGGCCGTCGGGTGTTCCATATCGAGGAAATGCCCGGCGTTCTTGATGGTCTGAAACTGGGCCTGACGGGAATGAGCTGCAAAAAGACGGGCATCTTCCACCGAGGTGTACTCATCCCGTTCGCCGTTGATAAACAGCAGCGGGATTTCGATGGCGTCGGCACAGGAAACGTAGCAGTGAGTGTCCTGGGTCAGCACCTCATTGACGTGAAAATACATTTGCCGGTATTCGTGTTCGTCCAGGCTGATGACATGGCGTTCATTGAAACGCTTGAACAGTGACGGCAGGTGCTTGCCGATCGTGCTGTTGATCAAACGCCCGACATTGCGACGATCGCACGCCTGGAGAAAGTCCCGCCCGCTCTCCAGATAATCGCGCATCGGCGTGTTGATCCGCGCGGCGAATGAACTGATCACTGCCTTTTCGATTAGGCGCGGCCGCTGAGCCAGTGCCACCAGGGTCGCCGCCCCGCCCCAGGAAAAGGACAGCACATGCTGTGCACAAAAATGCTCGATCAACTCCAGCAGTATTTCAGCCTCGTCTTCCTTGCGGATCGGCTGGTCATGCAGGTTGTGTTGTTTCGACTGACCGGCGTAGGGCTGATCGTAGAGGACCACATTGAAGCGTGGCCGCAGGTAGCGCACCGTTTGCGCGAAGGATGCGGTCGTTGCCAACGAGCCATTGACCAGAATGATGGTCTTGTCAGCGGCGGTGTTGAGATAGTGCTCGGTATAAACCTTGTACTTCTTACCAATCTCGACGATGGCAGTCTTCAGCATCATTTCATTCTATTCCTTGAACAAATTGGATCAGGCACACAGCGTGATCGGCTACCCGGCGTCCTCCGGTCAAGCCTGACAGCACGAACCAACAACGGTACAAGGGCGCTGAGATGAGCGCCATGACCAATAAGTCACTAACCGACCAGTGGTTCTCAGTTAAGCAGGGATTTTCCCGCGTACAAGCACGCACGCTTGAAAGTGACGGCCCAGACGCTCTGCCGACATCCGCCTATGATTGTTAATTGCCCCCCCGCCTTTTTCATCTCAGGGCTTACAGCTTTGTGCGGCCCGCCCCTCACGTCCAACGAGGCCTTGAAAAATGTCGCTGACGCTTTACTACCATCCGCTGGCGTCGTACTGCCATAAAGTGCTCATCGCGCTCTACGAAAGCGGGACCGACTTCGAAAGAAGAATCATCGATCTCGCAGACGCTGCCGACAGCGCAGAGCTTCAGGTTCTGTGGCCAATCGGAAAATTCCCGGTTATTCGCGACCCTGCTCGGCAACGTGATCTGCCGGAGTCCAGCATCATCATCGAGTACCTGGATCGACTGTATCCAGGTGAACAGCGCCTGCTTCCGGACGATTGGCAGACCGCGTTGGAGGTGCGGTTATGGGACCGCTTTTTCGACCATTATCTACAAACACCGATCCAACGGATTGTCAGCGATCGACTACACGCGACCAACGGTGATTTGACCAGAGAACGGGCCACGCTAGAAACGGCGTACAGAATGCTCGAGCGCCGGATGGCGTCCCGAATCTGGGTGGCCAGCCCGGACTTCAGCTTGGCCGACTGCGCCGCGGCCCCGGCACTTTTCTATGCCTGCACGCTATTGCCGTTCCCCGACGACTACCAGCACTTGAGCGCCTATTTCGACCGGTTGATACAGCGACCGTCATTCCAGCGAGTGATCGACGAAGCCAGGCCCTGGTTTTCGCTCTATCCGTTTGCGGATGACATCGCGCAGCGGTTCCGCCAGCCCTCGGGCAATCCATGACCCGCGTTGAGTTCACGCCGGCGTCCAGATAACAGCCTGTGACATCCGGACATCCAAGCCGCCAACCTATGGCGCCACCGTGACATCGGCCTGCCCGCTCTCGAGCAAGGCGGCGTGGACAAATCCTTCGGCCTTCTTGCGCTCGACGAAAGCCGTCACATAGGCCGCCCCCGCTTCACGCTTGCGGGGTACGGCCATCGCCTGGCGTATGGCGGTAAAGGCGCCTTCGAGCACCCGGTAACGTGGATCAGCGGCAGCGACCTTTTCCAGCGGTTGGCGCACACCCGCCGCCGCATCCAGGCCTTTGTCGAAGAACAGGTCGACGGCGGCGGCGGACGTTTCTGCCCGCTCCAGTTGCGCCTGTTTCAAGGTACGGGTCAGGAACAGGTCGTAGGCCGCGCCCTTGCCGACCGCCAGGCGCAATCCTTGCCGATCCAGATCATCGACCGCCGTATAAGCCGAATCGGCCGCCACCAGGTAGGTGCCTTCGATGATCACGTAAGGCTCGCTGAACGCGATCTGTTGTTCACGCACCGGCTCGATGGCGAGGAACGCGATGTTCCATGCGCCCTCCTCCAGCGCGGCAAACACCTTGCCGGCGGCATCGAACGTGATCATTTCCAGACGCACGCCCAGCTCTTGCGCCAGAGCCGTTGCCAACGCCACCGAGACGCCTTGGGGAGTTCCGTCCCGACCCTGCTGCGCCAGCACCGGATTGCCGAAATTGATCGCCGCACGCAGCACACCATCGGGCGCCAGGTCATCAATGACCGCAGGGGAAACAGCACTCATCATGGGCTCCGAAACAAAAAATTGATGTCACGACCTGCAGCGGCTTCAAGAAGCCGTCCTTCGCGTCGAAACCATAGGCGAACGGCGCCGTCGAGTGCAAGACCAAGGCCTGCTCCACCTCGTGGTCGACTGCGAATATCCCGTAGGAGCTGCCGCAGGCTGCGATCTTTTGATCTTTCCAACGGGCGACTCGTTACCTGAACAGGCGCCAAAGTCAAAAGATCGCAGCCTGCGGCAGCGCCTACAACCCGCGCTCGGTGCACATGCAGAGTGGTGGCGGACTACCGTTGCGCCAATTCATGGTTGATGCATTGCTCGTAATACGTTTGCTTGATGCCGGCCGGCTTGAGACGCGAAGAGCTGTTATAGGTTTGTTCCGTGATCCCCATGGCTGTCATGCGCATCCACGGCCGGGGAAATTTGCGCGATTGCAGTTTTCTGCGTGCCCCGTAAAGCGTAAGCCCGGAAAGCTTCGAGGCTTGCGCGCCCTCGGCTATTTCCGCGCCCCAGCTGCAAATATAGCGAGAGTTCTTGCTCAGTTCCTTTGCCTGAGCCCCAAGCGAGAAAGCCACCAGGACAAACGTTGCAGCCATCCACACCAAAGTCCGCATATCGCCAATGCCTAACCTTCTGAAAAGAAAGCGAGTTTGACAACGAAGCACAGATCTGGGGGCCAGCAGTTTGCCTCATTTCATCGCTGATTCTCTCTGCCAGGCCCGACGCAAAAGATCGATGACCTCTTCGTCCGACGTCTGAGTAAAGTCGGTGTACCAATGGCCGATCGAGATCAGCCAATCGGGGATGAGCGGGCAAATCAGTTCGTCCACCTCGTCACGCAGCGCCTCTGCCGTCTCAAGCGGTGCCACCGGCACGGCAACGACAATGCGCGACGGCGCTTGCAGGCGCACGGACTGTATCGCGGCCATCATCGTGGCCCCTGTGGCCAGGCCATCATCGATCAGGATCACCACCTGATCCTTGAGTGCCACAGGCATGCGCGAGGCCCGGTATACGAGCTCGCGACGCAACAATTCCTGCGTTTCCCGCACAACCACGCCATCGAGCGTGCGCTGATCGATACCGTTGGCCCGCAGCGCATCGTCGTTGACGATCTGTATGCCACCGCTGGCAATGGCGCCCATGGCGAACTCCTGGTGGGACGGCACCCCCAGCTTGCGGACCAGCATCAGGTCCAGGCGAACCTCCAGGGCCGTGGCCACTTCATAGGCAACCGGGACGCCGCCACGGGGTAAGGCCAGGACGATGACATCGGCTCTATTAGCGTATTTACGCAACGGCTCCACCAGGCTTCGGCCGGCATCAACCCGGTCATGCAAGATGGTTTGCAATGAAGGACTATGATTCATCTGAAAACTTCCCTGGGGCGGGGCCCCAAAAACGGGCTAGCCAACGTTGGCAAGGATGCTCGCGACTACACCGCCAGAACGCTGCAAGGCACCTGATACAGAATATGTTCCGTCGTGCTGCCGAGAAGCCTCTCCAGGCCGCTGTACTGAGCTCTGCCCATCACCACCACATCCACCTGATGCTCGTGGGCGAACTCACTCAGCACCGAGACAGGTTGCCCCATGATGAAATGCCGATACTCAGGGGGCACACCGAACCGGGCGGCCAGCTTCAGAAATGACGTTTCCAGGTCGCTGCGCAACTCCCTGGTCAGCTCCGCCAGCGGCAGACCACCGCCTATATCCGCCAGAAAAGCGGCCGAAATGTCACACGCGTACAGCAGATGCAACTCGGCATTGCACTGCATCGCAAGGCTGGAAGCCTGCAGGATGATCCGGTCATTGAGCTCGCTGTTCGAAGGCTCTGTATCTGTAACATCAACCGCGGCCACCACCTTCTGCGGCAGGGCATGGCTTTCGGCACCGACCAGATAAACCGGCACCGGACAATGGCGCAACAAACGCCAGTCCAGCGGCGTAAAGAACGCGCGCTTGAGCACGGGCTCATGCTGCACTTGCTTGATCAACAGATCGGGTTGCATTTCCGTGACGTGATCAAGAATGTCCTGGCGCATATTGTCGGCCCAGGCGACTTCGGTGGTCACCTTGATCCCCCTGCCCTGCATCTTTTGCGCCTGCTCCTTGAGCCAGTCGCGGTGTTCCTGCAGATAGCTTGCCCGAGCCATTTTCCGGTCGCCTTCTTCAAGCAACGACAGAATGTCCAACGACGGAATCAGCGCGGCAATGTGCAAGCTCGCCCCGCTGGCCTTGGCCACGGCAGCGGCCTGGTTGATCGCTGGAGAATGACGCAGGAGCGGGTTGATGATCAGTAATAAGCGTTGATACTGGCTCATGATCTGTCTCCAGACAGGTTAGTCCTCGACGCCGGTCACCGCCCATCGGCAATCGTAGGCCTCGATTCAAATCAACTCCTGAAGGGGCCACTTGAAAAGAATAGTTCACAACGGTGCTGTGCATCCCGTGCCGGGCTCGGGCCCTACATCCGCATTGCCTTAAGGAGCCCGCCCACATGAGTTGCGCTTGACTGACTGGCATTGGTCGATGGTCGGGGTTTGTTTGTGACTCGGGAATTGGGCACCCAGTCCCAAGAACAAACAGCTCCAACATGGCATCGATAGCATGCATCCGCAAAGACTGCCCCTGCACAACGAGTTGCACGCGCGCCCTTCTCTGTATTTCAACGAGCCCGCCCACGTGTTTCATCTCCAAAAGCGTGGCCAACCTCGGAGACCTGCTGCAGGCCCGGGTACAGGTCGAAATGGAAGAGCAGAACTCGGAAATCCTGAAGAGCCTGAACGCCCGCGCCGATACTCAAATCAAAATCCAGCGCGCTGTCGAAGGCCTGTCGATTATCGCCATCACCTATTACTTGTTGAGCCTGTTCAAGCTGTTCTACTCGGGTCTGCACACCATGGGCGCGGACATTTCCGCCAGAGACGCCATGCTGGCCATGACCCCGCTCGCGCTGTGTATCCTGCTGTTCATTTTGATCAGGATCAGGAAAGCCAAAGAGCACTGACCATCACGTTGCGGCGTTCAAGGCTTGCGCAACAGGTAGGTATCCATGATCCACCCGTTCGCCAGCCGCGCCGCCTTGCGCACCCGCTCAATCTCATCTGCCACGTCTTTGAGTTTGCCGTGGATCAGGATTTCATCCGGTGTTCCCAGGTAAGCCCCCCAGTAAATCTCCGTCTCTTGATCGGCCACCTGATGATAGGCATCTTGCGCATCCAGCATCACCACCACACTGTCGGCATCGCTCACCTGCCCGGCCGCCAACCGTCGGCCGGTGGTGATTTCAATCGAGTGACCGATGCGATTGAGCGACACCTTATGCTGCGCCGCCAACGCCTGCACGCTGGTAATACCAGGGATCACCTCGAACTCGAACACACAACGACCTGACGCCAGAATCGCCTGCAAGATCCGAAGGGTGCTGTCGTACAACGCCGGATCGCCCCACACCAGAAAACCGGCGCACTGGTCGTCGGTCATTTCCTCGTTGATCAGCCGCTCGAAGGTCTGCTGCTTGGCGCGGTTCAGATCTTCGACGCTGGCGTTGTAGTCCACATCCCCGCGCTCGCGCTCAGGGCTATGGGCTTCGACAAAGCGGTAGTCACGATCGGTGATATAGCGCTCGCAGATCTCGCGGCGCAGCTCGATCAGTTTGTCTTTGCTCTGGCCCTTGTCCATGAGAAAAAACACGTCGACCCGGTTCAGTGCCTTCACCGCCTGCATCGTGATGTAGTCGGGGTTGCCGGCGCCGACACCGATAACCAACAGTTTTTTCATCAAAGCGCTCCTTCAGGGTCAGAGCCCAACAAGCGTAGCCGCCAGCGACCGTTAAACCGCAACTCGATGGCCGACAACGGCTCGACGTCGATCTGGTTGAACGCCGCGCCCTGCAACACCTGCATCAGCGCAGCGCGAATGACAAACGGATGGGTAACGGCAACGATATGCCCCGGTGTCGCCTCAAGGGTCTTCAACCACGCAGCCACACGCTCACCGAGTTGCACCACCGATTCTCCACCGTGGGGCGCCGAGGCCGGGTCATCGAGCCAGGCCTGGAGCGTCGCGGGCTCGGATTGTTGCAGGTCGTCGATCGACGTGCCTTTCCAGCGTCCGAAATCGCACTCCTCCAGCGCCGTGACAATTTCCACGCTGTCGCCATACAGCTCAGCGGTTTGCCGGGTCCGCAGTTCCGGGCCGCAGAGTAAACGTGGCGCTCGCTTGAACTGCCTGCAGCGCGAGCCCTTCGCCGATTGCCAATCCATTTCCACGGGTTCATTCGTAGGAAAACGCGCCAGTTTCTGTGCGACGGTTCGAGCGTGGCAAATCAGGGTCAAGCGGGTCGCCTGCACGGAAGATCACTCTGTCGATGGAAAGAAAAAGCGGCACGAGGCCGCCAGTAACCGACTCATTGTGCCGTAAGAAGCGCCACCCGGCGCGTTTCGTTTCCACCGGCCGATCAGGCTCGCAGCCTAATGCCAGTCAGTTTGAAAAGTACGTGCCAAGTGCAGAACCTGTGGCGAGGGGGCTTGGTCTTCACTTAACTGACTGGCAGGGTCGATATCTCACACGACTATAGGCAATGTCCTACAAGGTCAGTCGATATCCGCGTAGCCCAATATACACAGGGGTTTCGCTCCATTTCAGTGCTTTGAAAATCCACACAAAAATTCGCTAGACATGTAGCACACGTTACATAAATACTGTTTTAGCGATTTATGAAATAAAATCGACACACTCATCCAGCAGGAGCCCGGATGCCCCCTCTCAGAGACCTGATCACCGATCCCGGCCTGGACTTCACGCCATCGGAACGCAAAGTCATACGAGCCTTGCTGGACCAGTATCCGCGTAACGGACTGGGCCCGATGTCACGTCTGGCCGAACACGCCGGTGTCAGCGACCCGACCATCGTGCGGCTGGTAAAAAAGCTTGGCTTCAGCGGTTACGCCGACTTTCAGGAAGCCTTGCTCAGTGACATGGACCACCGCCTGCGCTCCCCCAGTACCCTGTTGCAACCTCGCGCCCATCTCAAGAAAGACGACCCCTGGAGCCACTATCTGGCGCACAGCCATCGGGCACTGGCAGACACCCAGGCGCTGACCCAACCCGAAGATGTACGAATTCTGGTCGAGTGGCTGCTCGACAGCCGCCATCAGATCCATTGCTTCGGCGGCCGCTTCAGCAGTTTCCTCGCCCACTGCTTGCTCAACCATCTGCGCCTGCTGCGGCCCGGCTGTTTCGCCCTGGAAGACAACGCACAATTGCCGGACCGCTTGTTCGACGTGCAACGCCAGGACGTGGTGCTGGTGTTCGACTACCGCCGCTACCAGTCCCAGGCCCTGCGGGTCGCCAATGCCGCGAAGAGCCGACATGCGCGAATCGTGCTGTTCACCGACATCTATGCATCACCGCTACGGGAAATAGCCGATCTGATCATCAGCGCACCGGTAGAGTCGGCGTCGGCCTTCGACTCGATGGTGCCGGCGCTAGCCCAGGTTGAAGCGCTGATTGCCTGCCTGGCCCTGCGTAGCCCCGATCTGGCCGATCGCCTGGAAGGCATCGACGCCCTGCGGGCCGATTTCGACACCCATCTGCTGGAGGAAAAATAAGGATGTTCGCACTCCCCCACCACTCACCCCGAGACTTGCCGTTTACCGCCGACCACACCGCGCTGTTGCTGGTGGACATGCAGCGTGCCTGGCTCGAACCGCAGTTCGACCCGCACCTCAACGCGCCGGATGCCGACTACTTTCTGACCCGCGCCCACATGCAGGTAGTGCCCAATCAACGCAGGCTGCTCAGTGCCTTTCGCGGCGCCCGGCAAAACGTGTTGCACACGCTCATCGAAAGCCTCACCGCCGATGGCCGCGACCGCTCGCTGGATCACAAACTCTCGGACATGCACCTGCCCAAGGGCAGCCCGCAAGCGCAGATCATCGATGACCTGACGCCGCTCGAAAACGAAATCGTGCTGCCCAAGACCTCTTCCGGAGTGTTCAACTCCACCAGCATCGACTATGTGCTGCGCAACCTGGAAACCCGCCATCTGATCATCGCCGGCATCGTTACCGACCAATGCGTCGACATGGCCGTGCGCGACGCCGCCGACCGTGGCTATCTGGTGACGCTGGTCGAAGACGCCTGCGCCACCTACACCGAACAACGGCATCACGCCTGCCTGAACGCCATCAAGGGTTACTGCTGGATCACCGACACCCAGACCGTGCTCAGCCGGTTGCAGGAGATGCAGCCATGAATGAACGCCTGTCGCCGCTGCCCATGACCACGATCGTCACCACCGACCTGATCGGCGTGACACGCGGCCGCTCCTTTCCCACCGACGAACTCGATGCCTATCAAGTGGCCGGCTGCGGCTGGGTGCCGGCCAACAGCGCCCTGACCCCACAAGACATCATCGCCTCCGGCAACCCATGGGGCGCTTATGGGGATTTACGGTTGATTCCCGACTTGAGCAGTCGCGTGACCGTCAACAACGGCCCGGACGCCAATGCCCCGGCGCTGGACTTCATTCACGGCGACATTCGTAAAACCGATGGCCGCCCGTGGGGCACCTGCCCGCGTACGCTGTTGCGCAACGAAGTGGAACGTTATCGCGACGAGTTGGGCTTGCAGGTCAACGCCGCGTTCGAACACGAATTCAACCTAGACAGCGGCGCGGCGGAGCACCTGGCATTTTCCCTGCAGGCCCAGCGCCAGGGTGCCGAATTCGGCGGCTGGCTGCTCAGTGCACTGCGTGCCGGCGGTGTGGAGCCGGAAATGTTCCTGCCGGAATACGGCAAACACCAGTACGAAATCACCTGCCGCCCGGCCCTCGGCGTCGCCGCCGCCGACCGCGCGGTGAACGTGCGTGAGATCACCCGTGAGATCGCCCGGCAAATGGGCCTGGACCTGAGTTTCGCCCCCAAGACGTCCGAGCATGCCGTGTGCAATGGCGTGCATCTGCACATGAGCCTGCAGGACCTGGCCGGCCAACCGGTGATGTATGACGCCGGCACCACCAACGGCCTGTCGACCCTCGGCCAGCATTGGGCCGCCGGTGTTCTGCATTACTTGCCGGCGCTCTGCGCCTTTACCGCGCCGACACCGGTTTCCTACGAACGCTTGCGGCCCCATCACTGGAGCGCCTCCTACGCCTGCCTCGGCCAACGCAACCGCGAAGCGGCGCTGCGGATCTGCCCGACGGTGAGCCTGGGCGACAAAGCCGTGGCGGCGCAATACAACCTGGAATTTCGCGCCATGGACGCCACGGCCTCGCCGCACCTGGCCATGGCCGTGTTGCTGATCGCCGGGCGCCTGGGTATCGAGCAGCGCCTGGCCTTGAACGCGATCACCGATGAAATCCCTGACTCGCTGAACGAAGAGCAACGCCAGGCCCGCGGGATCGTCGCCCTGCCCGCTTCCTTGTCCCAGGCCCTGGATTGCCTGCGCCACAGCGAAGCGTTGATCGAAGCCCTGCCAAGCGCCTTGCTGGACACTTACTTCGCCCTGAAAACCGAGGAACTGACGCTGACGGAAAAGCTCTCGTCCGCCAACCTCTGCGAGCACTATGCGCGCCTGTACTGAATCCGCCGAACGGGGCCTCTACACCCAGCCTGCGTACACCCTGAGCCGGGAAGCCTCCGTGCACCCGCTGATTCTGGTGTGTGAACACGCCAGTCGTTTTATCCCGGCCGAGTTAAATGACCTGGGCCTGAGCGATGAGGCCGCCCGCGAACACATCGCCTGGGACATCGGCGCCCTGGCGTTGGCCGAGCGTTTGGCCGAAGCACTGGGCGCGACCCTGTTGGCGGCCAATTATTCACGGCTGCTGGTCGACCTCAACCGCCCGCGCCATGCGCCGGACAGCATTCCGTTGCAGAGTGAGATTTATCAGGTGCCGGGCAATCGGAATCTGGACGAGGCCACCCGCGAGTACCGCCGGCACTGCCTGTTCAAGCCGTTTCATGCACGCCTGCAAACCTTGATCGACGCCCGTGTGGCGCACGGTCGGCCGGTACGAGTGGTGGGGATTCACAGTTTCACGCCAATTTATTTCGGCCAGCCACGGCCGATGGAAGTCGGCGTGTTGTACGGGCAGGCCAGGGAGTACGCCCAGCGAGTGATCGAGGGGCTGAGTCAACATCCATTGAAAGTCGTCGGTAATCAGCCGTACAAAGTCGATCCGCGGGGTGACATGACCGTGCCGGTTCACGGTGACGCCCGAGGATTGGACTCGGTGCTGATCGAGGTGCGCAACGATCTGCTGCGCACGCCCGAAGACGTCGGTCGCTGGACCGGCTATCTGGCACCGCTGCTATAGAAACAGCTTCAAACTTGCAGCGTGCAGCTGCTTTCATATCAAGGAGAAGGGCTTCATGGAAATTGAAGAATTCGGTTACAAGCAAGAGTTGAAACGTAGCCTGTCGCTGACGGACCTGGTGGTGTACGGGATGATCTTCATGATCCCCATCGCGCCGTTCGGTGTTTATGGCTACGTCAACGCCGAAGCACCGGGGATGGTGCCGCTGGCCTACATCATCGGCATGGTGGCGATGCTGTTCACGGCCCTCAGTTACGGCAGCATGGCCCGGGCCTTTCCGATTGCGGGCTCCGTGTACTCCTACGCACAACGCGGCCTCAACCCCCATGTCGGGTTTATCGCCGGCTGGCTGATGCTGCTCGACTACCTGCTGATTCCGCCGCTGCTCTACGTGTACGCGGCGATGGCGCTGAATCACCTCTACCCGGACATCCCGAAAGTCGGCTTCATCCTGGCCTTTCTGGTCAGCGCCACTTTCGTCAACCTGCGGGGCATCACCTTCACCGCGCGGATGAACATCGTTTTTCTACTGGCGCAACTGGTGGTACTGGGGATCTTCCTGTTCTATGCCTGGAATGCCCTGCACAGCGGCGGCGGCAACGGTCAACTGACCCTGGCGCCGCTGTACAACCCCGAGACGTTCAACTTCGCCTTGCTGATGCAAGCGGTGTCGATCGCGGTGCTGTCGTTCCTCGGTTTCGATGCGATTTCCACCCTCGCCGAAGAGATCAAGGGCGATCCCGGCCGCAGCGTCGGCAAGGCTGCGCTGATCACGCTACTGGTGATGGGCGTGATTTTCGTCGTGCAGACCTGGATTGCCACCGACCTGGCCGCCGGCCTGGGCTTCAAGTCCGCCGACACCGCGTTCTATGAAATCGCCGAAATCGCCGCTGGCAGCTGGCTGGCAACCCTGACCGCCGTGGCCACCGCGCTGGCCTGGGGCGTGGCGGTCGCTATCACCTCGCAAGCGGCGGTTTCGCGTCTGCTGTTCGGCATGGCCCGGGACGGCAAACTGCCGAAAGTGCTGGCCAAAGTGCACCCGACACACAACACGCCGTACTTGAGCATTTATCTGGTGGCGGTGCTGTCGCTGGTGATCTGCTACCTGTTCATCAATTCGGTGGACACCCTCACCTCTCTGGTGAACTTCGGCGCCCTGAGCGGCTTCATGCTGCTGCACCTGACCGTGATCAATTACTACTGGCGTCGGCAGAAGTCCGGCCAGGTGATCCGTCACCTGGTCTGCCCGGTCATCGGCTTCATCATCGTCGCAGCCATCATGTACAACATGGGCGTCGATGCACAGAAACTCGGCCTGATCTGGATTGCCCTGGGCCTGGTCTATCTGTTCTTCCTCAACAGACAGGGTGCCAGTACGGTACTGCCCGACCCAAGCAACGGCTGACAAGAAAAAGAGCAACGTCTGACATGAATTCAGGCGACTGCCGATTTAATGCGTGGAAACCGACAGTGATAGTCAGGTTCGGTGCAAGCCGCCGAACCCTTTGATACAGGAGTATGTCCATGCTGGTCTTACGTCCAGTCGAGTTAGCCGACCTGCCCCAGTTGCAACAACTGGCGCGTGACAGCCTGGTGGGGGTCACGTCCTTGCCGGACGACACCGAACACCTGCGCGAGAAAATTCTTGGCTCCTGCGCGTCATTCGAAAAAGACGTCCAGAGTCACGGCCCGGAGAACTATTTCTTCGTGCTGGAAAACCTGACGACCCGCCGTCTGACGGGTTGCTCGGAAATCCTCGCCACCGCAGGTTTCAGCGAGCCGTTCTACAGTTTGCGCAACCGCCATTTCACCAGCGCCTCACGGGAGCTGAACATCGAGCATGGGGTGCCGGCGTTGTCGTTGTGTCACGACCTCAGCGGCCATTCATTGCTGTGCAGTTTCCATATCGACCCGGCGCTGGAACGCACGCCATTTTCCGAGTTGCTGTCCCGGGCGCGGCTGCTGTTCATCGCCGCCCACAAGACGCGCTTTGCCGAAGCGGTGATTACCGAGATCGTGGGCTACAGCGACGAACAAGGGCAGTCGCCGTTCTGGGATGCGCTGGGCAAGCATTTCTTCGACCTGCCGTACGTCGAGGCCCAGCGGCTTTGCGGCCTGCAGAGCCTGGCATTCCTTGCCGAACTGATGCCGCAATACCCGATCTACGTGCCGATGCTGCCGCCGGCTGCGCAAGATTGCATCGGTCGAATCCACCCCGATGGCCAGGAGGCCTTCGACATTCTGGAACGCGAAGGCTTCGAGACCGGCAGCTACATCGACCTGTTCGACGGCGGCCCGACACTGTATGCCCGCACCTCAAGCATTCGCTCCATCGCCCAGAGCCATATCGGTACGGCGCAAACGGGCTCAGCCATCGATGCCCGCGGCAGTTATCTGGTGAGCAATGATTCGTTGAAGGACTACCGCGCCATCGTCGCCGAGCTGGACTACCACGCCGGGCAACCCGTGACCTTGAGCGCCGAGATGTGCGCGGCCCTGAACGTGACCGACGCCGCTGAGATCCGGTTGATCGCCCTGTGAGCCGCCATCGGCCCCGTGCCCAACGACAGCGCCCGAACAGGCGCGAAGAAGGAGCTGCATCATGATTGTCCGCCCGGTTCGAGTCACCGACCTGCCCGCCTTGCTGGATTTGGTGCAACGGGCCGGCCCCGGGTTCACCACCCTGCCGGCCAACGAAGAACGCCTGGCCCATCGAGTCCGCTGGACCCAGCGGACCTTCGCCGAACAGGTCGAGCGCGCGGATGCCGACTACCTGTTTGTACTCGAAGACGACGATCAGCAAGTGGTCGGCGTCAGTGCGCTCCTGGGGGCTGTCGGCCTGCGGGAGCCCTGGTACAACTATCGGGTCGGGCTGACGGTCAGCTCGTCACCAGACCTGGGCATTCAGCGCCAGATCCCCACCTTGTTCCTGAACAACGAAATGACCGGGCAATCGGAAATCTGCTCGTTGTTTCTGCGACACGATCAACGTCACGGCAGTAACGGTCGACTGCTGTCGTTGGGGCGCCTGCTGTTCGTCGCCGAATTTCCCCACCTGTTCGGTGACAAGCTCATTGCCGAACTGCGCGGCAGCGCCGACGAACAGGGCTGTTCACCGTTCTGGGACAGCTTGGGCCGACACTTTTTCAAGATGGATTTCAGCCATGCCGATCACCTGTCGGGGCTGGGCAGCAAAGCCTTCATCGCCGAACTGATGCCGCGCCAGCCGCTCTACACCTGCCTGCTCACCGAACAGGCCCAGGCGGTGATCGGCAAACCTCACCCGAACACCGAACCTGCGCTGAAGATCCTCGCCGCCGAGGGGTTTGCCCATAAGGGTTACATCGACATCTTCGACGCAGGCCCGGTGATCGAAGCCCCGGTATCGAGAATCCGCACCGTGCGTGACAGCCAACCGCTGGTATTGACCATCGGCACGCCCGATGATCAGGCTCCGGTATGGCTGATCCACAACCGCCGCCTCGAGAGTTGCCGCATCACCGCCGCCCGTGCCCGGCAAGTGGGCAACAACCTGATCGTCGACCGGCTCACCGCCAAGCGCCTGCAACTGCAACCCGGCAACTCGGTGCGCGCGGTGCCGCTGCTCAACCAGCAGCAACAGGCGGTGGCGGCGTGATCGGAAAAGATCGCAGCCTTCGCCAGCTCCTGCATTGGGATGTCGTTCATTCTTCGAGACAACACCCACCCACATTGGATCGTTGAACACCCTGTAGGCGCTGGCGAAGCCTGCGATCTTTTGATCTTGCGTCCACCTCGCCTGCAAATTCGTCATCATTCTTTACCCGCCCGCGTGATAGCCTTTTGTTCCTTCGGCGTTGACACCTTTGCTCAAGCCCTTCCATTCCTTTGTATGGTGGAACTCATATGTCCAGGCTGTCTCATCAAGATTTACGCCGTAATTTCCGCCAACTGTTGGCTTCCGACACCTGCTATCACACGGCGTCGGTCTTCGATCCCATGTCGGCACGCATCGCCGCCGACCTGGGTTTTGAAGTGGGGATCCTCGGTGGTTCGGTCGCGTCGTTGCAGGTATTGGGCGCCCCCGACTTTGCCTTGATCAGCCTCAGCGAGTTCGCCGAACAGGCCACCCGCATCGGTCGAGTGGCGCAATTGCCGGTCATCGCCGATGCCGACCACGGCTACGGCAACGCGCTCAACGTCATGCGCACCATTGTCGAGCTCGAACGCGCCGGTGTAGCCGCCCTGACCATCGAAGACACCCTGCTGCCGGCGCAATTCGGCCGCAAGTCCACCGATCTGATCACGGTTGCCGAAGGTGTCGGCAAGATTCGCGCGGCACTGGAAGCCCGCGTCGATTCGGAAATGGCGATCATCGCCCGCACCAACGCGGGGATCTTGCCGATCCAGGAAATCATCAGCCGCACCCGGCATTACCAGCAGGCCGGGGCCGACGGAATTTGCATGGTGGGCGTGCAGGATTTCGACCAACTGGAGCAGATCGCCGAGCACCTGAGCGTGCCACTGATGCTGGTCACCTACGGCAACCCGCTGTTGCGTGACGACAAACGCCTGGCCGAATCGGGCGTACGCGTCACGATCGACGGCCATGGCGCCTATTTCGCCGCCATCAAAGCCACTTACGACAGCCTGCGCGAACAACGCCAGATTTTCACCCAGGCCTGCGACCTGAACGCGACCGAACTGACTCATACCTATACAAAGCCGGAAGACTACATTCTTTGGGCCAAAGAGTTCATGAGCGTTAAAGAGTGACCGCGCCAGTGCCCTCACCACAGCGCTCGCGCGTCTGTGGTGAGGTTGAGGTCAGGCCATTTGCATTTCCGTCAGTCCGATCTGCGGCGCCACTTCAAACCGATCCGCCAGAAACGGTGTGATATCCAGTGGCAACGGCTCGTTATTCACCAGTTTGTCCAGCAACACGCCGGTAATCGCCGAAGTCAGGATGCCGGTGCGGAAATGTCCGCAGGCATTCAGGTAACCCTCTACCCCTTTCATCGGCCCGAGAATCGGCAGCTCGTCCGGCGAGCCAGGACGCAACCCCGCCCAGCAACGTTTCAAATTGATGTCGGCGAGTGCTGGAATGCAGCGCACCGCGCCTTGCACCAGGCCGCTGATTTCCGGGTAGGTGGTGGTCACGTCGAACCCCTTGTCTTCGGTGGTGCTGCCAATCAGGACTTCGCCGTTGTCTTTCTGCGCCACATAACAATCGCTGGTGGTCAGGCAACCGCGCAGGATTTTCGGCATGCGCTCGGTCAGCAGGATCTGGCCTTTCACCGGTTTCACCGGAATGCGAATCCCGCTGGCCTGCTCGCTGAGGTCGGCGGCCCACGCGCCGGCGGCGTTGATCAACGTGTCGCAATGGAACACTCCGGCCTCGGCGGTCTGCACACCGCTGACCCGCGCGCCGTGGTGCAGCACGCCGGTGACGTTGGTGTTGAAATACACATCCACGCCATTTTGCCGAGCACCTTCGGTGTAGGCATCGGCCAGGCGGAACGGACTGACCTGATGGTCGCAGACAAACTCCAGCGCCCCCCTCGCCTCATGGCTGACACTCGGCTCGGCTTCGCGCAGCGCCGTTTGATCGAGCCAGCGCACTTGATCCGCCAGGTGCGGAATACAAGCGACGATGTGCTCGGCGTAGAGCCGGTCTTCATCGTCGTAGATCACGAATTTCAATCCGGTCTTCTCGAACTTGAAATCCATCCCGTGGTTTTCCTGCAACTCCCGGTGTAAATCCGGGTACATCGCGTTGGACTGCAAGGCGAAATCAAAGAACGACTGCGGCAGGATGTGCGGCGTGCTGGAATCCACCGCCACTGCCGCGCCCTGGGCTTCGCGCTTGCGATTGGCCGACATCATGCGGAAGAAGATCACCCCGCACCCCAGGCCCACCGATTCACCTATCGCCCACAAGCCGCCGGCCGAAGCGCGAGTCGCGTTGCCGGGACGCTTGGCGTCGATCAGCGCGACTTTCAAGTGTTTGCGCTTGGACAATTGATAGGCGCAGGACGCCCCGATCACACCGCCGCCAGCGATGACCACGTCGTAGAACTTACTCATGACTTGCGGCCTCCGTGCCGACAGACTGGAACGCTGAAAAAGGAATCGGGTCGACGGGAAACCGCGGTCGCAACCAGCCCACGTCTTGCCGCCCGGTGGCTTCGCGCAAACGATCGGAGCAATACCCGACACACATGCGCCCCTGACAATCGCCCATGCTCACACGGGTGCGCATTTTCAGGCTGGCCAGATCTTGCACGCCCTGCTCCAGCGCCCGATCGATGTCGGCACGAGTCGCGTGCTCACAGCGGCAGATCACCGTGTCGGCGGCCGGCAAAGCGGTCTGCCCGGCGCCCCGTTCGGTGTAGCGGTCGACGGCGGCGCGAAAACGCACGATGGATTTGAGTTTCGACAGGTAACGGTCACGCCGGACCCGCGCCAGTTCCGCGTCCATCACATCCCGTTGCAGCAGGATCGACACGGCCGCAATCCTTCCCGCGAGCATGGCCGCCTCCCCACCGCGAATCCCGCCCATGTCACCGGCCAGATGCACGTGGGGCTCGCTGCTTTGCTGCCAGACATTGGCACTGGCCCGCAGATAGCCGTCATCGCTGAAGCCGTGGTTCAGGCCCATTTGCTGGCTGAGTTGGGTGCGTGGGATGAAGCCGTAGCCGACCGCCAGAGTTTGCGCGGCCACTCGTACGGCGCGGCTCAGGTCTGGCTCCCAGGTACTGGAGTACGGCGCAACGGTCACTGAATTCAACTCACCCTCGCCCTGTGCCTCGACCACACCCCAGCCATAGTGCATGGGGATGCCGTGCAGTTTCAGGTACGCGAGCATGCTCAAGCCATCGAGAAACAGCTGCGGCTTGTTCAACAGCGCGAGGCTTTCCCGAGCGATCTTGCCGAACGCGCACGCCTCGTAAACCCCGGCGACGCTCACCCCCGACGCGTGCAGCTGGCAGGCCACCAGCGGCAACAACGGGCCGGTGCCCGCGATCACTACCGGCCCCTGGGGTTTAACGACGCCGCTCTTGATCTGCAGCTGCAAACCACCCAGTAGAATCACGCCGGGCAAGGTCCAGCCGGGGAATGGCACGCTGCGTTCGTGGCAACCGGCCGCCAACAGCAGCTGCGGATACTCGACCTCTTGCAAACGCTCATCGGCATCCAGCAGCACCAGTGCGCGAGTGCCTTCGGCACCGACCACGCGATGGTTCAAGCGCACATCGATCAGGCTCGACTGATCCTGGAACTCCCCATGCAGTTTGGCCAGCGCTTCTGAATAGCGCGGCCCCAGATAGTCGAGCTGAACGTTATCGCGCAAGGGGCCGCGATAGACCACCCCACCGAGCCGCGAAGCTTCTTCAAGCAAGGTGCTGCGCACACCGTGCCGGGCCAGTTCAATGGCCGCGGCCATACCCGCCGGCCCGCCGCCGACGATCACCGGACGCAGGCTCATGACACCTCCTGCCCGGCGATACGGTTGACCCGGGTTTCGACGCTCATGCCCTCACGCACGATCGTCTGGCAGGCGCGACGTTTGTGCCGACCATTGACTTTCACCAGGCAGCATTGGCACACACCCATGCCGCAATAGGCACCACTGATTTGATCGTGATCGTTACGGGCCACCTGGCGAATGCCCAGTGATTGAATGACCGTCAGGACGGTTTCGCCGATGGCGGCGCTGACGGTTTGGCCATTGATGCGCACAGTCAGATCCGCCTGCATCAGCGGCTGGATATCGAAGGTTCTGTCTAAGCGTTGCATTGCGAAGTTCATCCTTGAAAAGTTCAGGTAAGGGTTGCCAGCTCCATGCTGCACTTACACCTTGCCGGCCAACCGGATAGCGCAACCGTTGCGCGCCAGAGCACTGTGGCCGATGCCGCAGGAGGGGCCTGGAACTTTTATATTAGGAAGTTTCGCCGAAGGAAATATTGATCCAGGCCAGTGAAAACGTCTGCGCCCTGACAGGTCGCTTTCGCGAGCAGGCTCGCTCCCACAGGGGTTATGGGGCAGGCACAAAGCTCCTGAACACCACGGACTAATGTGGGAGCGAGCCTGCTCGCGAAGACGGCATGGCAGGCAACATCGTCGCTTCTAGGCCCAAAAAGCAAACTGCCGCCTCTACTCGAGGTAGAAGCGGCAGCTGGGCGACCCGTTTTTTGGCTGCAAACGAACTACTTGCGCTTGTAACTCTTGTTGCCGCTGGGCGTCAGGCAATACACCCCGCCTCTTGGCCCAGTGCAAAACGTACCGGTGCCGCAGGCACAGCCATCGGTATCCTGTAACAGGGTCTGCGGTCGCGCCTGGCTTTTACTGCCAAACATCGCCGAGCAACTTTTCTTCGAGCCGCTGATGGAGCCGTCATTGCACAGGAACAGATCGCCGTCGCAACGATCGATACCGCCCTTCTTCCCTGAACACGGCGTGTTGGCAGCCCAGGCGGATGAGCCGAACATGCACAACAGCAGCAGTAACATCGGCATCCAGCCACGAACCATTAAAGTGCGCACAGTGCAGCTTCCCTTTAGAGATATGGCCGGATGATATCAACGTTCCAGCCAGGCTCACGAGGCAACATGAAAGTTAATTTAAAAAGCCACGCGTAATTCTTGGCAAAATGAGCTCCACCTCGTATTGAACCGATTATCAGGCAAGCCCTATGACCCGCATCTTGACCATCGAAGACGACGCTGTGACCGCCCGGGAAATCGTCGCCGAACTGAGTAGCCACGGCCTTGACGTGGATTGGGTCGACAATGGCCGTGAAGGCCTGGCGCGTGCGGTCAGCGGCGACTACGACCTGATCACCCTCGACCGCATGCTGCCGGAGCTCGATGGCCTGGCGATTGTCACCACCCTGCGCACCATGGGCGTGGCCACGCCGATCCTGATGATCAGCGCCCTCTCCGACGTTGATGAACGGGTTCGCGGCCTGCGCGCCGGCGGCGATGATTACCTGACCAAGCCGTTCGCCACCGATGAAATGGCCGCCCGGGTAGAAGTCTTGCTGCGCCGGCAGAACACCGTGACGGCCCAGGCCACCACATTGAGCGTGGCCGATCTGGAGCTGAACCTCATCAGCCACGAAGCCAGCCGCGACAGCCAGTTGCTGACGCTATTGCCCACCGAGTACAAGTTGCTGGAGTTTCTGATGCGCAACACCGGGCAGATTCTGTCGCGGATGATGATTTTCGAAGAAGTCTGGGGTTATCACTTCGACCCTGGCACCAACCTGATCGACGTGCACATCGGCCGTCTGCGCAAGAAGATCGACCCGCCAGGCAAAGTCCCACTGATTCGGACCGTGCGAGGCTCGGGTTATGTCATTGCTGAACCCCTCTAAAGGCTGGCGCTCCTCCAGCAGCCGCTTGCTGGCGCTTTACAGCTCGCTGTTCGTGGCCTGGAGCGGGATTCTCATGGGGGTGATGTACTACGAGGTGTCCAGCTACCTCGACACCCTGGCCAAGCATTCGCTGATGCAACGTCAGCATCTGTTTTCACGCTTCCAGGGCGAGCAACTGGTGGACGCCCTCGCCGCCAGCATGACCTTCGACATTCGCGGCATCGATGCCTATGGCCTGTTCGATGACCAGCAGCGCTACCTCAGCGGTGCCCTGCGCCAGATCCCCGAAGGCCTGCCGCTGGACGGCAAGATTCACATGCTCGGCGACTGCGCCGAGTCCGACGACCCGACCCTGCCCGCCGACAGCTGCGACGCCGTGGCGACCCGCACCCTGGACGGGCGCTGGCTGGTGCTGGTGCGGGAAAACGGTTCATTGTTTGCCGTGACCCGGATCATCCTGCACGCGCTGCTGTGGGGCGTGTCGCTGACCATTCTGCCCGGCATCGCCGGTTGGCATTTATTAAGGCGGCGCCCGCTGCGGCGGATCCGGGCGATCCAGGCCTGCGCCGAAGCCATCGTCGCCGGCGACCTGACCCGACGCCTGCCACTGTCCAATCGCCGCGACGAGCTGGACATGCTCGCCGCCATCGTCAACGCCATGCTCGAACGCATCGAGCGCTTGATGCACGAGGTCAAGGGCGTATGCGACAACATCGCCCACGACCTGCGCACGCCGCTGACGCGCCTGCGGGCCCAGCTGTACCGGATTCAGCAGCAGGCCGATGACGGATCGACGCTGGCCGTGCAACTGGATTCCGTGCTCGGCGAGGCGGATACCTTGATGGCGCGGTTTCGTGGCTTGCTGCGGATTTCCGAGCTGGAAGATCGCCAGCGTCGTTCGGGTTTCGTGCAACTGGACCCGGTGCCGTTGCTGCAAGAGCTGCATGACTTTTACCTGCCGCTGGCGGAAGAAGGTGAGTTGACCTTTGAACTGCAACTTCCCGAATCCCTGCCCCGACTGAACGGTGACCGGGCGCTGTTGTTCGAAGCCGTGGCGAATTTGCTGAGCAACTCGATCAAGTTCACGCCGCCGGGTGGCCAGGTGATTTTGCGTGGGGTGAATGACGCTGGGCACACGCGGATTGAAGTGCTCGACTCCGGTCCCGGCATTGCGCTGGCCGAGCGTGAGGCGGTGTTTCAGCGTTTCTATCGCGCCGAAGGTGGCAACCCGCAAAGCGGTTTCGGGCTGGGGCTGTCGATCGTCGCGGCGATTGTCAGCCTGCATGGGTTTACGCTGGAAGTGGGCAGCAGCGAGCTGGGTGGCGCGCAGTTGGTGCTCGATTGCCGGCAGAGCCTGATTTCTCAGGCCTGACCCAAATCTCCTGAACTGACACATAACCTGTGGGAGCGGGCTTGCCCGCGATGGCGGCCTGACAGAGAAAATTATGTCGCCTGACACTCCGCTATCGCGGGCAAGCCCGCTCCCACAGGATTTGCTTAGGCCCCAAGACTCAATACCCCGGCACCTCGCGCAGAAACACTGACAGGTCGGTGATCGGCGGCATCGCCGGAATCTCGAAGTACATCTGGATCACCCAGCCCCGGTGATAACTGGCGTGGTTAACCACGTGCAACAGCATGGCGCCGGCGCTCATGACCCCGTTTTCCCCCGACACGGAGGTGAATTCGATGGGTTCATCCAACGAGTCATCGGTCTGGGCCGAGCTCCATCCACAGAACCATTGATCGATCTCCTGTTGCGCCATTCTCAGCTCGGCAAGCTCGGTATGGAGCAGGTCATGGGAAGTTTTGAAGTCGTGCCCCCGGCCCTCCAGGTGGGCTTGCCAGATGCAGTCCACCACGTAGATGTGGTTCAAGGTACCGATCATATTGTTGAACACCGACAACCGTTTGCGGTTGAGCTCCTCCGGTGGCAGCGCCATGAGGCTGTCGAAGAGTCGCTGATCGGCCCAGCGCCTGTAATCGGCGAGCATGCGGGCAGTGCGTACGTTGATCATCAGAGGTCCCCCATGTCGATGGGCGCATTGCCAAGAATAGCCCCGTGGCGATCAGCATCGCAGCCGCCGATCACCGGAATCCTCGTTAACGGGCGATCATGACCACATCACCGTTACAAACGATCTGCGTAGCAGCTGCCGAAGGCTGCTACGGATCGCATGACGACCGAACTGACGGGTGAACGTGCCGCTGGTGCATACATGACTTCGCCAGGGAACTCCTGACCGCCACCAGGAATCCTAAAATATGTGGTAATTCTTTTACGCTTCACGCTTTCAGAGGACACCGTCATGCGCCGTCTGCTATTAGTCTCTTCACTCGTGCTCTGTTTGCCCTTTGGTTCGGCCATGGCCCGTGTGGATGCGGGCGATGTCGCCACCTCGGCCGGGGTTTCCGCATCGCTGTATTCGACGTTCAAGGATCACAAAATGGCCATTCCCGCCCGGGATGACGCCTCCAGTTTCGTCGCCAGTGGCGGTACGATCCGTGGCGTTTACCTGGAGTCGGTGTTGAAGGAAATTCGCCAAAATCATCCCGGTCTCAAGGCCAGCGACGAAGAACTGGCCAGAGCGATCCTCGTTCAGGAAGGCATTTCAGCAGGTAACTAACGTCTGCAAACGTAAGCGATAGGGGCTGGATAGCGTTTCCAGCCCTACTTTGCTTCAGCGCTGTTTTTCTCGACCCCGACGGACAGGCGTGCCCAGCCGGCAACCAACTGCGCGCTGATGCTGACGCCGCCGCACACCACAATCACCACATCATGGGCGTCGGCAATCGCCGGGTGGTCGAGGTACGCCACCGCCAATGAAACACCGCACGCCGGCTCGACCAACTGCCGCAGGTCGTTGGCGTAACGAACCACCCCCATGATCGCTTCATCATCGCTGAGCACCACGCATTCGTGCGTAAAATCGAGGATGTGCTGCACCGGCCAAGCGGCCACTTGCGCCGCGCCGAGTGATGTGGCGACGGTGTCGATACGCGGCAGTCTGACCGGGTGCCCGGCACTGACGGCGGCCGCGAAAGACGCCGCGCCCTGGGTTTCGCACGCAACGATTCGACAATCCATGCGCTGATGACGGATCAGTCCGGTGAGCAGACCCGCCAGCAATCCGCCGCCCCCCACCGACGTCACCAACACATCGACCTGAGGACAGTCCTCGAGGATTTCATCGATCATCGTGCTGTGTCCTTCCCACAACACCGGGTGATCGAAGGCCGGCACATATTCGGTGTCCGCACCCTGTGCGAGTTCTTTCGCCCGTTGATTGGCTTCGTCCCAGACCTTGCCGTGGACAATCACCTCGGCACCGGCTTTCCTGATCCTGGCGCGGGTAGTTTCCGGGGTAGTGTTCGGCACCACAATGCAGGCTTTCAGCCCAAGGCTGGCGGCGGCCACGGCGGTGGCCAAACCGGCGTTGCCACCGGAAGGACAGACGACTTTGCGCTTGCCCTGCTCCGCTGCCTGGCTGCACAGCAGGCCCATGCCGCGCAGTTTGAACGAGCCGCTGGGTTGCAGGTTTTCCAGCTTGAGCCAGATTCGCCGGGCCGGGGTCGACAGGCCTGGGTGCAGAATCAGAGGCGTTCTGATGTGAAGCATCGTGTGCTCCTTGTGGCAGCACCGGCTCGTTGAGATCTTTCAACAAGCCAGGGGGGGAACGGACAGGCTCATCCTTATCCAAGCTTAGTTCACGACTACCGTCCTCATAACGCGCGGCCCCCCGTAGAAGCTGCCGCAGGCTGCGATCTTTTGATTCTGCTTTTGATTTGCACCTACCAACACCGCCCGAAAGATCAAAAGATCGCAGCCTTCGGCAGCTCCTACACTGGTCATATGCCCTTTTTGCGAAGTCAGTCATGAAAATTTCGGCCAAACTCGCGTTTTTCACCCTCACCACCACCCTTGCCTACCTCGCTCTCGCGGTGTTCGGGCTGGGCGGGCTGGCGGTTTTTTTCTCCCACCCGCCGCTGGTGGTCATTGCGCTGGCAACCCTGGTGATGGCAATTTCATCCTTGTTCAGCGAGGGCAACCTGAGCTCCGGTGAACGTGAAGACCGGGCCAATCGCTGGGTGCTGCCGGTTTTCGGGGTGCTTGGGTTGTTGAGCGGGTATCTGCCGGCCTACACCGACCGGATCGACGTCTGGACCTTCGGTGGTGAGGGCGTACGTTGGCTGGGGGCGCTGCTGTTCATCGGCGGCGGCGCACTGCGGATGTGGCCGGTGTTTGTGCTGGGCAAACGTTTCAGTGGACTGGTGGCGATTCAGCCGGGGCACCGCCTGGTCACCGACGGGATTTATCGGAACGTGCGCAACCCCAGCTATCTGGGCCTGCTGATCAATGCCGTGGGTTGGGCGCTGGCTTTTCGTTCCGGTGTCGGGTTGCTATTGGTGGCGTTGACGTTGATCCCACTGATCGCACGCATTCGCTCCGAAGAAGCCCTGTTACATGCGCAGTTCGGCAGTGAATACGAGGCTTACTGCGCCCGTAGCTGGCGATTGATTCCCGGGGTTTACTGACCGATCACCATCAACTGTGTGCGGGCTTGCTCGCTCCCACATTAGATTGTGTACAGGCTGATTTGGTTGTCGATATCCACTCGTGCCTCGACCACGTCATAACTGGCCAGGGTGGCATGCGGGGTCTGGAGCGGATGGACATGCGTCGCGGTGATAACCATGACGTTGGCACCCGCCGCTTCGCCTGCGCGAATACCGACGGCGGCATCTTCGAAGATCAGGCACTCGGCGGGCTCCACTTGCAGTCGACGGGCGGCCAACCGATAGCCCGCAGGGTCGGGTTTGCCGGCGCTGACGTCTTCGGCGGTGACCATCACACCCGGCTCGGGAATACCGGCCGCCGCCATTCGGCGCAGGGCCAGCGCTCGTGGCGCGGAGGTAACGATGGCCCATTGGTTGGCGGGCAGCGATTTGAGGAAACTCGCCGCGCCGGACACCTCGACAACCCCCTCCACATCGTCGATTTCCGCCTCGGTGATCCATGCGGCTTCAGCTTCCGCGTCCACCCCGGGCAAGGCCAGACGGTTGATAGTGTCGATCGCGCGAACGCCATGAATGGTCGGCAGAAAGGTCTCGACATCGACGCCGTGGCGCAGGGCCCAGATCGTCCAGATCCGCTCGGCGGCGGCGATCGAGTTGAGGACGGTGCCGTCCATATCGAACAAGAAGGCTCGGTATGACCTGTTGAGCAGGGATGTGTTAACAGACAAAGGGCGACTTCCTTTCGCAAGAACCAGGCAAGTATTGTCGGCCAATGTACACCCCCCCTGCGGTAGTTCCTACAAGGTGCGGCTCGACTGCAAGGCGCTTTGCACACAATCGAGCAACTGCCCCACCGCCCAGGGTTTCTTGATGAACGAAACAGGGTGCTTGACCCCGGCACTTTTCGGAGTTTCGAAGCCGGACATGATCATGATCGGTTTGCCTGGCCAACGGTCGCCAAACTGATTGGCCAAGTCCGCGCCATTGAGTTTGCCCGGCATGGTGATGTCCGTCAGCAGCAGTCCCACCTGCGGAGCGTGTTGCTCCAGAAACTGCGACGCAGCATCCGCGCTGACCTGCGGTTCAACCGCAAAGCCCTCTTCCTGAAGAATTTCGCAAAGAAACTCCAGGATCAACGGGTCGTCCTCAACCACAAGAATCAAACCGTCAGACAAGTGTTCGCCCGCCGTCGATACTGGACTCATGACTGTGCCACTCCCTGATTACGTAAATGATTTCGCAGGCCCAAACCCGCCCCCTACAGGTATGAGCAGTGGACTGCTCGGAAATTCATTTTTGATACACCTGACTTGGACATTCTGCGTCCAGGCCGACAAACACGACCGTTTGTCAGCGCATAATTGTGGTTAAAATGCCGCCCCTTCTACTTTGCCGACCTTGCCCGATGAACCCAGACGCCCTCTCCGTCCTTCACGACCATTTGCTGACCGCGCTTGCGGACGCCCCCGCAGAAACCCGTCGGCTGTTCCACGGCCGTGGCCGCTGCTGGCCGGGACTGGAACAGTTGACCGTCGATTGGCTGCAGGGCGTGGTCCTGGTATGCGTGTTCAAGGAACCGCAAGCGGCGCAACTGGATGATTTGAAGCAGCGGCTGATGGCGATCACGCAATCGCCTGCGTGGAAGACATCCGGCGCGCATACCTTGCTGCTGCAACATCGCTACCTGCTGGAAAGCACCAGCGAATGGCTGCTCGGGGAGCCAATCGACGAGATGACGATCACCGAGGGCGGCTTGCATTATCGGGTGGACCTGGGCCGCAAACAAAACACCGGCCTGTTTCTCGACATGCGCTACGGCCGTGATTGGGTGCGGGCCAATGCGCATGGCAAGCGGGTGTTGAACCTGTTCGCCTATACCTGCGGCTTCTCGGTGGCGGCCATCGAGGGAGGGGCGTTGCAGGTGGTCAATCTGGACATGTCCAGCCCGGCCCTGAGCCGTGGTCGCGACAATCACCGGCTCAACGGGCACGACCTGAGCAAAGTGAGTTTTCTCGGCCACGACCTGTTCAAGTCCTGGGGCAAGGTGATCGGCAAGGGCCCGTACGACCTGGTGATCATCGACCCACCGTCCTTTCAGAAAGGCAGTTTTCTGTTGACCAAGGATTACCAGCGCGTACTGCGCCGTCTGCCGGAATTGCTCAGCCCGCAAGGCACGGTACTGGCCTGCATGAACGACCCGGCCTTTGGTGCGGACTTTCTCATCGACGGCGTTACCCGCGAAGCGCCGAGCCTGCGGTTTGAGCAGCGGCTGGAGAATCCGCCGGAGTTTCCCGATGCCGATGTTGAGTGCGGGTTGAAGGCGTTGGTGTTCAGGCAGGGTTAATTGAAGATCAAAGGATCGCAGCCCTCGGCAGCTCACAGAATTTGTGCCCGCCCCGATATTTCACGGGTGTACGCGATTCCAATGTGAGCTGCCGAAGGCCGCGACCTTTTGACGTTGAGTCATGGCCGGGGGGATTAGACTAATGGTACTTGAGCGCGAACCCGTGGCTTCCTACGATGATGATACGCAGCGGTTGGAGGTTAAAGCCGTTGCGTAGGTGGTGGGTGAACTGAACCCCAATAAGCTCACCACTTGTTTCATGCGCATCTTGAGCCTCTGGGCTCTACTTCCTCCCCATCAAAGAGCCTCGAGGCTCTTTTTTGCCTGCAAGAATTGCAGCCCCCATAAAGCTCGGCATCCGACCATAATGCTGCTCACTTAAGCGCCCCCACATAGGATTGCGCTTAACTGACCGGCATTACCTCAGCCCTTCAACGCTCCTTGACTAACTGCGCAAGCAGGTTCGTTTCAGGCTTCTTTACAAAGACCTTCTGCGGCAGCAGCCACCAGGCCAGTGCCGGCAGCAAGATCAAGGCGCCGAGCATGTTCACCAGGAACATGAAGGCCAGCAGGATGCCCATGTCGGCCTGGAACTTGATCGGTGAGAAGGCCCAGGTCGATACCGCGACCGCCAGTGTCATGCCGGTCAGCAAGACCACTTTGCCGGTGAATAACAGTGCCTGGTAATACGCCTGAGCCAGGGTGTCACCGGCACGCATTCGAGCCAGGATCACACTCAAGACATAGAGTGCGTAGTCGATACCAATGCCCACGCCCAGTGCGATGACCGGCAGTGTCGCCACTTTCACCCCCATGCCCAGACCCACCATCAGCGCCTCGCAAAGAATCGAGGTGAGCATCAGTGGCAGCATCGCGCACAGGGTTGCGCGCCAACTGCGGAAGGTCACCAGGCATAACAGGCTGACCGCGCCGTAGACCCAGAACAGCATTTCGCGCATGGATTTTTTCACCACGATATTGGTCGCGGCTTCGATCCCGGCGCTGCCGGCGGCCAGCATGAACTTGACCTCTGGCACCTGATGCTCGCTGATGAATTTCTCGCTGGCCTCCACCACCCGATTCAGGGTATCGGCCTTGTGATCGGCCAGGTAAACGTACAGCGACAGCATCGAACAGCCCTGATTGAACAGCTCCCGCGGGGCCCTGGTCTGCACTGCGCCCAGCGCACCGTCATTGGGGATCAGCTCATACCATTTGAAGTTGCCTTCGTTGTAACCGGCCGTGGCGATCTTGCTCAGCGCCGCCATCGAGGTGGTCGACTCCACGCCTGGCAGTTGCTCCAGTCGCCAGGCCAGCGCGTCCACCGCGGACAGGCTGGCGTAGCGCGTGCACTGATCTTCCGGCGTCTTGATCATGACCACGAAAATATCCGAGCTGGCCGCATAGTTGCGGGTCATGAACAGTGCGTCCTGGTTGTAGCGCGAGTCGGCGCGCAACTCCGGGGCGCCGGGATCGAGATCGCCGATTTTCAGGTGCAGACTCACGGCAAAACCGAACGCTGCCAGCAGCAGGCCGCCCAGCATGGCGCCAATGGCCCAGCGCCGTTGGGTGAACAAATCGAGCACACGCCACAACGGATGCTTGATCTGCGCCTGCAACTCGGCGGTTTCCGAACTCAGGCTGCGTTGCGCCGCTGCCGGGCTGACCCCGATGTAGCTGAGCAGGATGGGCAGCAGAATCAGGTTGGTGAAGATCAGTACCGCCACGCCGAGGCTCGCGGTAATCGCCAGATCCTGAATCACCCGGATGTTGATCAGCAGCAACACCGCGAAACCCACCGCATCGCAGAGCAAAGCGGTCATGCCGGCGGCGAACAGGCGGCGAAAGGTATAACGCGCGGCCACCACCCGATGGGTGCCGCGACCGACGTCCTGCATGATGCCGTTCATCTTTTGCGCGCCATGGCTCATGCCGATGGCGAACACCAGAAACGGCACCAGCGCCGAGTATGGGTCCAGTTCATACCCCAGCATCGCGAGCAGGCCCATCTGCCAGAGCACCGCCACCAGCGAACAGGTCACCACCACCAGAGTGCTGCGCACGCAGCGGGTGTAACCGTAAAGCACCACCACAGTCACCAGCACCGCCATCACGAAGAACAACAAGACCTGGGTCAGCCCCTCGATCAGGTCGCCGACGATCTTGGTGAAACCGGTGATGTGGATTCGCAGGTCATCGGTCTGGTATTTGTCCCGCAGGGCTTCCAGCTGCCGGGAAAACTCGCCGTAGTCCAGGGCTTTGCCGGTCTGCGGACTGATTTCAAGCAATGGCACGAAGATCACGCTGGACTTGAAGTTACCGGCCACCAGTTGACCCACTTCACCGGAACGGGCGACGTTGGTTCGCACCTGTTCGATACTGGCCGCCGAACCATCGTAGTCGTCGGGGATCACGGTGCCCCCATCGAGCCCCTCCTCGGTCACGGCGGTCCAGCGCGTGGTCGGGGTCCATAACGATTTCATGTAAGGCCGGTCGACACCCGGCAGCAGATAGAGCTCGTCGTTGAGCCGGGCCAGGGTGTCGAGGTAGTCCTTGGTGAAGAGGCTGCCCTGTTTGACCTCCACGGCGATTCGCAACGCGTTGCCCAGGCCGCTCAGCTCGCTGCGATTCTCCAGGAAGTTGGCGACATAGGGGTGGCCGGTCGGGATGGTCTTCTCATAGCTGGCATTGATGCCGATGCGCGTGGCTTGCCAGCCGAGCACCAGGGTCACCAGCAGACACAGCAGGATCACCAGCGGCCGATGATTGAAGATCATCCGCTCAGCGAAGTTGCCCGACGCCTGGTCGAAGTCTTCCAGGCGGCCGATCACGGTTTGGGTTTTGTCGTCTTTCAAGTCTGACTCCTGTTGCACGGGCCATGGCCCGCTAGCGCTACACCGTGAAGTTTCAAGGTTTGCCGGAGGCCCGCGGGTCCTGGTCAGCCGCCGCGCCACTCAAACCGACGCTGGCCAGGCTGCCGTCGGCCGCCTGTTGCAGGGCGGCGACCGTCCCGCCGCTACGGCTCTGACGTTTGTCGAAGCTGCGACCCTGGTCATGGCTGAACAACAATTCACCGCTCTGGCTGGCCAACAGCAGGCTGCCATCGCGCAGTTCGATGGCGCTCGCCAACGTTGATTCGATGCCGGTGTCGAGCCGTCGCCAACTGCCACCACGGTCATCGGACCACCAGGCGTTACCGCGCAAACCATAGGCAATCAAGGCTCCGCCGCGAGTGCCGAGCACACCGAAAAAGCTGCCTTCATAAGGTGACTTCAGGGCCTGGAACGAATGCCCGGTATCGGAGGATCGCAACAGCAAACCGCGCTCCCCCACCAGCAGCAGGTCGTTACCCGAAGCGCGGATCCCATACAGGTTCAGGCCCTGCGGATTGTTCACATGCTGCATCCACGGCCGCCAGCTTCGCCCGCCGTCGTCGGTGCGATAGATCTGGTTGTAGGCGCCAACGATGTAGCCATGCAGGCGGTCACTGAAGTACAGGTCGAGAAACGGTTTATCCGGCCCGTCGTCGAGCATCTGCCGTGCCTGCGCAAGGTTGCTGGCGCCGCCCGGTTGATCGGCATCGCGCTCCGCGGCCTGCACCGCCAGCGCGGCGGCACGCTCACCGTCGAGTTGCTTGTGCCAGGTTTCGCCACCGTCCTCGGTGTGCAACACCACGCCCAGATGACCGACCGCCCAGCCCTGCTCGGCATCGACGAATTGCACCGCGGTCAGGCTGACGCTGACCGGCACACGGGCCTGGCGCCAAGTCATTCCAGAGTCATCCGAGAGCAGCACGATGCCGCGCTCGCCGACCGCCACCAGGCGCTCTCCAGCCCGGGCCAACCCAAGCAATACCGCACGCGCGGCCTTGGCGGTCGGCAGTGCCGGCTGCTGCAGTACCGCGAACGTCGCGGCCTGCGCAGCGATGGAGGTACTCGCCAACAGACACAACGCCAGCGCGCAGGCACTCCATCGCAGACCAAAACTCGCAAAGATTTTTTCAACGTTCATGTCTTTATCCCGCCTGGAAAATCGCTAGCGACCGCGACGAGCTTTTCGCTCGTCACGGCGCTCCATGGTTCAACGCATGTTTTCGTTGGCCATGGCGTCCGGTGTGTAATAGGAAGCTGAAGGTTTTGCGATCGTCTGGTACTGGACCGCCAGATCGTTGCTCGAAGAATTAAGGAAGTAGGCGCCGGTATCGAGGTTGTAGCTGCCCCACATGACTTGCGCAGTAAGCGCCGGCAGGTCTGGCGCCAGCAGCGTCAGCGAATACATCTGCCGTCCCAGTTTGCCCTGGGCGTCATACCCGTCGACCATCAGGATCTGCCAGGAGTCCTCGTCGACGTAGTAGGTTCGATGCGGCACCACATGGCGCTTGCCGGATTTGAGCGTGGCCTCGACCACCCAGACCCGATGCTTCTCCCAGCGCACCAGATCAGGATTGAGAAAGTTCGGTTTGACCAAGTCGTCGCTCTTGGCAAGGCCGGCGCGATTATTGTTGTAGGGGACGATCAGTTCTTTCTTGCCCGCAAGCTTGAGATCGTAGCGGTCGGTAGGCCCGAACAGCATGAACGCTTCGTCAAACAGACCGACGCCAGAGGTGACGAAGTCCGGGGTGTCGTAGGCGATGTTCGGCGCTCGGCGTACCCGGCGCTGACCGACCAGATACTGCCAGGCCGCACGGTTGGCCGGGTCCATGTCCCAATGGGTCATCAAGCCTTCGCCGGCCTTGGATGACGGCAGTTCGGTCAGCAGCTTGCCAACCTGGTACTTGCCGGCAAAATTTTCCAGGCTGCCACTTTCCGAGTAGTAGGGAAACTGATAGCTGAACAGGGCTCGGGTCGCCTGGACCTTCTTGCCACCGGCGGTCATCAGCCAGGTATCGAACGGCGAGCTGATGGTCTCGCCGCCCTGCCAGGACAACCGGTAGTTCCACAGCACTTGCGCGCCGTTCTCCGGGATCGGGAACGGAATGCCGCCATAGGCGCTGGCGACTTTTTCGGTTTCCACATCCAGCGTGGCACGGGTGGCATTCTTGCTGGTGTTGTCATACACCCATTGCGGGGCTGCCGCCGAGCGATGGGTCGGGTATATGTCCAGGCGATAGTCCGGGTATTTCTTCAACAGAATCTTGGTGCCTTCGGCCAGCACGCTGGCGTACTGCTCCATGTTCGAGGCCTTGATCGAATACAGCGGCTTCTCGCCGGCGAATGGATCAGGACGTTTGTCACCCGGTTTGTAGCCCGGCGCGGCCTTGGTGTAGCCGCCATCCCAGGCCGGGATGCTGCCATCGGCGTTGCCGGAGCGCTCGCCGCCAAGAGGCGTCAGTTCAGACTTCAAACGTGCTGCCTGCTCAGGCGATACCGCCGCCTGCGCCAGGCTGATGCCAGCCAGGGCCAGGGTGAGGACGCAAGTGTTCAGGAAAGCATTGTTTTGCATGGCGAATCCACCTTATTAGAATGAGGTTTTCACGTAGAGCGAAACGAAGTCGCGGTCGGCCAGCGACTGCCCGTAACTGAAATTGCCGTCCTCGCGTAGCCCGGCTTTCGGGGCCCCGAAGAAGTTCACGTAGTTGAGGCCGACATCCCAGCGCTGCAGGTAGGTCGCCTTGACCCCGACACTCCAGTCGCCGGAATGGGTATTGCCGAAGCCCGATTTGTTGACGGCCGAAGAACGCCCATCGAGCACCACGCCCATGCCGATCGGCACGGTCAGGTCGATCCCGTCGACAATCTGGAAGTACGCAGGCTCCACCAATACCCGGAGCGCCGTGGCATCGCGTGTGGTGTTGGCATCCAGCGCGGCGGCGTTCTCGGTGACGCTCAGGGTTCGGTTCCACGCCAGTTCGGCCAGTGCCGAGCCGCCGTCCCAGAAAGCCGTCGGCGATAGCAGGTAAATCGCCGACAGGTTGGCGTGAGCGGTTTTGCCCCGGGCAAACAGTGAGTCATCGCCGCCATCGGCCTCCATGCCTGGAGTCACCACTTGCAGGTTGCTCACCAGCGGCGCATTCCAGCGCACGGAGGTTTCACCGGCAAAGTTGAACGGCCCATAAGCGGTGGAGAAGCTGACGCCGGCGGTCTTGATATCTTCGGCGTAGACCTGACGATAGGAACTCAGGATCGGCAACCCGGTGGCCGCCGCGGCTGCACCGTCGAGGTAGGCATACAGGCCAATCGGGGTTTTGTCGTGATACTGCGCGGCATAGAAACCCAGCTCCAGCTCGGTCCCGGTGGGTTTGAAGCGAATCTGCATACCGCCCTGCCCCGAATTTCGCGGTTTCAAATCACCGCCATTCACCGTGTCATTGCCGAACACTTCGCGCAGCGAACCGGTGCCGTAGCCGATAGCATCGACATCGCTCAGGTAGCTGCCGGCACCGGGCAGATTGGAGCGCTCCCACTCGAACTGGTAGTAGGCACCCACCGACAACTGCGGGTTGATCTGCAACTGCCCGGAGATCTGATTGACCGGACGCAGGATCTCCTTGAACTGGGTGCCCGGCACGCTGAGCAACTTGACCACATCGGTCGGGCCTTGGGCATTGGCGATGCCGTTGCCACCGTAGAACAGGCTTTCACCGTAGATCAAGCTGTGCCGCCCCAGACGCACCACGCCCTGGGAGTCTTCGCCCAGGTCACCGCGCAGGAACACGAAGGCGTCGAGAATTTCAGCGTCGCGACCGTGGAGCTTGCGGGTTTCACTGAGGAAATGGGTTTGCTCGCTGCTGTCGGTGTCCTGGTTATAGATATCGTCGTACCAGGCCGCGCCGCTCACGCGCAGCCCATAGTTTTTCCGGCTGAGGTCCATTTCGGAGAACAGATCCAGACGGTTGGAGACCAGGCCGCTGCTGAAGTTTTTATCGCCCTGACTCTGGATAGAGGGGTACAGGCCGTTGGCGGTCGGCGCGTTGACCAATCGGCTGTCCTGACCTTGCAGACGCCAGGCCTGGCTGTACTTGATGGTGTTGTCCCAACGCAGTTTCCAGTCGGAATCCCCAAGCTCCATTTGCATGGCCTCGACCCTTTCGACCATCACGCCTGCGCTGCATAACGCCAGAAACAGGGCGCAATGCTTGAAACGAAAGCAACGTTTAACGTTGTTCATGGACGCTCCTCATTATTTTTATTTTTTGCCATGGCTTTGCACGTGTGGCGAGGGAGCTTGCCCCGCTGGGGCGCGCAGCGGCCCTGAATTCAGGCAACGAGTTCTCTCAAGAGACTCGTGTGCCGGTTTTACGACTGCTTCGCAGCCGAACAGGGGCAAGCCCCCTCACCACAGCGTTTCAGATGTAGGTGGAGGCCAGTCCGCCATCGACTGCCAGGTTGACGCCGTTGATCCAGCGCGACTCGTCGGCACACAGGAAAGCGATCACCGCCGCCACCTCATCGGCATAACCGGGGCGTTTCATGCGATGGGCATCGGCCTGGGTCCGTGCTTCACCGAGCATGCTCACGAAGTCGCCGAGGATGGGTGTGAACACCGGGCCCGGCGCCACGCTGTTCATGCGCACTGAATGTTCGAGAAACCAGGGCTGGGCCTGCAGGTAATTCCAGACGATCAAGGCTTCCTTGAAATACTGGTAGCAGGTCTCGTCCGGTACCGGGTGCTCGGCCAGCCAGGCTTGCGCGGCGGCGAACTCTTCGATGCGCGCCAACGCCTTGTGCTGTTCCAGGCGTAACGGCCACTCGGCGCCGAGGATCGAGGCGATATTGACGATGCTGCCGCCAGCGTTGATGCGCGGCAGCAATGCGCGGCTCAGGTGACGCAGCCCCAGGTAGTTGACCGTCGCCAGCAGTTGCGGGTTTGCGGTGCCCGGCACCCCGGCGATATTGCACAGGCTGTCGATCCGTGCCGGTAACTGCGGCAATAGCCGGTCGATGTTCTCGGCACTGCTTAAATCACCTTGCACAAAACCGTCCAGGGTCATGTGCGGGGCCTTCAGATCCACGCCAATCACTTGGGCGCCGTGGGCGCGCAGCAGGTTTGCAGTGGCGGCGCCGATACCCGAGGAGACTCCGGTCACCAGCACCATCTTGTTGTCGAGTTTCATGTTGAGTCCTCTTATTATTTTTGTGCACTCGGTGGGCCGACCCATCTCGTCGGCCCCGGTAAAAAAGCTGGCCCGTCAGAACGGGTAGCGCGGCGCGGTGTCCTTGACCGTCACCCATTGCCATTGGGTGTATTCGTCCCAGTCGGCCGGGCCGCCAACGCTGCCGGCATTTCCCGAGCTGCCGCGTCCGCCGAATGGATTGATGCACTCGTCGGCCACCGTCTGATCGTTGATGTGCAGCAGACCACAATTGAGTTGCTCGCCAATCGCCATCGCGCGCCCGACCGAAGGCGAAATGATCCCCGCGGACAAGCCATATTCGGTGTGGCTGGCCAATTCGATGGCTTCCTCGTCGCTGGCAAAACTCACCACCGTGGCGACCGGGCCGAAGATCTCCTCGTCGAATGCGCGCATGCCCGGGCGCACGCCGGAAAGTACCGTCGGTTGGTAAAAGAGCCGTTCAAACTCGCCGCCGGCTTCCAGAGTTGCCCCGGCCTTCACACTCTCGGTGACGATTTCATGCACGCGTTGCAACTGCCGCTTGTTGATCAAAGGCCCCAGTACCGCCTCGCCACGAGCGGCATTGCCGACCGTGATCGCCCGTGCCTTCTCTGCCAGCCGGCAAATCAGCTCTTGCGCGATTGACTCATGGGCCAGGATGCGTCCGGTGGCCATGCAGATCTGGCCCTGGTGCAGCCAGGCACCCCACGCGGCGTTGCTGGCTGCCAGCTCGAGATCGGCATCCTCGAGCACGATCAGCGAGTTCTTGCCGCCCAGCTCCAGGGCGACTTTTTTCAGATGACGCCCGGCCACCTCCGCGACCTTGCGCCCGGCCGCCGTCGAACCGGTGAACGCGATCATCCGGACATGCGGGTCGCGGCACAGGGCCTCACCGGCCACTGCGGCGCCCGGTAAAACCTGCAACAGCCCCTTGGGCAGACCGGCCGCCTCGAACAACCGGGCAATAATGAAACCGCCACTGACCGGGGTCTGCGGATCGGGCTTGAGCACCACGGCGTTGCCGGCCGCCAGCGCCGGTGCCACTGAACGCAGGGACAGCACCAGAGGAAAGTTGAAGGGCGAGATCACCCCGACCACGCCATGGGGCAGCCGGCGCGCATAAGACAAACGTCCCGCCTCGCTGGGAAGGACCAGGCCATGGGGCTGCGACAGCAGGCCGGCAGCCTGATGCAGCAAGACGATCGCCTCACGGACTTCATGTTCACCCTTGAACAGGCTGCCGCCACTTTCCCGAGCGATGTACAGCGCCAGCTCGGCAAAGTGTTGCTGGGCCAGTGCTGCGGCTTTGCGAAAGATCCCGGCGCGTTCCCGTGGCCCCATGGCCGCCCAGGCCGGTTGAGCACGGGCAGCGTTCAGGCTGGCAAACGCGATGTCCGCCGCATCGGCCAAACCTGTGACGGTCAGCACCTCACCGGTGGCCGGTTCGATGACGCTGTTGCTGCCGCCCAATGGACGTATCCAGTCGCCATTGAAGATGCGCTCGCACCACAGCTCGTCCCGCAGAAAATCAGATGGTTCACTTACCGACATTTCGGTCTCCCGGCTCTTGTGTTTGTAATTGCCTGACGCGGCCTTACTAAACGATGTAGGTCGTCTGCGTCGTGAAAGCTGTAGAGCAAGGGCTGTGCCGACTTTCTGCATTGCGCCGCGCTTTAGGTGGCGAAGGCTCTGGCCTGCTGGCTTGGGAGGAGCACTGACAAATAGGACAAGGTGTTCGGCGCAGGGGTGGCATCCCGCCACTTGTTCAAATGATAAAGTTATGTTTAATAACTGTTTTGCTAACTGATCATTTCGATCAGTCGACTCGCTCAGGGGCATAACAATGAATAATCCCCATTCGCTGCTTCCTCATCTCACGGTGCAGGATGAGCATTTCTCGCCCCGAGGAGACAGCACGCAACTGGCCGAGGGCAACTCACCGACCCTGGCCGAGTTAGCCGAGTGCCTGTTCTTTTCCCCCGTCGACGGACGTATCTGGCTCAACGACCAGCGCATGCTGCTGTTGCACAGTTCATCCTTCGGCGCGCTGCGGCGGGAGATCATCGACCGCCAGGGGCTGGAGCAAACCCGCGGTCTGTTTACCCGCACCGGCTATCTGTCCGGCGCACGGGATGCGCGATTGATCCGCGAGCGCTGGCCAGACGCCGACGCCGCGGCCATTTTCTCGGCCGGCACGCGTCTGCATACACTCGAAGGCATGACCAAGGTCGAACCCCTGCACTTCAAATTCGACGCCGACTCAGGCTTCTACGAAGGTGAATTCCTCTGGCACCACTCCTGTGAGGCCGATGAACATATCGCCGCGTACGGGATCGGTCAGGACCCGGTGTGCTGGACCGAACTGGGCTATGCCATCGGTTATGTCAGCGGGCTGTTCGGCCGTCTGGTGATCTTCCGTGAAACCGAATGCCGGGGCATGGGCCATGAGTGCTGCCGGGTGATCGGCAAGACCGCCGAGCAATGGGGCGATGTCGAACAGGACCTGAGTTATCTCACCGCCTCGCCCTCCGGCGTCGCCCCCAGACAACGTCCAGCCCCGGCGCCCGCCCCCCAGGACGACGACAGCGAACTATCCGGCGGGCAAAAACCCATTGGCGCCAGCGCAGCCTTCAACGCCGCGACCCTCGCCTTGCAGCGCGTTGCGCCGACGCCTGCCACGGTGCTGTTCAGCGGCGAGTCCGGGGTCGGCAAGGAGTTGTTCGCCCGTCAGTTGCACCAGTTCAGCCCCCGCCATCAAGCGCCTTTCGTGGCCCTCAACTGCGCCGCGATCCCGGACAATTTGATCGAGGCGGAACTGTTCGGTGTCGAACGCGGCGCCTATACCGGCGCGAGCCATTCGCGCCCCGGACGCTTCGAGCGCGCCCATGGCGGCACCCTGTTCCTCGACGAAATCGCCAGCCTGAGCCTGCCGGGCCAGGGCAAGTTGCTGCGTGCATTGCAAGAGCGCGAGATCGAGCGCATCGGCGGCAGTCAGCCGATCAAGGTTGACGTCCGGGTGGTGGCGGCCACCAATGTCGACCTGCGCAAGGCCGTGGCGGCGGGAGACTTTCGCGAGGACCTGTTCTACCGGCTGAACGTCTACCCCATCACCCTGCCGCCACTGCGCGAACGTCGCGACGACATCCCGTTGCTGGTCAACGCGTTCCTGCGGCGCTTCTGTCAGGCCTATGCCCGCAAGCCCGCCGGGCTGACCATGCGCGCGCTCAAGGTGTTGTTGCGCTATGACTTCCCGGGCAACGTACGGGAACTGCAAAACCTGGTGGAGCGCGGCCTGATCGCCAGCGAAGACGGTCAAGCCATCGATCTGGTCCACCTGTTTCGCAACGAACCCATGCCGCAGGAGGCGTACTCTCTGGACGGTAATGGCAGCCTCGCAGCAATCGACCAAAGTCCCGCCGGCACACAGCCGCATCCAGCCTTGCTGGAAACCCTGGCTCGCCTGGAACACGGCTTCTCCATTGAAGGGCTTGAGTCGCGCCTGATCGACGAAGCGCTGCAAAAGAGTGAAGGCAATCTCGCCGCCGCCGCGCGACTGCTAGGGCTGAGCCGCGCGCAGTTTGCTTACCGACTGAAGAAGTACCGACAAGCCTCGGCCTGATTCAGGCTGGTCAGTGCACGGTGAACAGTGCGAAAATGATTAACGATGTTAACTATGAAGCTCAAGGATTCTCACCCCATGCCCAGAAAGCCTGGCGCCACCACCCAAGCGCTTGCCGCTCCTGACGAGAACGTTCCACTGGACGCTTCTCTGGATTCGCTGATTGGCTATGCCCTGCGCCGCGCGCAATTGAAAATGTTCCAGCAGTTGATCGAAGACTTTCGCCCGTTCGACCTGCGCCCGGCACAGTTCTCTGCATTGGTGATCATCGAGAGTGAGCCAGGGCTGATGCAAACCGATCTGGCCCGCGCACTGACCATTGAGCCGCCACAAGTGGTTACGTTGCTGAACAAGCTCGAAAGCCGTGGCCTGGCGGTGCGGGTTCGTTGCAAACCTGACAAGCGCTCGTACGGCATCTTTTTGAGCAAAGCCGGGGAAGTACTCCTCAAACAACTCAAGGAGATCGCAGCCCAGAGTGACATCACCGCCACCTCAAGCCTGAGTCCGGTCGAACGCCAGCAGTTGCTGGCGTTGCTGCACAAGGTTTATCACAACGAAAACGCTGAGTGAGGATCCCATGGTGGGAGCGAGCAAGCCCGCTCCCACAGGCTCAGCTGATACGGCTACAAACCGTTACCGTCGTAGATGAGGCTGTCGTCTTCACCGCGATACAGCGCATCGACCTTCGCCGCACGCCATTGCAGGACTGCTCGCTGGTTGAGCGAACCTTTGTCGGTGATCTCGCCGAGATCGATCGAAGGTGGCTCCACCAGTAGAGCGATCCATTGCAGCCGCGTGGCGTTACCCGTGGCTTCGTCGTTCAAGCGGTGCAACCAATGGGAGAACCAGTTGCGCACCGGCGCTGCCGCCAGCACCTGGGCATCCGACGCATCGCGGGCCAGTCCGGCCAGTGTCCGGCAATCCGCCAACCGGGGGAAAACCAGTAATCCCAGGCACTCTCGATCAGGCGCGGCGACCACCACATCCTGTACATACAGCCCACCCGCCAGTACCGCACGATTGCGTAACGGGCCGACGCTGACAAACACACCCGACGATAACTTGAAGTCCTCGGCGATGCGGCCGTCGAACATCAGCCCCAGTTGCGGGTTGCTTACATCGACCAGTTTGAGCGCATCACCCGAACGGAAATAACCTTGTGCATCGAACGCCTCGGCGTTCTGTTCAGGGTTGCGCCAGTACCCGGCCATGACATGCGGGCCACGGAAACAGCCCTCGAGTTTGCCATCCACCGGAACCAGTTTGACCTCGCAGCCTGGTGCCGGCAGCCCGATGTAACCGGCCATCGACAACGGTCCGGTAGTGAAGGTGCAAGAAGGCGCGGCTTCAGTCATGCCCAGCCCGGCCATCATGCGCACGCGTTCGCCACAATGGGCCTCGGCAACCCGGTCGAGCCGATCCCAGATACTTTGCGACAACCCGGCGGCGGCAAAAAAGAATAAGGTGATCCGGGAAAAAAAGCGCTCGCGCAACTCACCGTCGTTCTCCAGCGCGCGCGTCAGTTCCTCCCAGCCCTTGGGCACCGTGAGATAAGCCGTCGGTGAAATCTCCTTGAGATTGCGCAAGGTTTCGGCGAACCCTTGAGCCGTCGGTTTGCCGTCGTCCAGATAGAAACTGCCACCGTTGTACAAGACGATGCCGACGTTGTGGCTACCACCGAAGGTGTGGTTCCAGGGCAGCCAGTCAACCAGTACCGGCGGCTCTTCGCCGAACACCGGAAAGGTCTGCAGGAGCATCTGCTGATTGGCACAGAGCATCCGCTGGGTCGTCGGCACCGCCTTGGGCAGCTTGGTCGAACCGGAGGTGAACAGGAACTTGGCGATGCTGTCAGGCCCGGTCGCCCTGAACGCCACATCGGCCTCGGCGCCCCCCGGTTCACTGAGCAGGCTGTCGAAAGAGACGCACGGGCGACCGGCCAATCGGCCTTGGGTGAAGATCAGGGGAACGCTATCCGCTAGCAGGGTTTCAATGGCCCGCTGGAACGGTTGCGCGTCGGCCGCGAACACCAGCCCCGGCTGCAGCAGGTCGACAATATGCCGAAGCTTGGCCAGGTCCTTCGACAGCAGGGAATAGGCCGGCGACACCGGGCAATAGGGAATGCCCGCGTACATCGCACCGAAGGCCAACTGAATGTGCTCCAGGTCATTGCCTGAAAGAATCACCAGCGGCCGCTCGGCGGACAACCCGTAGCCGAGCAGGCTCTGGGCAATGGCTCGGGTGCTCTGAAGCATCTGCGCATAGCTGATGTGCCGCCACTCTCCCCCTTGCTGACGCGCGGCGATAAAGGTTTTTTCCGGGCAGATACTGGCCCAGTGCACCAGACGATCCAGCAAGCGTTGAGGCAGCGGACTCAATGGCTCCAACGCTTGCATATGCAGGATGCCGCGCTCATCCTCGCGCACCTGAATCGGCGCATGGCCGATGGATACGCGGCGGTAAATCGGCTGGGCAGCGGTGGACAAAACCGACTGCGATTGGGGCTCGACACTCACTTCGCCTTCCTCCATCAAGGGTCGCGCTGCGATTCATGCCGGCTCGCAAGAGCGGGACATCTGCAGCGCATTGCGGCGCCAGGCCGCTACCTTGTGCTTGTTATGACCTTGTTGAACAGCTTGTTTTTGTGATTATTCGAACAGCTTGGTCAACCCCGGGATGCGCCCGGGGAAGGCGATCAGCGCTTGTAGCTCTGCAAGCCGGGCTTGATGCTTTTGTCATCGAGGAACTGTTTCATGCCCTGCTCGCGTCCGCCTTCGGTATCGAGCAGACGTGACTGATCAAGCTTGGCATACAGGTAATCCTCGTTCTGCTCCCAGGTCAGCTCGCGGCAACGCTTGAAGCCAATCTTCGCGGCGCGCAGCACCACCGGATTTTTCTCCAGAAGGTTCCGAGCCAGTTCCAGGGTGACTTCACGCAACTGCGCCAGCGGCACACTCTCGTTGACCAGCCCCATCTCGGCAGCCTTCTGCCCGGTGAAGGTCTTGCCGGTCATGATGTAGTACAGCGACTGACGGTGGCCTACGGTGTCGGCCATGGCCTTGCTGACCAGGTTGCCCGGTGGAATGCCCCAGTTGATTTCCGACAGGCCGAAGGTGGCCTCGTCGGCGCAAATCGCCAGATCGCACGCCACCAACGGGCTGAAACCACCGCCGAAACACCAGCCATTGACCATGGCGATGGTCGGCTTGCTGTACATGCGCAGCAGCCTCCATTGCCATTGCGACGCCTCGCGACGGATCTTCTCCTGGAGAATCTCCGGCCCGGCATCGACCTCACGGAAATACTCCTTGAGGTCCATCCCCGCCGTCCAGGCCTCGCCGGCACCGGTCAACACCAGCACTTTGGCATCCGCGTCCTGCTCAAGCACCTCGAGCACCTCGACCATTTCCCGATTCAGGGTCGGGCTCATGGCATTGCGTTTTTCCGGTCGGTTCAGGATGACCCAGGCGATGCCCTCTTCGACGTCGACCTTAACGGTCTGCCAACGGCCTTCGTAATTGCTCATTTCACACACCCTCTGTTGTTGTTCCCTGTGGATGAAGCGAAATTATCTTGCTAATTTAGTTATGTCAATTAACTATTATCACAGCTAACTTGTTTAACCCACAAAGCGCGCCCCGGAGACCACATGCCCCCTAACAACAACATCGACGGCCTCATCGAACAACTCAGCAAACTGCCCCCCCTCAGCTCGCTGACGACCGATCAACAACGTCAACAGGCCGAACAGCTCTTCGGTGCCGCCTCCTGTGCCGAGGGCGTGACCTTCGAGTCCGCCAGCCTGGCCAGCGTCAGCGGGCTCTGGGCCATTCCCACCGATACCCGGCCTGACTTCGTGTTGCTGTACCTGCATGGCGGAGGCTACTCATTCGGCAGTGCCCGGGCCTATCGCCCGCTCATCAGCCAATTGGCGGCCCGCAGCCGGATTCGTACCCTTTGCATCGATTACCGCCTGGCTCCGGAACACCCTTTTCCGGCCGCCATACAGGACGCTCTGGGGGTCTACCGCGCACTACTCGAAAAAGGCGTGAGCGCCGAGCACCTGGTACTGGCCGGCGACAGTGCCGGCGGCGGTCTGTGCATGGCCCTGATGCTGGCCGCCAAGGCCGCTGGTTTGCCGCTGCCGGCGGCTGCGGTACTGATGTCGCCTTGGGTGGACATGGCTCAGACCGGTGAGTCCTGGAACTTGCAGAAGGATCGAGATCCATTGCTCGGCCCGCTTGCTGGCAAGACCCTGATGTCCGACACCTATCTGCAGGGCGCCGAGCCACTGAATCCGCTGGCCTCCCCTCTATACGGCGACCTGCAAAGCCTGCCGCCAGTGCTGATCCAGGTCGGCAGTCGGGAATGCCTGCTGGACGACTCAACCCGGCTCGCCAGCCGCCTGGCCACCGCCGAAGTGGCGGTACACCTGGACGTCTGGCCGGGGATGATTCATGTCTTCCAGAGCATGGGCGATCAACTCGAAGAAGCCCGCCGCGCACTGGACCAGATCAGCGCCTTTCTTCTTCGGCACCTGGGTCGTTGACATCGGCCCGGGCTTTAGGTTGACGAACATAGTTACCATATATAACTATTGAGCCAATAAAAACAAATACCCCAAGGAGACCTTCATCATGTTCCCGAGAAATGCCTGGTACGTTGCCTGCACGCCCGATGAAATCCAGGAAAAGCCCCTGGGCCGGCAGATCTGTGGTGAGAAAATCGTTTTCTACCGTGGCCCGGAGGGTCGTGTGGCGGCCCTTGAAGACTTCTGCCCACACCGTGGCGCTCCGCTGTCTCTGGGTTTTGTCGAGGACGGCAAGCTGATCTGCGGCTATCACGGCCTGACCATGGGCTGTGACGGAAAAACACTGGAAATGCCGGGGCAGCGTGTCCGTGGTTTCCCCGCCATCCGCGCCTTTGCCGTTGAAGAGCGCTACGGCTTCATTTGGGTCTGGACCGGTGACCAGGCCCTTGCCGACCCCACCTCGATTCACCCTCTGGAATGGGCCGACCACCCGGATTGGGCCTACGGCGGCGGGCTCTTTCACATCAACTGCGACTATCGCTTGATGATCGACAACCTCATGGACCTGACCCACGAGACCTACGTCCATGCCAGCAGCATCGGTCAAAAGGAAATCGACGAAGCCGCGCCCAAGACCACTGTCGACGGCGACCTGGTGGTCACCAGTCGCCACATGGAAAACATCGGCGCACCACCGTTCTGGCGCATGGCCCTGCGTGGCAACGGCTTGGCCGACGACGTTCCGGTAGACCGCTGGCAGATCTGCCGCTTCACCCCTCCCAGCCACGTGATGATCGAAGTCGGTGTAGCGCACGCCGGTAAAGGTGGCTACAACGCCGACCCCGCCCACAAGGCCGCCAGCATTGTGGTTGACTTCATCACTCCCGAAACCGACACCTCGATCTGGTACTTCTGGGGGATGGCGCGCAACTTCAACCCACAGGACCAAGCGCTCACCGAGAGCATCCGCGAAGGCCAGGGCAAGATCTTCTCCGAAGACCTGGAAATGCTCGAACGCCAGCAACAGAACTTGCTCGCGCATCCCGAGCGCAGCCTGCTCAAGCTCAATATCGATGCCGGTGGCGTGCAGGCGCGGCGCGTCCTTGACAGGTACATCGCCCAGGAAACAGCCGCCGGACCGACCGCCCCCTCGACGCTGATCGCCAGCGCCTGAGTCAGCCCCCTAACGGATCTTTCAACAGGTGCCGCCATGCTCGAAGTAAAAGTAGTCGCCAGACACACCGAAGCGTTGGATATCTGCAGCTTTGAACTGGCACTGGCCGATGGAGGCGCCCTGCCCGCCTTCGAGGCCGGCGCGCATATCGATGTGCATTTGCCGAATGGACTGACCCGCCAGTACTCCTTGTGCAACCCTCCCCACGAGCAGCATCGCTACCAGATCGCGGTGCTCAAGGATGCTGACTCCAGGGGTGGCTCGCGCCATATCCACGAGCAGTTCAGGGTCGGCGACGTATTGCAGATCAGTGAACCGCGCAACCTCTTTGCGCTAGACCACGACGCCCGTCGCACTCTGCTGTTCGCCGGCGGCATCGGGGTTACGCCGATCCTCTGCATGGCCGAAAAACTCGCCAGCACCGGTGCCGATTTCACGTTGCACTACTGCACTCGCTCAGCGGAGCGTACCGCCTTCGGAGAGCGCCTCGCGAAGGCAGCGTTTGCCGGGCAAGTGCAGATTCATTACGACAGCGGCACCGATGCGCAGAAGCTGCAGGCTGCCGAAGTGCTGGCAAACCCCGAGCCGGATACCCACCTGTACGTCTGCGGGCCGGGGGGATTCATGGAGTACATTCTGGCCAGCGCCCGCACCCAAGGCTGGCCCGAGGAGCGGTTGCACCGTGAATACTTCAGCGCCGCACCGATGGATCATTCGGCGGATGGCGCCTTTGAAGTGAAAATCAGCAGTACCGGCGAGGTGCTGTCGATTCCCGCCGACACCCGGGTGATCGATGTGCTGCTGGGCAAAGGCTTTGACATTCCCATGTCCTGCGAACAAGGCATCTGCGGCACTTGCCTGACTCGCGTCCTGGCTGGCGAACCGGAGCATCGCGACCTGTTCCTGACCGAGGAGGAACAGGCCCTCAATGATCAATTCACACCTTGTTGCTCACGCTCCAGAAGCGCAATGCTGGTGCTTGATCTCTGAGCCTGCAACGCTCTGGTTCTGTGTGCCAGAGCCCGCACCTCGTCCGCCACAACGGCGAAACCTCGGCCACTTTCGCCGGCACGGGCGGCCTCGATGGCAGCATTGAGTGCCAATGGATTGGTTTGATCGGCAATGTTACGGATCACATCCAGCACCCGGCCGACTTCGCGGCTTTTATCCGCCAGCCCCAGGACCAATGCCGAGGTCTGGCCCAATTCATCGGCCATATTCTGAATCGCGCCGACCGTTGCAAGCACCTGGTCCCGCCCTTGGCGGGAAGAGCGATTGACGATGACCGATGAATCTGAAGTTGCGTGCCACATCATCGACGACCGTACTCATCTGGTTGACCGCCGTGGCGGCCTGGATCACTTCATCACTCTGCTTGTGCATGTGCTGCGTATTCTTCTCGGTAGCCACCTGCATCTGTTCTGCGGAGATGGCGACTTTGTCTGCCGTGTCCGAGATGAGCCTGACCTTGCCACTCAGGCTCGATTGCATGCCGCCCAGTGCATTGAGCAACCCTGCCAGCTCATCGGTTCCCTTGATATTGACCACCCCGGACAAATTACCGGAAGCAATATCCTGGGCCAGCGTTGAAGCCTGGCGCAGTGGCTGCGTGATGCTACGCGTCAGCAGCCATGCCATCACCGCACTGAGCAGAATCACGCCGAGTGCCAGCGCCCACATCAGCGCGTCGAAGCTTGTCGCGACATCGCGTGCTTGCGCCGCCTTCTGCTTCATTCGTTCTTCGAGGTTGATCATTTGGTTGACCACTCGCAACCACTCCACAAACGCCGGCCGGGCTTCGGCCAGCAAGACCTCTACCGCTTGGGGTGCTTGCTCGCTCATGCGCAGCAGGGCGAACAGGTACTCACCGATACCTGTGCCAACTACCCGCGCATGTATCGCCGGATCAATGGCGCACTGGTGAAGTCTGCGACCTTGAGCTGCCCGGATATTGCCCGTCTGGGGCTGTATGGCGATGACCCGTACCATATCGAGAAAAGCCAACAAGACGACTTCCATCTTTACGGGGCCAGTAACCAGGCGTTTGCGGGCCTGGACTCGTCGCAATGGCGTTCAGTGGTCGGCTTTGTGTTGTAGATGGCGCTGTCGTCGCAACTGTCCACCGGCCAGGTATTGCTGCGCCTGCACTGGATCGCTGCTCGGCTGACAACGTTACCCTATGCCGGTTGGGCCGAAGAGCTACCCAATCTGGCGGCAGAATATGAACCGTCAATAGCCTGCTGCGAGCCGATCCTTGCTGACCCGTTGCTGATCGTGTTGATGAACATCCTGAATGCATCGGGCGTGCCGCCAGCATTGCGCCAACAAATTCTCGGTGCCTCGGTCATCGAGCCCGGCGAAACGCCGGAGCAAGCCCGCCTATCGGGACCTTGACCTTGCGCTACCTGCTGCTTGCCCATTGTGATGCGCACGCACAGCAGGCGCCGGACCCGCAAAAAACCGTGGATCTGGTGTATCGATTTTGCCGGGCAGCCAACCATAACGCGGTCACGGCAAGCGAGAGGACTTTGCGCAACGTGATCGGTGAGAGGGGGCCTGCGTATCTGTGCGCACTGATTGCGCAAATAGAGGTTTGACCAACGAGTAACAGGCGACCCTGCCATAGGGTCGCGGCTCCCGCCTGACACATTCACCTGCGGGAGGATGTGCCCCCGCCAAAAGTCTGCGTAGAATGCCGTGTCCGTACCGGATCCAATAGAAAAACAGACTCATCATCCCTGTGATCAACACCACTGGTGAATTGTGGCGCCCTTTTACCTTCAATGCCTGAACGATCAACCATGAGCGCGAGCTCACGGGTATTAACTGCCTATCCAAAGGCGCTTTGCGGGTTTTGTCTGTCAGCATCGCTGCTGATTGCCTATAACGCGTGTGGCGCATCCTTGCCGCTCGAACTGTATATCCCGGATGCTCCGCCACTGACGTTCGTCGATGGCTCCCAAGGCCACGGCATGGTTGGAGAAGCCGTCCTGACGGCCATCGCCAACGCCGGCTATGTCGCTCATGTCCATGGGCTGCCCTGGGCCAGATCGCAGAAACACGTCAGCGAGAAGCAGGATATGCTGATCGCGCCCTTGTCACGCACGCCAGAACGTGAGGATCGCTTCACCTGGATCGCGTCGATCATGCCCATGGAGCGCGCTTTTTTCAGCCTTGAGCGGCCGGTGGAAAGCTTCGAACAAGCGAAGAAAACCTACCGGGTGATCGGCGTCGGCCTGGGCAGTGCTCAGGAGGAAATCCTGCGTACGCAAGGCTTCAGCGATGATCAGATCTACCCGCTGACCATTGGCGACAACCCCGCGCAGATGCTCCTGAAAGGTCGCATTGACGCCTGGTTCAATGGTATCCCGGAGAGTCGATACATCTGGACGAAGGTGTCGGAACAAAAACTGCGGATGAGCCCCGTCATGAGCAGAGCGGAACTCTATCTGGCGTGCTCCAAACTTTGCTCCGCTCAACTGGTGCAAGACTTGCGCGAGGCGGTTGAAACGCTTCGCAAAGACGGCACCCTGGCACGTATACAAAAGAGCTATTTGCCGCAATAACGAAACCGACAGCACCCGCCGCACCACTTAGCCCCTATGTCCATCATTTACGGGTTAAGCCATGAGTGGCCTCTTCTACAAAACCTTGCTCAAAGATCTTTCCACCGCCCTCGAGATGCAGCCCTTGGCGTTCGACGCCCGGGGAATGTGCGATCTGATCATCGATGACACCTATCCACTGAAGCTGGCATGCAATGACCCTCACCAGCGCCTGCTGCTGATCGGTTTGCTCGAGACGCCAAAAGACCTGCCCTTGCAGCGCTTGCTGGGCGGCGCACTCAACCCCCTCGTCAGCGCCGGTCCGGGCCTCGGCTGGGATGCCGGCAGCGGTTTGTATTTTGCCTATCAAAGCATCGCCCGGGAAAAGGTGAACGTTGCGGTATTGATGCGCGAAATCGCGACACCGAAATCCCCTGTGGGAGCCGGCTTGCTCGCGAAGAGGGAGTGTCAGCCGGCACCCATGTCGCCTGACACACCGCCTTCGCGAGCAAGCCCGCTCCCACAGGTTGATCTGTGTCCTATCAAGCGTCTTGATTGAACAGTGGCGGCGGGCTCGAGAGCTCTTCATGGAGCGGCAAGCCTAACAGCAGGACATCGGCACGGGTTTCACCGAATCGGGTGATATTCGGCAGGCGCGCCCACAGACGCGCGCCGATGGCCTGAACGATGTGCTGGTTCGGCTTGTTCGCACCCATGATCCATGACACCACCGTTTCCAGACCATATTGCCTGGCCAGGATCACCGAGGCCTGGCCAAGGCGTACCCCCACTCCCCCCTCCAATGATCAGATTATGTGAAGTATTTTTTTAAAATAACATTTTTTAACATCCGCTCTGGAACATCGATAGCCGCACCGCGCTTTCCTGTAGCAGCTTCCGAGCCTGCGAGGCTGCGTTCGGCGGCGAAGCCGTCGTGAATCCGGCTGACGCGGTTTGCCTGATACATCGCAATGTCTGGTTTTACGACTGCTGCGCAGCCGAACGCAGCCTCGCAAGCTCGACTGCCGCTACAAGGTCGCGTTCACGCAGGTGAAAAAAGTCAGATTGCCATCAGGCTACCTTGCAAAAACACCACGACCGTCTAAGTTCAGAACTATCTCTACAGGCGCAACCAAACCGTACATAAACCAGCCCCTCAGGCGAGAGAGTCCATTGATCTAAAACACACCAGACGCTGCTTTTAGTTACTGACACGGAATCAGTCATGACAATGAAGAGGGATGCTTGATGAAGCGCAGCCGTGGGTATCGTGCGTTCTCGCAAAAAGGGCCAGCCGGACATTTCTGGGTTTCATTGCTTTGCTTCTCGGGCCTGGTGATCGTCAGCTTTCTGTTGTTCGAACAACAGATCCAGGACTTCCTGAACCATCTCAACCTGTACCTGCCCTCCACGCCTTCCCAGAAACTCAACCTGGCGCTGTTGCTGATCGCCCTGCTGGCGCTGGACGTGGTGCTGCCGGTACCTTCGAGCATGGTCGCGCTGCTGGCCGTGGCCATGCTGGGCAGTCTTGGCGGCTACCTGGTGATTTTCATTGGCCTGTGCCTGGGTGCCGGGCTGGGTTATGCGCTGGGGGCCGGCTATTTTCGCTTGCTGTCTGGTCGCCTGGGCCTGCATCAGCGCCAACCTGGGCAGCTGGCGTATCGGCTGGGCACGCTGTCGTTGATCTGCCTGCGCGGCGTGCCGGTATTGGCGGAAACCTCGGTGGTGGCCGCTGGTATGCAACGTTATCCGCTGCGCGCATTTGTGTTGGTCACTACCCTGGCCAATGCCGGCCTGGCGCTGGCCTACAGCGCGATCGGCACCTTCCTCGTCGAGCAGAACGCGCTGCTGGTGACCATTCTCGCCAGCATGGTATTGCCCGGGCTGTTTATCGCCGGGTATAGCCTGTTCAAGACCTTGCGTCAGCACAACGCGGAGCAACCGCTGCATGGACGTTTCGAGGTCCGTTTCGACTATCCGGTGGTGTTTACCGATCACTTGTTCGATCCGTCCAATCCTTGCCTGCATCACCAACTCACCGCACGACTCACCCCACAGCACAGGGGCCCGGTGACGGTGCTGGTGTTCGCCGATGAACACCTGTTGCAAAGCACCCCGCAACTGCTGCAACAGATTGATGCCTACTTTGCTGCCCATGCGGCGGACCTGCGGTTGCAGACCGCGCCGATTGCGGTGCCGGCCGGCGAACTGAGCAAGGACTCACAGGTGTTGCAGCAGCTGTACACCGACATGCTGCACCATGGGCTGGACCGGCATTGCTATGTGCTGGCCCTGGGCGGTGGCGCGGTGCTGGATGCCGTGGGCTACGCCTGCGCCACCTTCCACCGTGGCATTCGCCTGATCCGCATCCCGAGCACCGTGCTGGCGCAGAACGACGCCGGCATCGGTGTGAAAAACGGCATCAATGCCTTCGGCCAGAAAAACCTGCTGGGCGCCTTCTACCCCGCCACCGCGGTGATCAACGACTTCCAGCTGCTGACCAGTCTGACCCGCCGTGACCAGATCGCCGGGTTGGCCGAGGCAGTCAAGGTGGCGCTGATCAAGGACCAGGCGTTTTTCCAATGGATGGAGCAACAGGCCAACGCCCTCGCCCACTTCGATCACCCGGCCAGCCGCTATGCCATCCGCCGCTGCGCCGAACTGCACTTGGCGCACATCACCGGTGCCGGCGACCCCTTCGAACGCGGTAACGGGCGACCACTGGATTACGGGCACTGGGCCGCGCACAAACTGGAAAACCTCAGCCAACACCGGCTGCGCCATGGTGAAGCCGTGGCGGTGGGCATGGCCCTGGATGGCCTTTATGCCAATGCCCTGGGGCTGTTGAGCGATGCCGACACTGAACGGGTTCTGAACCTGCTGCTCAAGCTCGGCTTCAGCCTGTGCCCGCCGGAACTGGCCTTGAAAGATGCACAGGGACGCTCGCAGGTGTTGCTCGGGCTGGAGGAGTTCCGCCAACACTTGGGCGGGCAACTCTCCATCCCCATGCTCAGCCGGATTGGCGAGTCGGTGGACCTGCATGAAATCGATGCCGCGCGGATGGAGCAAGCACTGCAACGGCTGTCCACCCGCATCGACCCGGTGCTCGGCTTGAGCGAGGGCTGCGCGCAATGAGCCAGACACCGCTGAACCTGAAGACCTGGATGACCCTCGGCCGGGTATCCAACCTGCCCACGGTGTGGACCAACACCCTGGCCGCCGCCCTGCTGGCCAGCAGCGCCGGTGCCCTGGCGCCGCCGTCGTCGCTGGTGTGGATCCTGCTGCTGGCCGCACTGTCGCTGCTGTATCTGGCCGGCATGTTATTGAATGACTGGCTCGACGCCGACTGGGACCAACAACACCATAACCCCCGTCCCATCACCCTGGGCCTGGTCAGCCGCCAGCAAGTGGGGCTGGCCACTGTGCTGTTGCTGATACTGGCCGCGGCCTCGGTGCTGGGTCTGAGCCGGCTGATCGACCAGCCGCACTGGTTGCTGGGCAGCGTCACCCTGCTGGTGAGCTGCATTCTCGGCTACAACCTGCTGCACAAGAAATACGCCCATAGCGTCTGGTTGATGGGCGCCTGCCGCTCGGCCCTCTACCTCACGGCGGCGGCCAGCCTGGCGGTACCACCGGAGCCAATCTGGCTCTGCGCCATGTTGCTCGGCGTCTACATCAGCGGCCTGACCTACCTGGCCCGCCAGGAACATCGCAACCAGTTGCTCAGCCGCCTCCCTCTACTCCTGATGTTGAGCCCACTGGCGCTGGCGATCTATTCCGACAATGTCTGGTTCTGGCCCGTGCTGATGCTCTGGCTTGGCTGGCTGGGCTGGCACTACTGGCACAACCTGGCCAACCCGCAGCAACGGCAGGTTCGTGCCTTTATCGGCGCTGGCCTGGCGGCCCTGCCGCTGTTCGATGCCCTGGTGCTGGCCGTGGCCAACCAGCCACTGGGCAGCCTGTTATGTGTTCTGGTGTTTTTCCTGCTTCCACACTTCCAGCGCTGGATCAAGCCGACATGAACATGGACGTCACTGCGCCGCCATCGGCGGCCCTCGAAATGCGTCACGACTGCCTCGCCGAACAACGCCTGGCCCTCGCTCAGCAGCTCGATGATGCTGAGTTGCGATGGTGGCGTCAGGCGCAGGAGCAGCTTGACCAACGCCCGGACGCCAACACCGCGGCGCTCTTGAGCAGCCAGTGCAAGCGCAGCCTCAAGGCGTCGGCACTGCCCGACAGTAATGGCTGGAATCAGGTCCAATTGGCGCGGGCGTTGTTGCTGGCTCAGGTCCTGGAGCAACAACCCCTCGCCAGGCAACTGCCCTTGCTGCGCCAGCTGTTTCTGTGGGGCGACGATCAGGAAAAGATCGCCACCTTGAAGGCCCTCGACTGGCTCGATAGCCGTGGGCTCTGTGTGGAGTTGGCATTGCAGGCCGGGCGAACCAGTAACAGCCAGGTGTTCGCCGCCCTCGCCCTGGACACCCTCTACCCGTCGCGTCACTACAGCGAACGGGCCTTCCACCAACTGGTGTTGAAGGCGCTGGGCATGGGGCTCGACGTACGACGCCTGATCGGCCTGACCCAACGACACAGCGTCGCCCTCAACCAGTTGGCCCTCGACCTGCTGGACGAACAGCTCGCAGCCGAACGAACGGTGTCCGCGGGATTGCCCCGGGTGATTGCCTTCGACCTGCTCAGCCCGGCGCAACGCCAGCGCCTGGTGAACCTGAGCCAGCAGCAACGCTTGCCACCGGAATGGCACGAGCATCTGGCCGGCCCCCCACTGAACTAACGCACAACGGCTCCCGCCCCTTGACGAGGATTCACCATGCTCAAGTACTTCGACCCGCATATTCATATGGTCAGCCGCACCACCGATGACTACCAGAACATGGCGGCCGCCGGCATCACCGGGGTGATCGAGCCGGCCTTCTGGCAGGGCCAGGCCAGGACCAGTGTCGGCAGTTTCATTGACTACTTCGACACGCTGTTGGGTTGGGAACGCTTTCGCGCCAGCATGTTCGGCATCCATCACTTCTGCACCATCGGCCTCAACCCCAAGGAGGCCAATGACCTGTCGGTGGCCAATGAAGTGCTGGAGATTCTGCCGCGCTACCTGGTGAAAGACGGCGTCGTGGCGGTCGGCGAAATCGGCTACGACGACATCACCCCCGAGGAAGATCGCTTTCTCGCCGCTCAGTTGGAGCTGGCCAAACAATTCAATTTGCCGGTGCTGGTGCACACTCCGCACCGCGACAAGATCGGTGGTACCAAACGCACCCTGGCGGTGATTCGCGAAGTCGGGATTGCCGAGCATCTGGTGATCATCGACCACCTCAACGAGTTGACTCTGCCGCTGGTGCTGGACAGCGACTGCTGGCGCGGCCACTCCATTTACCCCAACACCAAGATGTCGGAACAGCGCATGGTCGCCCTGTTGAAGGAGTACGGCACTGAGAAGATGGTGGTCAACAGTGCCGCCGACTGGGGGATCAGCGACCCGCTCAAGGTGCCAAAAACGGGCGAGGCGATGCTGGCTGCTGGGTTCAGTGAAGCCCAGGTCGAACAGGTGCTGTTCCACAACCCCGTGGACTTTTTTGCCCAAAGCGGCCAACTGGACAAAGCCCTCGTCAGCACCCCGCTGCCCATCGACCAGCGTCGGCAGTGGCAGGACAACTCCGCCCTGCGCGGCCAGGAACCGGTGATCAAATGAGTGCCGGCACGGGTTGGGCTGCCGCGCAGGTCGGTTATTGCAGCAATGTGCACCCGACCCGTGACCTGGCGGGGCTACGGTCATCCATCGAACAGCATTTTCAGGGCGTGCGAACACTGCGCGGGCTGGACGAGCAGGACAGTGGACTGTGGATCAGCGCCCTCGCCGCGGCCGAATTACAGCAGCCATCGGCTCGCGCGGACTTCCTGGACCTGCTGCAACGCAGCGGGCTGCGCCTGACCTCCCTTAACGGCTTTCCCTACGGCCAGTTTCATCAGGGCGCGGTGAAAGCCGAGGTTTATTTGCCGAGTTGGGCCGAGTCTGAACGGCTGGCGTACAGCCTGAATCTGGCGCGGATCCTCGCCGATGCCCTGCCGCCGGACTGTCCCCAGGGTGTAATTTCCACCGTGCCGCTGGGCTACGCCGCCAACTGGAACCCGCAGTTACAGCAGCGTGCCGAGCATCTGTTGCGCCAACTCACCGCTTCGCTGGCCAGGCTGCACCTGGAGACGGGCAAGAAGATCGTGTTCTGCCTGGAGATGGAGCCGGACTGCGTGCTGGAAAACACCGACCAGGCCATCGCCTTCTTCCACCGCTGGCAAGCCACGGACCCGCACCATGACTATTTGGCGTTGTGTTTTGATGTTTGCCACCAGGCCGTGGTCTTCGAGCACTGCTATCAGTCGCTGGAAAAGCTGCGTCAGGCCCGAGTGCCCGTCGGCAAGATTCAGCTGTCCAACGCGCTGATTTGTCGCCTGCCCGCTGAAAACGACAACCGACGCGAACACGTCCTCAAAACCTTGAGCGACTTCGCCGAAACCACCTACCTGCATCAAGTCAAAGCCCGTGATGCGCAGGAGCGGTTGTCGGGTTGGGCCGACCTTCCCGCAGCGCTAGAGGATTGCGCAAACAACCTGGGGCAATACCCCGAACTGCGGATTCATTTCCACATTCCGCTGTTCAGCGAACACTTGCTGCTGCCGGAACTCAGCGGCAGCCAGATCGCCCTGTCGCAGACCTTCGACTTTCTCGCAGACCATGGGGATTTTCGTCCTGTGCTGGAAGTGGAAACCTACAGCTGGGGCGTCCTGCCCGCCCAACTGCGGCCCACTACCGAGCACGCCCAACTCCAGGGAATCGTTGCGGAACTGCACTGGGTAGAAGACCAATTGCGGCAGCGAAAATTGCTGCAACCCCAAGCGTGGGAGGCGTACGCCGATGCCCTCTGATCAACCGCGTCAACCGCTGCTGCTGATTAACGTGGTCGGGCTGACACCGGCGCTGCTGGGGCCGGCGACACCGCACATCAATGCCCTGTTGAAAACGGCCAAAATGGCCAGCCTGCAACCGGTGTTTCCGGCCGTCACGTCCACGGTGCAGTCCTCGATCCTCACCGGCCTGTCGCCGTCGGAACACGGCATTGTGGGCAATGGCTGGTATTTCCGCGACCAGGCCGAAGTGCGTTTCTGGCTGCAACCCAACGCACTGATCCAGGGTGAAAAAGTCTGGCAGCAGCTCAAGCGTGAGCTCCCCGGGTTTCGCTGCAGCCAGCTGTTCTGGTGGTACAACATGTATGCGGACGTGGATGCCGCCATCACCCCACGCCCTCACTACCCGGCTGATGGCCGCAAAATGTTCGGCCTGTATTCGACACCGGCCTCGTTGCACGAGCGTATCGAGCAGCAGATCGGCGAATTCCCTTTTCCGAGCTTCTGGGGCCCGGCGGCCGGCATCGCATCCAGCCGCTGGATCGTCGACTGCGCCATCGCCGAATTCCAGCTCGATCAGCCCGACCTGCAATTGGTCTACCTGCCCCATCTCGACTACAGCCTGCAGCGACTGGGCCCTGATCATCCGTCGACTGCCGACGAGGTACGGGCCATCGACAGTGAAGTCGGTCGCCTGCTGACCTTTGCCCAGGAGCAAGGCGCGGCGGTGATGCTGCTGTCCGAGTACGGGATCGAAGCGGTACAGCAATCTGTTTCCATCAACCGGCTGTTGCGCTCGGAAGGCTTGTTGCAGGTGCGCCAATCGCTGACCTGGGAGTTGCTCGACCCCGGCGCCAGCGCGGCCTTTGCCGTGGCCGATCATCAGATTGCTCATATCTACGTGAAGCAGGCGCAAGACATACCTCGCGTCAAAGCGCTGTTGCAACGCCAGCCCGGCATCGAGCAGGTGCTGGATAAAGCCGAACAACGGACCTGGCAGCTGGATCATCCGCGCAGCGGCGAGCTGGTGACCGTGGCCGCGCCGGGTTACTGGTTCGATTACTACTACTGGTTCGACGATCGCAAGGCACCCGACTTTGCCCGCACCGTGGACATCCATCGCAAGCCTGGCTACGACCCACTGGAGCTGTTCATCGACCCGGCCATTCGCTTCCCGAAATTGAAAGTGGCGCGTCGCCTGCTGCAGAAAAAACTCGGTTTTCGCTACTACATGGACCTGATTCCGCTGGACACCCGTTTGGTCCGTGGCAGCCATGGCCGCCTGCCCGAAAGCGAACAGACCGGCCCGCTGCTCATCACCAATTGCGATCTGCCGTTGCCCCAGCGCCTTGCGGCCACGGCGGTGAAGCAACTGCTCCTGGAACACTTCCTGGGGCACCCACACACCGACCCGGCCAATGCCAAGGAGCTTCCATGCGGCGAGCCATTTCTATAACAGTTCTGACTGCCCTGGCCGGTTTGGCTCAGGCTCAGAGCACGAACACCTTTGACTGCAACAACTTCCTGCAGTTTGAAGGAGACGTCGACAAGACCCGGACTGCGTTTGCGCAAAGTCCCGAGACCATGGCCTGGAACTGGTTCGTCTGCCTGAACCAGCCCGCCGCCGCGGGCAGCCCCAACCGCGAGTGGGAATCCATGAAGCCCTCCGACCAGGTCTACCTGGCCGATGGTGCCAAGCCCGCCGCCTACGGCACGCCCGTGCCGCCCCCGGACGCCGTGCTGACGAAAGCCAAGAAGACACAAGGAATGGACCTGTCCCGAACCTTCCATAACATCAACGCCACGCAACAGGTCGATGGCTTGATTCTGGAAATGGGCGGTGCGGTGCCGACGACAGAAATTGGCCAACCCGTGCGCTTTCAACTGCTGATGGGCGAGGGAACTTTCGATTACATCGTGCAACGCCAGGTCTACAACATGAACGGCCAGGCTGCCCTGACCAGCAGCCTGGAGTTCCCCTCCACCGCCTGGGAGTTGAAATCCGCCTGGCTGTGGATCGGCTCCGACACGACCTACAAACAGACACTGGAAAACGACGGTTACTACATCGCCCAGGCCTATTACCTGCAAGACGGCAACTACCAGGTCGGTTATGCGGCGCTGAGCGGCTTGCACGTCGTCAACAAGCTGAATCCCGGCTGGGTCTGGACCACCTTCGAAAACATCAACAACAGCAAGTACACCGTCACCAACGCCATCCCGCCCACCCCGATAACCAACAGCACCGGGCCGACAGCCGCTGCCAAGCCCGTCAATAGCCAATTCCAGGCTCAATATCCCGGGTTGTCGAAGTACGAACTGATCGCAGTCCAGTCCAAAACCAACCCGACCTTGCTGGCCAACTCTCAGCTGGAGTCCGCCTTTCAGAGCCAGTCGTCGTGCTTTGCCTGCCATGACACCGCCGCGTACTCGAGAAAGAAGGGCTACTTCAATTTCGCCATGAAAGAACAGGGCGGCATCGTCTACCCCACCGCCGCCCTGCCGGACTCGGCCTTCACCGGTTACAACAAACTGGACTTCGTCTGGTCGCTCAAACGCGCCCAGTGGCAACGCTAAGGAGAGCATGACATGAGCGTATTGAATTTCCCCCGTATCTACCTCAACGGCCACATGTTCTGGAACCCGCCGACGGCCAACAACAACGATATGTACCCGCTCTACGATGCGGTAAAAATGCAGATGAACTGGCGGTTTCTTGATTACTACAACATCACGCCAGAGAATGCCGCCAGCACACTGATGCCCTGGACTATCGCCCCTCGGGTGTTACACGAAGCGCCCGACTACGTCACGCAGGTGCCGGGCAATGTCAAACAGAATCCTCCAACGATGATCCCCGGAGAATGGAACCTGTTCGGTGACAACGCCTGTGGCACCGTCAGCTACAACCAGACCCAGTCCGTCATCATCGGCGGCGAACTCCCGACCGGCGGGTACGTTGATCAGGATGCCCTGATTAACCAGAGCTACAACTTGCTCGGCAATCCCTTTGGCAGCAAGGGCCCCACTCCGGCCCGCTTTGTCGACGTCAGCCCCTGGCAGAACACCTTCACAGCGTTGTACTTCGACAAACTGGTGCTGGGCGACGATCAATGCGGCCTGACGCTCAAGCGTCAACACCGGATGCTCGATCGCTTCCTGAACTTCAACTGGGCAAACCTGGGTGGCCTGATTTATGTGACCACCACCTGGCAAACCTGCTTCCCGAAAGAAAACCTGACCTGGGCGATCAGCAATTCGGCCCTGCTGAAAAACCTCCAGGAACAGATGGAACTACAAAAAGCCAAAGGCCTGATGTTCCGGTTTTCCACCTACCTGACCTGCTACGACAGAAACGGCATTTTCAACAACTACCCCTACATCAACTCCCACTCCACCACCCCGACGGACATGGCCTATGTACAAGAGATGTACCAGAAAGGACTGGATAACGTCGCCAGCATCTTCTTCAACCCCGCCTACAGCCGCACCGTAGGTACCCTGGGCCTGTGGTTTGACGACGAGTTCCCCACCGCACCGGCAGGTCGGCGTCTGGTCCCCGGCAACGCTGTGCCTCTTCAAAAACCCGGTTCCGACGCCACCCCAATGACGCTGGGCGTGATCTCGGCACAGGCCCATGGCGATACCTTGTCGCTGGACCTCACCAACACCTTCCCGTGCTATCCGATCGACAAGGCAGCCGACATCCCGGTGGCCGAAAAATACGATGCCGGCAACTACCAACTGGGGATACGCCAGGACGGACAATTCACCCCATTGGCCAGTTTTGGCTTTGAGGACTATCAACAGGCGGCGTTCGACAAACGCTCCGGCATCCTTGACCTGCCACTCAGCGCCGACGCGCAGAAAAAGCTGCAAACCGGATCGCTGGAGCTGCAACTGGAGGGAACAACCCCCTTGCAAGCCGCGACCCAGCAGATGTGGACGGCCGAAGTGGTTGAGAGCGCAAGTTTCATCGACGTGGGCGACAGCAAGACGCTGCAGATCATGGTGCAATATGACGGCCGGCCGGCACCGGCCGGCACCGTGTTATCGGTGGCGGAGTATGGCAACGCCTACATGATGTGCACGACTGATTACTATCTGGCGTTCAGCAATCCGGCCGACTTTGCGTTGTTCCAAGACCATCCGAAAAATCGCGCCAACAACAGCTCCAAGCTGCCGCAATTTACCGGTACCTGCGCGGTACAAAGCCTGGTGACCGAGGGCGCTGGCCGTCGGCTCATGGCAACTCAGGCCGCAGATGATACCGATACCGGGAAACCGGTGAGCTATCAGAAATACCTGCCGACACCCGGCTCGGTCGCCCTGAGCCCCTGCCTGTCGTTCGACAACCCCATCCTCATGGAAGGTGTTCTTCAGGATCCCCCAAACAGCACCGTGCACTACTGCCTGACGCAGATTCAGACCGACGCCGATGGCATCGCACGACTGACCGTCAAGGCACAGGCTCCGGGCTTCCCGATCTTGCGTTTCTTCGTGCAGGAAGGTGAGCAGCCGCCCGAGATCCCTTTCAGCTTCAACTACATGAGCGCCTATACAGACTTCCTCGCACCGTTGCGGGTCCTGCCGCTGGAGCCCCAAATGCAGCAGGATTTTGTCGACGAATGGAACCAGATCTGCACGAAACCCGATGCCCGGGTCCTGATATGGGAAAGCTTCATCTACCCGCGCATCCTGCAGCCCTTCTATTACCTGTACCCGATCATGAGCAAATACATGCCGCTCAATTCGCTGGAACGGATAGAGGGTGCCGTCGACCAACTCATTGTGCTGATCAGCAAGGAGTACCAGGAAGAAAGCACACTCGCCATGCCCATCACCCGCGACATGTCACAAAGCCGACGCGCAGTACTGGAGCTCTGGGCGCAGGCCCTGGTGCAACAGAAATACCCACCCTTCCCGCTCGACATGAGCGACTACAAGTAAGGCTATAACAACAACGCTCACGCAGGACCACCGGGTGACGAGCCTGTCACCCGGCACTTCACAGGAGTGTCATATGAAAGCCAGCATCTTGAACCGATTGTTGCTGCTGACCCTGCTGCTCAGCCCAGCTCTATTCGCCCAGGCGGACAGCGGCGCCGTGTACTTCACCATGGGGGTGCACAACACCGAGGGGTGCAATGAACAGAACGGCAATTGCATCGCTAAACGAGCACCGGGCGACCCTTCCGATCCGTTTTTCCCGGCGTACTGGATCAGCGACTGGACCATGTACCGGGTGATGCACAACTACGAGAAAAACCCGCCGCCCTACAGCAATCCACCCACAACACTCACCCCGGCGGACTACACCGTCTCCCGAGGCACCAGCTACTACGACACCGCCTACATCCCGCCGGATGGCGACGGTTTCGGCGCCATGATGGAGCACTACGAGAAATACTGCCTGCCGATCTTCCCGATCAAGAACAACAACTACACCTGCTCCTTCGTGTCCCTGGGCAACAAGGCGTACTTCCTGACTTACCCGCAAGACCGCCCCAAAGACATGCCGGCCTGTTGCATGTTTTCGCCGATGAATCATCCGCCGCGGCAAGACTTCATCCAGCACCTGCCCTACAGCGCCGAGCGCAGCAAAAACCTCAATGGCAGCGTGCAGGCCTACGCTCTGGACCTCGAATCGCCGCAAGGTCCGATCCTGTTCGGCTATGCCTTCTACAAAAAACCGTCGGGACAACCGCCCTACCGGCATCCCCAGTCGTTCTTTTTTTCGGGTGACACCAGCGTCGCCAATGCCCCCATCGTCAGCCAGAACTACACCAACTTCCGCATCGCCAAACCGGACCCGGCCCAGACCTGGGCGCAGGTGGCCGCCATGTGCCCGGCGAATCCGCCGCCCTGCCAATTGTTCGAGCCACCGGCGTCACAGAGCAACGGCCAAAAGGCGCAGTGGAACAAGCTCATGCAGCGCAAACCCTGAACAACGACGAAGGATCGCCATGAAAACCATACTCAGTCTCACCATGATGCTACTGGGCCTGGCCAGTCTGCCGACACTGGCCCGGGAACAGGCTATGCCGTCGACACAGACCAGCAACCTGAATTGCCAACCCCCCAGCACCGCGCCGGCCGCCACGGCCAGTCAGGACCTGTTCGATCAATACAGCTGGCAGATGTTCATCGCCTTGAACTGGCCCGCACAGGATGGGCAGCGAGGTGATCCGGACTGCGCCAAACAGCCTGGGGATCCCGGCTACACCGTCTGGCAGACCTACAAGACCGTGGAGGAAATCTTTCTGCCGAGGGGGGCCGATCCTGGCCCGTGGAATACCCCACAGACCGCCAAAAGCCTGGGCATCATCAATATCGCAGCGCTGAAGAACAGCACTCAGGTGAATGCCGTCGACCAGGCTGTCGGCGGCTGGCTGATCGACCAGGCCGGTAACCCGACCTACTACGACATCTCGGCCAACGAGACGTCCTATAACTACATCGTCGACAACAGCTTCTATAACGCCGATGTCGTTTCCAAAGCCAACAACATCAACTTTCCCTATGGGGTCATCGAGGTCAAATCGAGCTGGCGCATCCTCACCCCCAACGACAACGCCAGTCACTACCTGACCATGCTCGCGCGCGTGGCCAAGTTCGACGACCAAGGCCAGCGCACCGGCGTCACCGAGGCTTACCTGGGTTTGGTGGGCCTGCACATCATCACCAAGGCGAACGGTTATCCCCAGTGGATCTGGTCGACTTTCGAACAGATCGACAACGTTGCGCCCAAGGCGTTGGTGAACGGCCAGTGGGTCGACCAGCCAACATCCGGCACGGCCTACTCCTACTTCAACCCCGCCGCCCCCGCCGCCTCCCTCAACCAATCACCCTGCGACTGGCAGACTCAGGGCGCGCATCTGGTCTGCGTGCCCAAACCCGGCACCTCGTTCCAGACACCGAACCCGCTGAACCGGGTCACCCCGATTGCCGAAGTCACCAACGGGGTCAACACCAACTACCGCACCGACCCGGACCTGCAAAGAAGCGTGCTGAAGTACTACCAGCTCATCACCACCCAACGCCCGCTGATGCCGGACAACCCCAGCAACCCACTGGGGCAGCCGACACCCTCCCTGTCGGCCAACGTGACCATGGAGAGCTACATCCAGCCCAACAGCAGCTGCATGAATTGCCACTCCATGGCGACACCGGTCAAGAGCCCCTACAAGTCCGATTACTCCTACCTGTTCAAATTCGCCAATGCGCCTGTCGGCAAAACCACCAAGGACGAGGAATAGATCATGAGCATACTCAATGGACCACGGCTGAATTTCTGGGGCGGCATCCGCACGGACGTCAGCTTGCCGAACAACTCACCCACCATCCCTTACGACGGTGATGAGGAATGGCCGCTCTTCGACCTGACCACCTCGACCCTGGCACCGGGTGCCCAGTCTTACACCGACGATCAGCTGAACAACATGATCAACGCGCCCGACGGCGACTACTACACCGCCGGCGGCTGGAATCACTACGGGCAGCACGTCGTCGACATGCAGAACGCCTTGATCAGTTCCCAGGGTAATCCGGGCAGCATCAGCACCACCGGCGATATGGTGGGCCAGCCGGTCTATCTGCTCGGCTCGGTGGACCCGGTGACCGGACAGGGCCCCGTTTCCGGCCCGATGATGGTCGACCTGGACCCCACCGCCACAAACACCACCCAGATATTCGTTGGCGGTCTGCAAATTGGCGGTAACAGCGACATCCAATTGCTGATTCGCGCGAACACGGTCTGCAGCAGCCTGGATGTCAAAAAGCGGGTGTTGGAGCCAGAGGAGATGGATGCGCCGGGTTCTTTCCGCCTCAGCGGCACGTTTCAGCTGACCTTTCCCCTGAGCAGCATCGTCAGCTGGAACGAGAACAGCAGTGGCCTGCGATCGATCATCCAGGCGCCGGGTGCGACAGGCATTGTCCTGCGCTTTGTCATGTTCGAGATGTGCCCCACGATGACCACCGAGCAACTGGATGCCGATTACGCCGCCGGCCGATACACCCCCAACCCGAGCATCGGCCGGGTCATCGGTACACTGGCTCCGGCTTTCGCGGACGAACCGAAGAACTGTCAGCCGGGCCGGCAGCTGGTCAACCAGAGCACCAAGAGCACTGGCTATGCCGATCTGGGCGACAGCGGCATCCTGAGCATCGACATGGTGAACGTCATCCCGAAGCAAACCTTCAGGGCCGTCAGAGACGACATCACCAGCCCCATCGGACCGAACGCGGATTACGGTCTCGTCACCATCTCTGCAGGCGCAACCACCCTGACCACCCTCGACCCGACAACCAGTCCGTTATTCAACTACTACGTGTATGGCGGCATCGTCGACCTGCCCCTGAGTACCAGCCAACAGGACGCGGTGCGGACCAACGAGCTGGCCATCACCGCACCCGACGAAGTTGCCAAAACCACGCTAAACGCAATCGAATCGACTTATCGGGTGTATGCCGATCAGCGCAACGTTTATCTGGAGGACTACCCCAATGGCCTGTCGATCACCCTGCAGGTGAGGTGTCTGGGCGGCCCGGTCCCCAAAGCCACCGAAATCGACCTGAAAGCCAGTCCACCTGCGGTATACAAAAATCCGCAGTACTGGAATTTCCTCGAGTTTCCGGCCTCGCTGACCGTAGAACCCGGCCAGCTCGCAGTCAGTTTCCCTGTCACCGTCAAACCGGGTACTGCCGCCCAAGCGGGCTTTGTCGCGCTGACCTACGCGATCAATGGCTTTAAAAACGGTGGCTACTTCACCAGCTTTCGCAAATACGCACAGACCGACTTCGGCATTCCCGCGGGCACCCCCATCACCTGGGAGCTGATGTACCCGAACGTCCTGCGTTTTCACTACCTGGCCTTCCCCGCCATGTCGCGCTACATCCCGCTCAATCAGCCCGACGCGGTCATGGGCGCCAAGAACCCCATCCTCGCCCGCACCTCGGACGCCTACAAAGGCACCACCCTGTTCATGCCCGTGGTGCGCTCGATGTCGCCCTGCCAGCGGGCACTGCTCCGGGCGTATCTCACCGGTGAACCGTGGCAACCGCCGCAGTAGTCGTGCCCCCTTGTCCATGGAGAGAGACCTTATGCCCGTTCCCGTTCATATCCCGGCGCAACCGACTGAAACGTTGCGCCCGAGCACGATCATCGCCGAGGGCCTGCTGAACCCTCGGGGCATTTGTGTGCAGGCCGATGGCAGCCTGCTGCTGACCGAAGCCGGCTCGGGCCTGCCGGACCAGCCCTTCAGCGGCCGCATCAGTCGACTTCGGCCGGATCCGCACAGGCCCGGCGCCTACCTGCCCCGCGAAACACTGGCGCAAGGTTTTCGCGCCATGAACATGCAGGCCCGCATGCTGCGCGATGAAATCATGGGGCTGTCGGACATCGCCTGTGGTGACGGGCGCTGTCTGGTCAGCCAGACCGATTACGTCGAAGGTTCCAAACTGCTGGACCTGCAATTCACACCGCCCGAACCGGTGTTTCACAGCCGTGGCAATCTGAATGCGCTGTGCTATCACCCGACCCGTCGCAGTTGGCTGGCGGTCAAACCCGATACCAACCAGTTGGTGGAGTTCACCACAGGACAGGACGAGCGTGTGTTGGTCCAGTTGCCCGAACTGGACCAGGGCCAGGAAGCCGTCCCCGTGACCCTGGTGTACGAACCGGCGACAGACGCCGTGCTGATCAGTCTGTTCTCCGGAGAGCTGCAGGGCGACCCCTCGCGCAAGGGCATCGACTTTGCCAATAAGGCCGGCCAGGTGATTCGGGTCTGGCCTGCCAGCGGGCAGATCGAGATCCTGATTCGCGGCCTGCAACTGCCCACCGGACTGGCGCTGTGCCCGAAGGGGAATGTACTGGTCCTGGAGCTCTGCGACCGCCTTCAGCAACCCTTGCCGCCGGACTGGAACGGCGAACCACTGCATGGAGGCTTCACCCGTTTCACGGGGCGACTGCTGAGCTGCAACCTGCAAACCGCCCAGGTCGCCGTGCTCGCCCGCGGCCTGGATACCCCTTCCAACCTGTGCCTGTTGGAGGGGGCGGTACTGGTGAGCGAAGGCATGGGACTAGCCGGCCGGCCACTGCCCACGCCAGACGACAACGTCGTCCCGTTGAGCGGTCGACTGCGTCGGGTGCCGCTCTGAAAAGCATGGCCACCAGCCGACGAAAACACCTTGCACGTGAACAGGTGCGGGCTATGCTCCCCAGAGCTGCCCCGCAGGACATTGGCTCCGGGCAGCAGGACCTCCGGTCTTGCCGTCCGGGCATCGCATCGCTGATTAGCAGGAAGCTTCATCACCTGGCGACGCAAACGCGTTCGCCGCGCGGTGTTCCCCAAGGAGGGAGCCATGCCCGCACCAGGACGGTACGCCAGCAGCGCACCCTCGCAGACCGAGGCGGCAAAATCCGCCGCTTCGCCTTGTCGCAACAGCCAGGCCATGCGCCGTGGAGGTCATCCACGTTACGTCGTCGACAGACAACGCATCACCGCCGGCATCTCGTCGGGACTGGATGAGGCGCTGAAAATCATCACCTTGATTTCCAGCGACGTCGTTGCCCAAAAGGTGCAACTGACCCTCCAGTACAACCCTTGTCCTCCCTTCACCCGCGGCGATCCCTCCGTCGCCCGGCCACCTGTCCATACCCCTGGCGCCGGCAGCACGTGTGAATTTTCCGGCATGGCCGAGACCGTCACGCAAGTGCTCAAGAGCAAAGGTTGTCCGCCGTAAAAAGTGCAGCAACCGCAGGGTTGATGCCGGTCCCCACGAAAGTCAGATGATCAAAGGACACGCGGCCGAACAGGCTGTCGCATTCATTCGCGCAATGGCGCAGGGAGAACAACATGACGTTGCTTCGCATGGTCTTGGCCGGGCTGATGGTCTGTACGACATCCTCGGCAGCACTCGCCGAACTTGCTCCACAACCTTTCCTGGCACCGCCCAGACTCCTTGAAAAAGGACCTCCGGGCACGCTGAAGGCGAACGAGCTGGCGCTTGAGAAAACAGGCTGCAACCCCGCGGGCGACATCACCCGCGACGGTCAAACCGTCGAGCTGAACCTGCAAGTCCAGAAACGCGAGAATCAGATCTACAACCCGGGCAATCCCGATGGCGCGAAAGACAAGGTCAAACTGCGATCCTATGGCGGCTGCCTGTCCGGGCCGCTCATCGATGTGCGGCCGGGCAACACCCTGCGTGTGCACCTGGACAACCAACTGGAAAAAAACGATCCAAGCTGTCCGGGCGGAGGCGACCCGGCGAATGGCAAGCCGGGCTGCTTCAACACGATCAATCTGCATTACCACGGGATGCACGTCTCGCCTTCGGGCAACAGTGACAACGTGCTGTTGAACATTGCTCCGCAAACCAGGTTCGAGTACGAGGTCAACATCCCCACCGATCACCCTTCGGGTACCTTCTGGTACCACGCCCATCGACATGGCTCCACTGCGCTGCAAGTCGCCAGCGGTGCCGCGGGGGCCCTGATCGTCCGCGGCGACCGTCCCTACACCGGTGGCAAGCCAGGAGACATCGACACCATTCTCAAAGACGCTTCGGGACGCCCCATTACCGAGCAGGTCTTTCTGTTCCAGCAAATCCCCTATGCCTGCTTCGACGACAAGGGAGACATCATGCAGAAGGATGGCACCTGGACGTGCCCCAGCGGGAAAACAGGCGTGGTGGAAGACTTCGATGCGCAGCTCTCCTCGGCCACGGTCTGGGACGAGAGCGGTCGGTTCACCAGCATCAACGGCGTGGTCCAGCCGACGCTTGAGGGCATCGCCGCGGGAGAAATACAACGCTGGCGCTTCATTCATGGGGGTATCCACGACACTGTGAACCTGCAGATCGTGCCCATGAATACAACCAGTCCAAAAGCCCTGCTCGCGCTGAAAGGTGTGCTCAGCGGTACGCCGAAGGAACAGGCCGCCATGATCGCCGACCTGTGCCCGGCGACCGTGCCGGACACCAGCAAGCCGGTCGAACTCGTGCCTCAGTTCGAGATCGCCGCCGACGGACTCACGCGCACCGCGATCCGCCCCATCGGCGTGAACAAAAAGAGCGTGAGCGGCGGCATCGGCAGCAACTTCCTGCAACCCGGTTATCGCAGTGATGTGCTGCTCATGTTCCCCCGCGACGGCACCTACTGTGTGCTGAACCAGGCGGCGACACCCGCTGAACGCGCCAATGCCGGCCCCAAAGGCGGCCCGGGCGGCCAAGGCCCGAACGAAACTCAATTGCTGGCCACGGTCATCGTGTCTGGCGGCAAGGCCGTGACAGACGATCCGCAAAGCTATATCCAGCAAGCGCTGTACGACGCCAACAAAGCGGACAAATCGCTCCCTGTCGCGGCCCTCGAAGGACTGCGAACCGGCGACCTGAAGCCCTGGCGCGGGATGGATGATCTGAAGAACGCGGTGATCAACGACGACATCCAGAAGGTCGACTTCTTCATCGGCCATCCACCCTTCCCGCCCTCGCCGCCAGCCACAGCCCCCCAAAAGCCGGGAGATCCCTGGACCGGTGCGTTCGGATTTTTCATCAACTACAAGTCTTATGACCCGGACCGCATCGACTTCACCCGCCAGGTCAACACGACAGACGACTGGGTCCTGACTTCACAGGGAGAACCCCACATTTTTCACATTCACGTCAACCCGTTCCAGGTGATGGACGTGCTCTACGCCAAACCCGGCGAGAAACCCAAGAGCATTTTCGGCCCCAACGGCGAGTGCCTGGTGCCGGCCGACGAGCTGGGGCTGCAAAACCAGTACTGCGGCATGTGGCATGAGTTCAAGGACACCCTCTTTGTGCAGAACGACTACCAGGTTCTGGTGCGCACGCACTACGACCGCTACATCGGTGAGTTCGTCATCCATTGCCACATCCTTGACCACGAAGACGGCGGCATGATGACCAACATCCAGATCGTTCCAGACCTCAATGCCAAGGGCGGCGGCATTGGCATGGCAGGTATGAAGCACGCCTCGAATCAACCGTCGGACACCCACCAGCACTGATGGGCGATCCCTTTGCACCAAAATTGACGACAAGGAGTCGGTCATGACGCTTACCTCCACAACAGCCCCTGTCACCAACCCCACCTGGTACGGGCAGATCCGCGATCTATTTACCTCCGTAGACAGAGAACACATGGCCAGGCTAGGCCTTGATCTGGCCAGCTACAACGTCGTGATGGACCACGCCGGCAACATCTATCAACAGGTCGCGGCGGGCAACATGCCGCGCGGTAATCCCTGGCCTGCCGATTGGGTGGGCACCTTTCTCAACTGGATGAACAATGGCTACCCAAAGGGAACGCCCCCCGCCAACGCCACCGAAACGAATTTCGCCGCCAGGTCCTTGTTCAGCGTCGCGGCACCTGTCGGCAGGGTCCGCAAGGACATCACCACGCTGTCCAGCTACGAACTCGATCTGCTCAAGAAAGCGTTTTCCGCCCTCCTGGACAAGGATCCCAGCGACCCGAACAGCTATTTCGTGCAGGCCGGATACCACTGGTTGCCAGCCCCCAATACGTATTGCATGCACCATGTGCCGGGCTACAACCCTTGGCACCGTGCCTATCTGATCAGCTTCGAAAACGCCCTGAGGTCGGTGCCCGGCTGCGAGAGCGTGACCCTGCCCTACTGGGATATCACCACGCCCTTCCCCGACGTACTCAAGAGCCCGCCCTTCGACCAGTACATACTGCCGCAAGCGGTAGGCCCCAAGTATCCCGAGGGTTACGTCACCACACGTTTTGACTATGACCAGATTGCCCAGAACCTTGTGCAATACGGCGTGACTGCCGACATCAATCGGGCCATGAGCAAGACTGACTGGGAAGACTTTCACGGTTACTGGTCCGATGCCGACTACGACACCATCATTGCCGCCCATGACAGTGGCCACAACTCAATCGGCCTGACCATGCAGCATCAGGAAGTGGCGGCCTTCGACCCGGTGTTCTGGTTCTTCCATTGCAACTGGGACAGGCTGTTCTGGGAATGGCAGAAGAAGATGGGGGCCACCGACCTGCATGGCCTGCTCACCACCATCAACGGCGTATCCGATCCCCTCAGCTATCAGATCTTCAACGATGCCGCGCTACAGTCCCTGAACCCGTTCACCAGCAACCCACCGGAACTGAACACGCTCTCGATCATTGACTCGGTGAATCAGCTCGACGTCGACTACGCCCCCCCAGCGGCGGCCTCGCCGGTAGACTTCCTGCCCAAGACCCAGCGCACGCTCGCTGCGTCCAGGGGGTTCTCGGTCGAAGCCGACCAGGTCAACGTACGGGTCAGCGGCGTGAACCGCTTGAAGATCCCCGGCAGCTTCTCGGTGCACTTGCAGAAGGATGGAAAGACCATCGCCTCCAAAGCACTGTTTCAGCCCGTGGAGGTTCAGACATGCGCCAACTGCGTGGCCAACGCCCTGGCCCACTTCGATTTCAAACTGCCGATAACCGCTGTACAGGGCGGCCAGCTGAGCGTCTGGGTCGAACCCGTGAACAAGGACTTCATCGGTGATCGGTTCCCGCAGAAGCTAATGGGCAACCCCACCATAGAGGTGCATCTGTTGTTGGAAACGCAGTAGCGCTGCTGCCAGGCTCAGAGGGTTGGGTATCTCTGGGCCTGGAAGCGGTTTGTAGGGCAACCGTGGCTGGCATCAACCTTTAATTCCAGCCACCCCCCAACACCTTGTACAAACTTACCCGGTTGCTCTGCTCGGCCAGTCGCAGGGTGATCAAGTCCTGTTGCGCGCTGTACAACGAACGCTGGGCGTCCAGGGCTTCGAGGTAACTTTGCGAGCCGCCGCGATAGAGCGCGTCGGCCAGTTCAAAGCTTTTACGGCTGGCGTCGGTCAAGGCTTGCTGAGCTTCAAGACGTTGGTCCAGGGTGCTGCGTACCGCCAAGGCGTCGGCCACTTCCTTGAAGGCTGTCTGCAGGGTTTGCTGGTAGGTCTGCACCTGGATTTCACGCTCGACCCTGGCCGCATCCAGCGTTGCACGATTGCTGCCGGCATCGAAGATCGGCAGGCTGACGCTCGGGGCAAAGGTCCAGGCGCCGCTGCCGGCCTTGAACAGACCGGACAAGGCCGAACTCGCGGAACCGGCATTGGCGGTCAGGCTGATGCTCGGAAAGAACGCCGCACGGGCCGTACCGATATCGATGTTGGCCGACTTCAGCGTGTGTTCGGCGGCCAGGACATCCGGGCGCCGTTGCAACTGACTGGACGGCAACTCATCCGGCACCTGAACCAGCAGCGCGGCCGATTGCAGACTGGCGCCGGGCAGCAGCTCATCGGGTATATCGCTGCCGACCAGCAAGCGCAAGGCATTGCGGTCCTGGAGAATCTGACTGGCGTAGACCGCCGCATCGCCCCGGGCCGATTCCACGGTGGTTTGCGCCTGGGCCAGGGCCAGACCGGAAGAACCACCCAAGGCGTGACTGCGCTGAGTCAGTTCGTAGGTTGCCTGCTGACTGCGCAGGGTTTCTTCGGCCAGTTGCAGGCGCTCGTTGTCCGCCGCCAGGGTCAGCCAGGCCGTGGCCACTTCCGCCACCAGACTGATCTGGGTGCTGCGCCGGGTTTCGGTCAGCGCCAGGTAGTCTTCCAGCGCTTCGTCCTGAAGGTTCTGCACCCGCCCGAACACATCCAGCTCGTAGCTGCTCAAACCCAGTTGCGCACTGTACTCATGACTGGTACTCGCCGCGCCGCTGCTGGACACCGAGCCTGGTGTGCGACTGTGTGTGCCACTGACGCCGGCATCGATGGCGGGAAACGCCGCCGCCCGCTGAATGCGGTATTGAGCCTGGGCCTTTTCGATGTTCAGGCTGGCCAGACGCAAGTCACGGTTGTTGGTCAGGGCCAGGGTCTGCAAGCGCGCCAGGCGACTGTCGGTAAAGAACTGCTGCCAGTGGATATCCGCCGCCGCATCGCCTGTAGGCATGCGGGTCGCCGGCATCCATTGCCCGGAAACCGGCGCCTCGGGGCGCTGATACTGCGGCGCCAGGTTGATACAGCCGCTGAGCAACGCCAGAGCGGCCAACAATGGCCAATGAAACTTGATCATGCATCACCTTTCTGGACGGTTGGGTGGGCGGTCGATGCGGTGGATACGCGACCGAAACGGCGACGGATCTGCACGAAGAACAACGGCACAAAGAAGATCCCCAGCACGGTGGCGCTGAACATGCCCCCCAGCACACCGGTGCCGATGGCCTGGCGCCCGGCGGAACCGGCGCCGGAACTCAACGCCAGTGGCAACACGCCGAACATGAAGGCTAAAGACGTCATCAGAATCGGTCGCAGGCGTTGGCGCACGGCGGTCAGGGTCGCGTCCCGCAGGCTGTTGCCCTGCTCTTGCAGGTGCTTGGCGAACTCGACGATCAGAATCGCGTTCTTCGCCGCCAGCCCCACGGTGGTCAACAGGCCGACCTGGAAGTACACGTCATTGCTCAAACCACTGAAACGGGTCGCGAGCACCGCGCCGACCACCCCCAGCGGCACCACCAGCATCACCGAGAACGGCACCGACCAGCTCTCGTACAACGCCGCCAGGCAGAGGAACACAAACAGCACCGAGATCCCGTACAGCAGCGGTGCCTGGGAGCCGGACAGGCGCAGTTGATAAGACTGCCCGGTCCACTCGTAGCCGATGCCTTCCGGCAGTTGCTTGATGATCGCTTCCACCGCGTCCATGGCGACCCCGGAACTCACCCCCGGCGCCGGATCGCCAACCACCTCCAGCGAGGCGTTGCCGTTGTAGCGTTCCAGCAACGGCGAGCCATAGCTCCACGAACTGCTGGCGAACGAGGAAAACGGCACCATCTCATCGTTGCTGTTGCGCACGAACCAATGCTCCAGGTCGGCCGCCTGCATGCGCGCCGAGGCCTCGCCCTGCACGTAGACCTTCTTCACCCGGCCCTGATTGAGGAAGTCATTGACGTAAGTGCCGCCCAACGCCGTGGACAAGGTGGCGTTGATGTCGCTGGTGCTCAGGCTCAAGGCGCCGGCCTTGCGATCATCGATGCTGACTCTGAGCTGCGGTGTATCGTCCAGACCAATACTGCGTACCCCCAGCAGTCGCGGGTCTTCTTTCGCCAACTCGATAAACTGCTCCCGCGCGGCGACCAGGGCGTCATGCCCCAGACCACCGAGGTCTTTGAGTTGCAGATCAAAACCCGAACTTTGCCCCAGGCCGCGCACGGCCGGCGGCTGCATGACAAACACGTTGGCATCGCCAATGCTCGCCAGCGCCTGGGTCGCCCGCTGGGCTATCGAGGCCGCATCCTGGCCTTTCCCCGATCGCTCGCTCCAGTCCTTGAGCTTGATGAAAGCCCGGCCGGTGTTCTGGCTGTTGCCGCCCATGCCCAGGCCACTGATGCTGATCAGCGCCTCGACTTCCGGCTGTTCGAGCATGTAGCCCTCGAACTGCTTCATCACCGCCTGAGTGCGGCTATCGGTGGCGCCCACCGGCAACTGGATCTGCGCCATGAGGATGCCTTGGTCTTCATCCGGCAAGAACGAGGTTGGCAGGCTGGCATAACCTGCGCCCATTGCCAGCAGAATCACCCCGTACACCAGCAGGCTCCGACGCCCGCGCTGCAGAATGCCGCCCACCCATTGTTGATAGCGCTTGGCGCTGCGTTCGAAACTGCGATTGAACCAGCCGAAGAAGCCGTTTTGCGCGCCATGGCCCAGGGCATCGGACGGCTTGAGCAAGGTTGCACACAAGGCTGGCGTCAGCGTCATCGCCACCAGCACCGACAGCAACATCGCCGAAACAATGGTCACCGAAAACTGCCGATAGATAATCCCGGTGGAACCGCCGAAAAACGCCATGGGAATAAACACGGCGCTGAGGACCAGCGCGATGCCAATCAGCGCGCTAGTGATTTCCGCCATGGACTGACGCGTCGCCGCCAAGGCCGACAGCCCCTGCTCGCCCATCACCCGCTCGACGTTTTCCACCACCACAATGGCATCGTCCACCAACAGGCCGATGGCCAGCACCATGGCGAACATGGTCAGGGTATTGATCGAATAGCCGAACAGCGCCAGCACGCCGAAGGTGCCCAACAGCACCACCGGCACGGTGATCGCCGGGATCAGCGTGGCCCGCAGATTCTGCAGGAACAGGAACATGATCAGCACCACCAGCACGATGGCCTCCCCCAGGGACTTGACCACTTCTTCGATGGACAGGCTGACAAAGGGTGTGGTGTCGTAAGCGATCACGTTCTTGAGCTGCATTTCCGTTGGGTAGAAAGGCTCCAGCTCCTTGAGCTTGGCCTTCACGGCTTCACCCACGCTCAGGGCATTGGCCCCGGCGGCGAGCTGCACGCCCATGGCGGCGGCGGGTTTGCCGTTGAGGGCAGAACTCACGTCGTAGCTTTCACTGCCCAGTTCGACCCGCGCGACATCCCCCAGCAGCACCACGGCACCCTTGCTGGTGGACTTGACCACGACGTTGCGAAATTCTTCGGCGGTTTGCAGCTTGCTGCGGGCACTGATAGTGGCGTTCAGTTGCTGCCCGGCCACCGCTGGCAAGGCACCGAGCTGGCCGGCGGACACTTCGGTGTTCTGTGCTTCCAGGGCGCTACTGATATCAGACGGCATCAGCGCGTACTTTTCCAACAGGGCCGGGTCCAGCCAGATGCGCATGGCATATCCCGAACCGAGGGTTTGCACGTCGCCGACGCCATCGATGCGACTGATCTGGTCCAGCAAGGTGCTGGAAATGTAGTCGCCGATCTGGGTACCGGTGACGCTCTCGTTGTCGGAGGCCAGGGCGGCGATCATCAGGAAGTCCGAACCGCCCTTGGTCACGGTCAGCCCTTCGCTCTGCACCGATTGCGGCAGTCGCGACTCGGCCTGTTGCAGCTTGTTCTGCACCTGCATCTGCGCCACATCCGGGTCAGTGCCGGCGGCAAAGGTCAGGCTGATGCTGGCGCTGCCCGCCGAACTGCTGGAGGCCGACATGTAGGTCAGGTTATCCAGCCCTTTCATCTGCTGTTCGATGACCTGGGTCACCGAGTCTTCCACGGTCTTGGCCGAGGCGCCGGTGTAGGTGGCGGAGATCCGTACCGTCGGCGGCGCGATGTCCGGGTACTGCTCCAGCGGCAACTGGCTGATCGACAAGGCCCCGGCAAGCATGATGACGATGGCGATGACCCAGGCAAAAATCGGTCGATCGATAAAGAACCGCGCCATGCTCAACCCTCCTGCGCAATGGCGGTAGGCGCCGAGTGCAGCGTGCGGCTGCGAGTGCCGGGGTTCTGCGCCAGCACCGGGGCACCGACCCGGACTTTCTGCCCGCCCTCGACAATCACCTGATCACCCGCCGTCAGGCCGGAGGTGACCCACCACTGGTTGCCCACGGCGCGGTCGATGGTCAGCACGCGTTGCTCGACCTTGCCGTTGACCACCAGCAACACCGACGTCACGCCACTGGCGCTGCGAGTCACTGCCTGCTGCGGAATCAGGATGGCCTGATCGTCCCGCGCCTGTTCCAGCACCGCCCGCACATACATGCCCGGCAGCAACAGCCGGTCCGGGTTGGCGATTTCCGCCCGCAGGGTCACGGTGCCGGTGCCCTCATTGACGCTGACCCCGCTGAATTTCAAGCGACCTTCATGGGCGTAGGTGCTGCCGTCGTCGAGCTTGAGACTGATCCGCGCTTCGCCCTCGCCGTTGCTTTGCAGCACGCCGCTGGCCAGGTCGCGCTTGAGGCGCAGCAATTCGGTGGTCGATTGAGTGACGTCAACGTAGATCGGGTCCAACTGCTGCACCGTGGTCAGTGCGCTGTCCTGATTGGCCACCACCAGCGCACCGGGGGTGACCGTCGAGGTTTCGATGCGTCCGCTGACCGGCGAGCTGATGCGGGTATAGGCCAGGTTGATGCGTGCTGTATCCACGCCGGCCTGCGCCACTTGCAGCTCAGCCTCGGCGGTCAGCAGACTGGCCTGGGCATCCTCGTTGTCCTGTTGACTGATGGCATCGATCTTCGCCAACTGTGCATCGCGTTTGGCGGTGGCCTGAGCCGACTTCAACGTGGCGCGAGCCTTGGCCAGAGTCGCCTGCGCTTCAGCCAACGCGGCCTTGTAAGAGGACGCGTCCAGCTGATACAGCGCCTGCCCGGCCTTGACCTCGGCACCTTCGACAAACAGCCGCTGCTGGACGATACCGCCGACCTGCGGGCGAATCTCGGCGACCATGAACGCCTGCGTGCGCCCGGCCAGCTCCGTGGTCAGCGCCTGGCTTTTGGGCTGCACCGTGATCACTGACACTTTGGGCGGTTCGATCACTGGCGCGGATTGGCCCGGGGAACAACCGCTCAACACGAACAGCACGATCACGGAAAATAGAACCGCGGCGGTCACCAGGGATTTGGCGAAAATTTTGGTCGACATAAATGCCTCTGCAAGACGGGATGGAGCAAGTCAGGCGACATACTGCGAGGCAAATGTGCAGGAAAATTGAAGATTGCCCCCGCGAGCTTGAATCTTCGTCGCGTCAGGGCCTAAATGGGCGGGCCATTTACCGACCTGCCCGAGCCCATGAAACTGAGCATTTCCACCAAGCTGTTTATTGCCGTACTGGCCAGCGTGCTGTTTGTCATTTTGAGCATGGGGGTGGCCAACGGCTGGAGCTTTGGCAAAGGTTTTCTCGACTACCTCAACGAACAGGCCCTGGTGCGCATGACGCCGGTGCTGCCGCGCCTGGCCAACGCCTACGAGCGCGAAGGCAGCTGGGAATTCCTGCGCAACCAGCCGGATCGCTGGTTCGAGCTCATGCGTCCAGAACCAGGCGAAAACCCTACCGGCTCACAGCCGCCTATCCTGCCCACGTCCGACCTGACCGGCGCGGTATTTCGCATCGCCCTGCTCGACCAGCAAAAGCAGCTGGTCATGGGTTACTCGGCGATTGCCGACGACGCCCTGATGCGCCCGATCGAGGTCGCCGGAAAAACCGTCGGCTGGCTGGCGGTGACGCCGTTCCAGAACGTGACCGAAGCGGGCGGCGAACGCTTTCGCCTGTACCTGTTGCGCACCAGTCTGGCCGTGGGCGTGTTCTCGTTGCTGCTGGCGATGCTGATCGCCTGGTGGATCGCCCGCACCTTGCTTGACCCGGTCAAGCGAGTGGCCGCGGCCACGCACCGACTGGCCGCAGGCGAATACAGCAACCGGGTGGCAGTGTCCTCCAATGACGAGGTCGGTCAGCTGGCCCGTGACTTCAATCAGCTGGCGTATACGCTGGAGCGCAACGAAAAAATGCGCCGGGAGTTCATGGCCGATGTTTCCCATGAGCTGCGGACCCCACTGTCGGTGTTGCGTGGTGAACTGGAGGCCATCGAGGACGGTGTGCGCACCCTCGATCAATCCTCGATGAAATCGCTGCAAGGCGAAGTCGGCATGCTCAGCAAACTGGTGGATGACCTGTACGAACTGTCCCTGGCCGATGTGGGCGCGCTGACCTACCGCAAGAGCGAATGCGATCTCAACGAGCTGCTGGGCAGTTGCGTGGCAATGTTCCAGGAACGCTGCAATGCCCGGCATCTGCGACTGGAGCTAGAGCTGCCGACACCACCGCCAAGGCTGGAGGCCGACCCCAAGCGCTTGCAACAACTGTTCGGCAATTTGCTGGAAAACGCCGTGCGTTATACCGATGAGGGCGGTGTGCTGCGCATTCGCGCGGCCAGCGATGGCGACGTCGTACGCATCGATTTCCTTGATTCCGGCCCCGGGGTGGAAGCAGATCAGTTGCCACGACTGTTCGAGCGTTTCTACCGCGGCGAAACCTCACGCAACCGCGCCAGTGGTGGCGCCGGTCTGGGGCTGGCCATCTGTCACAGCATCGCCCTGGCCCACGGCGGCAGCCTCAGCGCCGATCACTCGCCTTTGGGTGGCCTTTGGCTGACCCTGCGCCTGCCACGGAACGCCTGAATCATGGTCAACGACAGCCCGATCCTGATCGTCGAAGACGAGCCCAAACTGGCCGCGTTGATGCGCGACTATTTGATCGCCGCCGGCTATACGACCCAGTGCCTGGACAACGGGCTGGAGGTGGTGCCGACGGTACGTGCCCGCGAGCCGCGACTGATCCTGCTCGATCTGATGCTGCCTGGCCGCGATGGTCTGCAAGTGTGCAAGGAACTGCGCAGTTTCAGTGCCGTGCCGATCATCATGATCACCGCCCGCGTCGAGGAAGTGGACCGCCTGCTCGGGCTGGACCTGGGCGCCGACGACTACATCTGCAAACCCTTCAGCCCCCGCGAAGTGGTGGCCCGGGTCAAAGCCATCCTGCGGCGCAGCCCGCAGCTTTTAACGACTGCACCACCGCGTCTACAGATTGACGAAGAGCAGTACCTGGCTTCCCTCGACGGCATCGCGCTGGACCTGACACCGCTGGAACTGCGCCTGCTCAACACCCTCGCCCGCTCTCCGGGACGGGTGTTTTCCAGGGATCAGTTGCTCGACCGGATCTACTCCGATCACCGGGTGGTCACCGATCGCACGGTCGACAGCCACATCCGTAATCTGCGGCGCAAGCTCGAACAGGCCTGCCCGGGGGAGCATCCGATCGAATCGTTGTATGGGGTGGGTTATCGGTTTCAGCTCGCCGACACCTGAAACGTCGTCGAAATTGAGAAGGACCACCGCCCCGTTCCACCAGCTACACCGGCAGAACGGGACAGCACGTCAAGGCAGTGCGATCAGAATGTCACACTGGCGCTGAGGCGTGCCGTGCGCGGCTCGCCGACATTGACCGCCAGTTGGCTGCCGGTGGAGGACGGGTAGTACTGTTTGTCGAACAGGTTGTCGACGTTGAACTGCAGCGAGGTCTTGTACCCGAACATCGGCGACTCCCAACGCACGAACGCATCGGCCACGGTGTAGCTGCTTAGCCAGAAATCGTTGGCGTTGTTCGCGGCCCGCTCGCCGACGTAGCGCGCACCGGCGCCGGTATGCCAGGCTCCGAACTCCGTAGGGACGTTCAGGTGATGCGTGAGGTACAGGCTTGCGGTGTGCTTCGGCGCATCGGCGAGGCGGTGACCTTCGTCATCCGGATCGTCGAGGATTTCCGTGTGGGTGTAAGCGTAGGTGCCGATCAGGTCCCAGCGCTCGGCCACACGCCCGGTGATGTCCAGTTCCAGGCCCTGTGAACCGACCTTGCCTGCGGCTTCCGAGAGGCTGACGCCGCTGACCGTCTGAGTGGTCACGACGTTTTTCTTCTCGATATCGAACAGCGCAAGGTTGATGTTCAGCCCCGGCAGCGGGTCGTATTTCGCGCCGACCTCGTAGCTGCGGCCCTCCTCCGGATCAAAGGTGTGGCCGGCATCGTCGACTTGGGTATTGGGCTTGAACGAACGGCTGTAGTTGCCGTACAGCGACAAGGTATCGGTGGCTTTGTAGACCAGGCCCATAAACGGCACGAAGGCGTCGCCGTTATCGTCGCGGTTGACGGTGTAGCTGCGGCCGCGGCCCTGATCGCTGTACTGATCGTAATGCTGCTGGCGACCACCGAGGACCAGGATCCAACGGTCATCGAGGTGCCAGTTATCCTTGAAGTACACGGAGCTGGAAGTCAGCTGGTTGCTCAAGTCGCTCTGGGTGGCACTGACGAGGCTCGGCTCGGCCAGACGACCATAAACCGGCGACGTGATGTTGAAGCCCGATTGTGCGGTATTGCGGTAGGTTTTGCCGCGGAACTGGTCGGACGCTTCGGTGTCCGCGCCGACCAGCAGGTCATGGCGCTGGCCGAACAGTTCCTGCTGGCCGATGAAATCCCAGCTGGCGTAGCGGGTTTCATCGTCGTAGTGAGCGCCGTTGGCAGCGCGTCGCAGATTGTTGCCGGTCAACGAACTCGGCTGGGCAATCGAGAGGCTGTAGCGGTCGTTGTTCCAGCCGTAGGTGACGCGGGTTTTCCAGTCGTCACTCAGCTGATACTCGAAACGCGCGGTGGCCACTTCACGGATACCGACGCTTTTCGCCCATTTCTCGTCGAGGCGCTTGTCGTAGTCGATGTCCGCCGGATGACCGTTGGTGAACACGGTGCCGCGGTCGAAGGGTTTGGAGTATTCGTTGTACTCATAGCTCAGGGTCAGGCTGGCGCGCTCGCCCGTCCAGGTCAGCGATGGCGCGACCAGGGTGCTCTCATTCACGCCGTAGTTGCGCCAGTAATCCTCATGGCCGCGTTCGGCAATCAGGCGATAGGCCAGGCCCGTATCCCCCAGCGGCCCGGTGGTGTCCACCGCCAGGGTGCCGCCGCCTTCGCTATAGGCCGAGCCGCTCAGGGTTGTGCTCTGGGTGTATTCAGGCTTCTTGCTGATCACGTTGATCAATCCGCCGGGCTCCAGCGCTCCGTACAGCATCGAAGCAGGCCCTTTGAGCACTTCGATACGATCCGTGGTAGCACTGAAGTTGTGCCCCATATTGGAACGCACGCCATCGCGCAGGATCGAGCCGTCATCGTTGGTGCCGAAACCGCGCTTGACCAGCGAGTCCCGAGAATTGCCCAGGGTATTGCCCTGGCTGACGCCGCTGACGAACTTCATGGCGTCGCCCAGCGAGCGCACCTGATAGTCGACCAGGGTCTGTTGAGTGACCACATTGATCGATTGCGCCTCTTCCTTGATCGGCACATTGCTTTTGCTCGCCGTGCTGGCTTGGGAGGTGGTGTAGCTCGTGTCTTGGCTGACGCGGCTTGCCTGAATATCAGTGCTCGGCAGTTCAATGGCTTCCTGTGCCCACAAAGGACTGACAAACATGACGCAGGAGAGTGTTGGCAACGCGTGTTTCATGAAGACTTTGCGGCGGGCAAAGGGGTGGGGTTGGCTCAAGACGTCGCACTCGATGAGTTAGTAGTAATGATTCTCATTGTATGATGCGACGTATTTCCAGTAAATACCCTCCCAACTATTAGCTAACGGGTTATTGATCCGCCGCATAGATGATGGTTTGCGCGCTGTCTGCCGCTGCCGGCTGGCGGGTGAAGTAGGTGTCGCCTTCATCCGTGTGGATCTCGTACTGCGCCTTGCTGGCGACACGACCCGATACATCGGCATGCTTGATGATTTTCAGCACCCGCTGAAACTTCACGCTCAGGGTGCCGTTCTGGGCAGGCCCGGTGAGCACATTGACCGTTTGAAACCAGCCTTCATTCTTTTTGTTCGACACAAGGGTGCCCGTCAGCGCCTCAAAACGCTCCAGACGGGTAAAGCCCCAGAGTGTCTGTTCCTCGACCGTTTTGCCTTTCGCGGTGGAGCCCGTAAACACAAACAGGTTGATGGCCGGATTGTCTTCGCAAAAGAAGTCGTAGGGCACCAGCCCGTCGACCATTTTCTTGCCGGAAACGAAGCCCTTTTTATGAACCAGAAACATGACCACCTCCACGCTAAAACATCAGCAAACGCTGAGTAAGTTTGAGCGGGAAGTCTACTGAGGCGAGGCGTACAGAGCCGTCAAGCCAATGTAATATCGTGTAAAGATCACGCCTGACGGGGCAAGCTGATTTCCACGGTCAGCCCAGCGGACGGCTCGTTGCGCGCCACGATCGTGCCGCCGTGCATTTCCACGGCCCTTGAGGCAATCGCCAGGCCCAGGCCGAAACCGGCACTGGCCTCGTTCAGGCCGCGCTCGAAGGGGTGGAAGATGCTCTGCAGCCGCTCGCTTTCAACACCCGGCCCCTGATCGGTGATCCGTACTGTCAGGCAGTCTGCTTCGAGATTGACCTCAGCCGACACAACAACCGCTGTCATCGGCCTGGTATGGCGTACCGCGTTGCGAATGACGTTTTCGAAACACCGATACAGCAACTCGCCGCTGACCCGGCTGACAAAGGCCGGGCACGCCTGCAGACTGACCCGGCAACCTTTCATTCCCGCCTCGAACTGAGCGTCCTCGACGATCATCGCCAGCCACTCGATGATATCAAGTGGCTCGCGCTCGATACTCTCGGGCCGGCCCTGCATGCGTGCCAGGGTCAATAACGCCTCGATCAGCGTATCCATGCGCACCGATTCGCGCTGGATGCGCTCGACCATTTCCTGTCGGGCCGGATCCTGCTGCAACAGCCCGATGGCCGCTTGCATGCGCGTCAGCGGTGAGCGCAGTTCGTGAGAGATGTCGTGCAACAAGTCTTGCTGGGCCTCCACCAGCAGTTTCAACTGGTTGGCCATCCGGTCGCAGTCCTCGGCCAGATCGACGATTTCATCGCGGCGCCCGCCCATCATCGGCTTGACCCGGGTTTCGAAGCGCCCTTGGGCCACGTCACTCATCGCCCGCCTGAGATAGGCCAACGGCCACGCCAGGTAATACGCCATATACCCGCTGAACAGCGCACTCATCACCGTGCCAATGATCAGCGGAATCGAACGCCCCGGCCCTCGGTCACCTTCTTTGCCAAGGGACTGTGAGGATCTGAGCGACAGGGTCAGACCGTCCTTGCTGATGACCGATCGTTCAAAGGCCGGCTGCGGAACCGGCGACCCAGCCACCCGTTGACCGGCACTGTCATAGACACCAATGGTTTCGTCACCGGGGTGCCGCCACACTGCCAGAAATTGCCTTCCCGACTCGACGCCAAACTGTCGCAGCAACTGTTCCTCGCTGGTCAGGATGGCCTCCAGGTGAGGATCGCCAGGCCCGTGATTGCCCAGCACCAGAATGCCCAACCCGACCAGAAACGTCAGGCTGGTGGCGAGCCAAAACGCCAGGAACAGTTTCCAGAACAACCGGCTGGGTTTCATCATTCGGCGATCAACAGGTAGCCGAGGCCACGCACGCTCTGAATCCAGGCCTTGGCGTCGGGGCGTGGGCCCAGCTTCTGGCGAATGCTGCTGATGTGCACGTCGATGCGCCGGTCGTAGCGGGTCAAGGGACAGCCCAAGGCATTGAGCGACAGATCCTGCTTGCTCACCACCTGCCCGGCACAGCGGGCCAGTTCTTCAAGCAAGCTGAACTCGGTACTGGTCACTCCCAGCTCACGCCCCTGCCACAGGGCCTGGCGCTTGCCGGGCCACAAGACCAGCGGGCCGGTCCTGATCACTTCGGTGGTGGGCTGATCCGCCGGCTGCACCCGGCGCATGATTGCCCGCAAACGCGCCACCAGTTCCCCTGGCGAGCTGGGCTTGGGCACATAGTCATCGGCGCCCAGTTCCAGGCCGGTGATCTTGTCGATGTTGTCGCCACGGGCCGTGAGCAACACCACCGGTACCTGGCTGACGGCACGAATGCGCCTGAGCACTTCGATACCCGACAGCCGCGGCAGCATCACGTCGAGCACCACAATGCTGTAGCGCCCGGACAGCGCTTGAATCTCGCCCTCCTCGCCCGTGTGCACGGTCGTCGCCTCGAAGCCTTCACGCTCCAGGTATTGGCTGAGCATTCCAGTCAGTTCCTGGTCATCGTCGACTAGCAATACGCAGATCATTGGCGGGCTCTTGAGTGGGGGCCCGCGCATTATCGCCCTTGCACCGCACAGCGTCATCGCCCCCGGTCAACCTTTACCTAACTTGACACTTGGTTAACCGCACCAAACGCACCGAGCTTTTATGCTTCACCTCCACCAGCCTGCTCGCTTCGCGGTAACTCGTCTTGCTGTGAGATATCCGCGCCCGCCTACGCTGCTTGTCGATGTGTTCTGGATAAGATCTTGATGAATTTTTCGCGCCTGCTCTGCTCGGCTGCACTGCTGCTCAATGCCACTCTTGCGCACGCCCAAGGCTTCAAAATTTCCGATATTCGCATTAACGGCCTGCAGCGGGTTTCCGCCGGCAGCGTGTTCGGTGCCTTGCCGTTGAACGTCGGCGATGAAGCGGACGATCGCCGCTTGGTGGAATCCACCCGTGCATTGTTCAAGACCGGTTTCTTTCAGGATATCCAACTGGGGCACGACGGAGATGTCCTGATTATCACGGTGGTCGAGCGTCCGTCGGTCGCCAGTATCGAGATCGAAGGCAACAAGGCGATCTCCACCGAAGACCTGATGAAGGGCCTCAAACAATCCGGCCTGGCCGAAGGCGAGATCTTCCAGCGCGCCACCCTCGAAGGGGTGCGTAACGAACTGCTGCGCCAATATGTCGCTCAGGGCCGCTACTCGGCGTCGGTCGATGCCGAGGTAATCCCGCAACCGCGCAACCGTGTGGGCCTGAAAATCAAGATCGACGAAGGCTCTGTCGCGGCGATTCAGCACATCAACGTGGTGGGTAATACTGTCTTTCCTGATGAAGACGTCATCGATCAATTCACCCTCAAGACCAGCAACTGGCTGTCGTTCTTCAAGAACGATGACAAGTACGCTCGCGAGAAACTCTCCGGCGACCTGGAGCGCCTGCGCTCCTATTACCTGGATCGCGGCTATATCAACATGGATATCACCTCGACCCAGGTGTCGATCACCCCGGACAAGAAACACGTCTACATCACCGTCAACATCAACGAAGGCGCAAAGTACACCGTTCGTGACGTCAAGCTCGGCGGCGACCTGAAAGTGCCTGAAGACCAGGTCAGATCCCTGCTGCTGGTTCAGAAAGGCCAGGTGTTCTCGCGCAAACTGATGACCACCAGTTCGGACTTGATCACCCGTCGCCTGGGTAACGAGGGTTACACGTTTACCAATGTCAACGCGGTGCCGACCCCGAACAATGACGACCACACGGTCGATATCACCTTCGTGGTCGACCCGGGCAAGCGTGCCTACATCAACCGCATCAACTTCCGTGGCAACACCAAGACCGACGATAAAGTGCTGCGCCGTGAAATGCGTCAGATGGAAGGCGGCTGGGCGTCGACCTACCTGATCGATCAATCCAAGGCGCGCCTGGAACGTCTGGGCTTCTTCAAGGAAGTCAACGTCGAGACGCCGGCCGTGGCGGGTGTCGACGACCAGGTTGACGTGAACTACAGCGTCGAAGAGCAGGCCTCCGGTTCGATTACCGCCAGCGTCGGTTTCTCCCAGAGCGCCGGCCTGATCCTCGGGGGTTCGATCACTCAGAACAACTTTCTGGGCACCGGCAACTACGCCAGCCTGGGCCTGACCCGCTCGGAATACCAAAGCAAGTACAACTTCGGTTTTACCAACCCCTACTTCACGCCGGACGGGGTGAGCCTGGGCTACAACCTGTTCTACAACGCCACCGACTACAGCGACTACTACGATGACGGGGTTTCGTACTATTCCATCAACAGTTATGGCGCCGGCACCACACTCGGCTACCCGATCAATGAAACCTCACGGCTGAGTTTCGGCCTGACCGTGCAACATGACAGCATCGAGCCAGGCACCTACAGCGCCGACGAGATCTACGATTTCATCGACCGCGAGGGCAAGGAGTTCAACAACTTCAAGGCCAACCTCGGCTGGTCGGAATCGACCCTGAACAAGGGCGTGCTGGCCACTCGCGGGCATTCGCAGAACCTCAACCTGATGGTGACGGTGCCTGGCAGTGACCTGAGTTTCTACAAGATCGATTACACCGGGCAGACGTACCTGCCAGTCAGCGACGCCACTTCGCTGCGTTTCCACACCAAGCTCGGCTATGGCAACAGCTACGGCTCAACCGATGGCCTGCCCTTCTATGAAAACTACACCGCCGGTGGCGAGGGTTCGGTGCGTGGCTTTGAAAGCGGCACCCTCGGCCCGCGCAACACCCCGGCCACCGGCACGTATGCCAGTGCCGGCCAGGCGTATTACTCCGATCGGGACACCGATGCATTGGGCGGCAACATCCTTATCACCGGCGGGGTGGAGTACCTGTTCCCGATGCCCTTCATCAAAGACAACAAATCCCTGCGCACCTCGGTGTTCTGGGATGTCGGCAGCGTCTACTCCAACAAGTGCTACCTGAGTACCACCCAGGGTTGCGACGGTGTCGACCTCGGCCAGTTAGCCAGTTCCGTCGGGGTCGGCGTCACGTGGTACAGCCCCATGGGGCCCTTGAGTTTCAACCTGGCGTTTCCGGTCAAAAAGCCCGAAGACGCCGACACCCAAGTGTTCCAATTCTCCATGGGGCAGACCTTTTGAGCCTCGGCGGAACAGCCATCAGGCGGCCTGGGTTACGGCACGCAGCCTGTCGCCGATAACGCGGAGATCAAAACCAGGTTTCCATCTGTATGCCGTACTGCCATACACCACCGGCGTTGAAGTCCGACTTGCCGAAGTTATCAGAGGTGCTGTATCGGTCCAGGTCCGAAGACCAGTTCATGAGGCTCGCGAACACTCGCAATTCGGGACGTGTGAGCAGGTCTCCAACGTCGGGTTTGAATGTCGGGGCGATGGTGAACTTCCAGAAGTTACCGTCGACCGCATTACGTTGCAGGTAGCCTTTTGGGTCGAGGTTCATGGTTTGCCAGCTCATTTCGTAGGCCATCTCGAAATTGCTGTTGATTTCATTGGCCAACCGCACGTTCAGGGTCATCCAGCGGTAATCGTCACCCTTGACGTATCTGTCCTTGCTTTGTTCGGCCAGCAAGCTTGGGCCGATGCGCCAGCCCGGTGCAATGGGCGTCTCGCCGTAAAGGGCCAGACGCAGCGCGCGGGCGTCGTCGATCAGCTCGCCATCCGAGCCGATGTTCTTGACCTCTGCCCCCAGACCTTGCCCGTAGAGCAGTGCCGTTTTGAAGAAGCCTTCCCTGCCGAAAAAGTTTTTCTGGTGATTGGCCAGCATGCTGTGCAAGCCGGAATCCGCAGGCGTCAGGCCCGCTTCATTGGTGCGAGTGCCAAAGTCGTTTTTCTTCGAACCGATGCCATTGAACATCCACTGCCACTGACCATTATCGAAGAACTGGTTGGAGGTCAGGATGTAGCTTTCCACATCGGCATTGACACCGCCCTCACTGAAGTCCCCGTAGTTACGCCCGATCAGGGAGTAGTTCGAGCGCCAGTTCTTGTTCATTTGCACATCGTAGATACCACCTCCCGTACCCGCCAGGAAGACGATGTCCGAGTCCAGCCAGTGGATATCGAAGTTATCTCTATCGAATCGCTTGCCTGCCCACAGGGTGGAGTTTTCGAACGCTGAGTTGCCCTTGAAAGCGGCCAGATGATCGAGTTCGGTAAATACCTGACGCACGTTCAAATTGCTTTCGTCGGCCGTCCAGTCATTGGAACTTTCCACGCCGTCGGCGATGGAAACCGTAAATTTGGAATGGGTGCCGTTCTGCGCATAGGCTTCTTTCGACAAGTCGATGCGCATGTAGGTGTCGTCTTCGTTACCGAGTCGCCCGACGGCGCCACCGACTGAACCGGCCGGGGTTGTGTAAGGGCCGCCACGCCCACCACCCAGCCCATCGTTGATCAGCAATCCGGAGCGAGCGTAACCCTTGAAGCTGAACCCGTCGGTGAGGTGTCCTGTACTGCCCTCTTTCTCCATGCTTTGCTGACGGGCTTCGAGTTTTGCCAGCCGGGTATCCAAAGTGGGCGCCACATTGGCTGCCGCAGTGGACGCGGCGGGCTGCAAGGCGGGAGTGGTGAGTTTGATCTGCTGCAATTCCCTGGCGAGCGCCTGGGTTTGCTGTTCGGCGGCGGCCGCACGCTTTTCCGCGGCACTGGCACGGGCTTCAAATGCAGCCATGCGCTCTTCCAGAGTCGCGGCCTGAGAGTTCACCGCCGAGGTGCCGAGTACACCTGCGAGTAGCCAGCTTGATGCTTTCTGCATGGGGATTTCCTGTTTTGTTTTTATTGTTTTGTCCTGCGAGCGAGCTTTTTTCCGTGAGTTGTGAATTGTGCAAATCAACAAAAAAAAGGGATGCCTCATGGCAATTTCGCTGCTACATTTGACGATGTTAACGTTAACTTCTCTTAAAACAAAAATAAAGAGGGCTTTATGAAACAGCTGAAATCTCTCCTTCCAGCAGCACTGCTTACCCTCTGTGCCGGGCTTCCATCTCTCTCGAGCGCAGCCGATCTGACGATCTCCTGCGGTGCGGTGGGTGCGGAATTACAACTCTGCAAGGAGGCTGTCGAGGCGTGGTCGAAACAGACAGGCAATAACGTTGAGGTGGTTTCCACGCCTAACTCGGCGACCGAGAGGTTGTCGTTCTACCAACAGATCCTCAGTGCGCAGTCCAGCGACATCGACATCATTCAAATCGATATGGTGTGGCCGGGAATGCTGGCCAAACACCTGATGGATCTGCGCGAGGTGCTTCCCGCCAACGCGACCCAGGGCTACTTCCAGGCACAAGTGGATAACGCCACGGTGAACGGGCGGTTGGTGACGATGCCGTGGTTCACCGACTCGGGCCTGCTGTATTACCGCAAGGATTTGCTCGAGAAGTACAACCAACAGGTTCCCCAGACATGGGAGGAAATGACCGCTACCGCCAGGAATATTCAAACGGCCGAGCGCGCTGCCGGGAACCCCAACGCCTGGGGCTACATCTTTCAGGGGCGCGCCTACGAGGGCCTGACGTGTAATGCGCTGGAGTGGATCAGCAGCCAACCGCAAGGCGGGTTGGTCAATCCACAAGGCGACATCGTGGTCAACAGCCAGGCCTCGCGAACGGCGCTGACCCTGGCGAAAAGCTGGGTAGGAGACATCTCCCCGCGTGGCGTGCTCAATTACACCGAGGAAGAAGGCCGTGGCGTATTCCAGTCGGGAAATGCGCTGTTCATGCGTAACTGGCCGTATGTCTGGGCCTTGGTACAAAGCCAGGACAGTGCGGTAAAAGACAAGGTCGGGGTCGCTCCCCTGCCCCGTGGCGGCGAGACCGGCAGCCATGCCTCCACCCTCGGTGGCTGGGGTCTGGCGGTATCGCGTTACAGCGCCCATCCAAAACTTGCCGCCGAGCTGGTGAGCTACCTGACCAGTGCCCAGGAGCAAAAACGCCGTGCCCTGATAGGCGCCTATAACCCGGTGATCGAGTCGCTGTATCAAGACCCCGAATTGCTCGCGGCCATGCCTTATTACGCTCAACTGCACAGCATTCTCAACGATGGGGTCATGCGCCCCGCCTCAATCACTGCCGATCGCTATCCACGGGTCTCCAATGCGTTCTTCGATCGAGTGCATGGCGTGCTGGCGGGCGAGTTGCCTGTCGATCAGGCGCTGGCCGAGCTGGAAAGCGAACTCACACGCATCAAACGCCGGAACTGGTAAGCCACAAGGAAGGAAATCACCATGTCTGTCTCTACTACTGCCCCCTATGACGAGCCCCTGCTCATCAGGGAAACGCCCGTACAACGACGCCGGGTACGCGCCGCCTGGCTGTTTCTGACACCGATGCTGTTGTGTCTGGCCCTGGTGGCAGCCTGGCCGCTACTGCGCACATTCTGGTTCAGCCTGACCGACGCCAGTCTGTCGGACACCGGTGGCGGAACCTTCATAGGTTTGAGCAATTATCTGTTCCACAACGGCTCCAGCTGGTCGGGCATCCTGGTCGATCCTCAGTGGTGGAACTCGGTGCGCAACACCTTGCATTTCACCGTGGTGTCGGTGGGACTGGAAGTTGTACTGGGACTGTTGGTGGCGTTGCTGCTCAACATCAAGTTCACCGGCCGTTCTCTGGTGCGGGCGATGATTCTGATTCCCTGGGCGATTCCGACCATTGTCTCGGCAAAGATCTGGTCATGGATGCTCAACGACCAGTTCGGCATCATCAATCACATGATGCTGAGCCTCGGCCTGATTGACGCACCCCTGGCCTGGACGGCCGATGCGGACCTGTCGATGTGGGCAGTGATCCTCGTCGACGTCTGGAAGACCGTGCCGTTTGTCACGCTGCTGATGCTGGCGGCCCTGCAGATGTTGCCGAGCGATTGCTACGAAGCCGCGAGGGTCGATGGCATTCATCCGCTGAAAGTCTTCTGGCGTGTCACCCTTCCCCTATTGATGCCTGCACTGCTGGTGGCGGCGATCTTCCGCATCCTCGACTCGCTGCGGGTATTCGACGTGATCTATGTGCTGACCTCGAACTCGTCGAGCACCATGAGCATGTCGGTGTATGCCCGCCAACACCTGGTGGAGTTCCAGGACGTCGGTTACGGCAGCGCGGCCTCGACCCTGCTGTTTCTGGTCGTTGCGGTGATCGCCATGCTTTATCTCTACCTCGGACGCCGTCAACTGGAGGTCCGGTCATGAACCTGCGCCTACTGAAAAAAGCACTGTTGCGCCTCGGGTTCTGGTGCCTGATCGGGGTGTTGCTGCTGTATGCGGTTTTCCCTTTCTACTACGCCATCGTCACGTCGCTGAAGCCGTCCAGCGCCTTGTTCGAGGTGAGCTACTGGATCAAAAATCCCGACTTCTCCAATTACGCGGCGGTGCTCAACCAAGCCTCATTCCTGCGGGCTATCGGTAATTCACTGGTGGTCGCGCTTAGCGTGGTGACACTGGCGCTGTTCCTCAGTCTGACCGCCGCCTATGCCTTGGGCCGGGTGAAGTTTCGTGGGCGCGGCACGGTCTTGATGATGGTCCTTGGCGTGTCGATGTTTCCGCAGGTCGCGGTGCTGTCGGGGCTGTTCGAGGTGATCCGCGCCCTGGGCTTGTACAACACCTCCTGGGCGTTGATCCTGAGCTACACGATTTTCACCCTGCCCTTCACCGTCTGGGTGCTGACCACGTTCATGGGGCAATTGCCTCATGAACTGGAAGAAGCGGCAATCATGGATGGCGCGTCCCCATGGGTCACGCTGACCCGCGTGCTGTTGCCGCTGCTCTGGCCTGCCCTGGTCACCACTGGCTTATTGGCCTTCATCGCGGCGTGGAACGAGTTCCTGTTTGCCCTGACCTTCACCCTCACCGACACCCAACGCACGGTGCCGGTAGCCATTGCCTTGATTTCCGGCGGGAGCCCCCATGAGCTGCCTTGGGGGCTGTTGATGGCCGCCTCGGTGCTGGTCACCGTCCCGCTGGTGATTCTGGTGCTGATCTTCCAGCGCCGAATCGTTTCCGGTCTCACTGCCGGCGCGTTAAAGGGTTGATGCCCGACAACTACAAGGAACAGCATCGTGATCAAGTTGAAACTGGATAAAGTGAACAAACAATTGGGCGGCGCGCGGATTCTGCGTGACGTCAACCTGGAGATTGCGGCGGGTGAATTCGTAGTGTTCGTTGGCCCTTCGGGCTGCGGAAAATCAACCCTGCTGCGACTGATCGCCGGACTGGATTCGATCTGCGACGGCGACCTGCTGATCGACGGGCGCCGGGTCAACGACCTGGAACCGCGCGAGCGTGGCGTCGGCATGGTGTTTCAGTCTTATGCGCTTTACCCGCACATGAGCGTCTACGACAACATCAGCTTTGGCCTCAAACTGGCCAAGACCGAAAAGACCAGCCTGCGCGAGCGAGTGCTGAAAACCGCGCAAATCCTGCAATTGGACAAACTGCTGCAACGCAAGCCAAAGGAATTGTCCGGTGGGCAACGTCAGCGTGTGGCCATGGGCAGAGCCATGGCGCGAGAGCCGGACATTTTGTTGTTCGATGAGCCGCTCTCCAACCTGGACGCGTCCTTGCGGGTGCAGATGCGCAACGAAATCGCCCGGCTGCATGATCGACTGGGCTCGACCATGATCTACGTCACCCACGATCAAGTGGAAGCGATGACCCTGGCCGACAAAATTGTCGTGCTCAATGGCGGTCGCGTCGAGCAGGTCGGCTCACCGCGCGAACTCTATGAGCGCCCGGCCAGCCGCTTTGTCGCCGGTTTTCTGGGTTCGCCGAGAATGAACTTCCTGCAGGCGCGCCTGCAGGCGCCAGGCGAAACCAGTCTGGTCGATAGCCTCGTATTGGGTATGACGTCTCTGCCCTTCGACAGTTCGAACCTGGCGGCGGGCACCTCGCTGAGCCTGGGGATTCGCCCGGAGCACGTGTCGCTCAAGCCGGCGCAGGGCGCCGGCATCGTCGTGACCGGAGTCGAATATCTGGGCAGCGAAACCTATGTGCACCTCGAGACAGGTCAGGACGAGCCACTGATCTGTCGTTGTGAGGTCAACGCCGGATGGCAGGCGGGCGATCGGGTCGAGCTGCAGCTGGACATCGACAACCTGCACCTGTTCGACGCCGACGGCACGGCCTTGAGGCGTCACCCACACACCGAAACCGTGCCCGATGGCGTCTCTCTGCGCTCGGTACGAGTACACGCCCTATGACCTTGCCTTTGAATACCATGAGCGATCCAATGTCTTCTTCCCTTGACCTGGCGCAGCGTGCGCTGAGTGATGGCCTGTCTCGCGTCGTCCACGATTACCGACCCGGTTATCACCTTGCCCCCCCGGCAGGCTGGATGAATGACCCTAACGGGGTGGTGTACTTTCGCGGCGAATATCACGTTTTCTATCAACACCACCCCTTCGAAGCGAAGTGGGGCCCGATGTATTGGGGGCATGCCAAGAGTGCCGATCTGGTCCATTGGCAGCATCTGCCGATTGCGCTGGCGCCTGGCGATGACTTCGACCGTGACGGCTGTTTTTCCGGTAGCGCGGTGGTGTGTGGGGATACCCTGGCACTGATCTACACCGGGCACACCTGGCTGGGGGATGTGGGCGACGAGCGCTCGATCCGTCAAGTCCAGTGCCTGGCGACCAGTACCGACGGCATCCGGTTCGTCAAGCATGGCGCCGTCATCGAGACCGCGCCGCAAGACACGATCATGCACTTTCGTGACCCCAAGGTATGGAAGGAAGATGACCACTGGTATCTGATTGCAGGGGCACGTCTGGGCGATGTGCCGCTGCTCCCGCTGTACCGCTCCACGGATCTGCATACCTGGGAGTTTCTCGACTATGTGTCCAGCGGCAGTGAGGGCGATGGCTATATGTGGGAGTGCCCGGATCTGTTCCGACTGAACGGACGCGATGTGCTGCTGTACTCCCCCCAGGGCATGCAACCCAAGGGTTACGAACGGCTCAACAAGTACCAGACAGGTTACAGAGTGGGCCGACTCGACAGTGAATGGCATTTCACGGGCGGGCCTTTTATCGAGCTGGATAACGGCCACGATTTCTATGCCGCGCAAACACTGCTGGCCGCCGATGGTCGGCGCCTTGTCTGGGCGTGGCTCGACATGTGGGAAAGCCCGATGCCGAGCCAGGCCCATCACTGGTGCGGCATGCTCGGATTGCCGCGTGAACTTGAACTGCACGCAGACCGCCTTTGCGTGTACCCGGCACGTGAACTCACCGCTCTGCGCAAGGCGTCAATGCCGAGCACACCCTGGTGGGATGAGGCGGGAGCCTGGCGGGTGCCGCAAGTGAAGGGCGATATGCTCGAAATCCATGTGAGTCTGGATTTGCTCGACTACGTCGACGGGCATCTGGGAATCGCCTTGCGCTGCAGCGACGATGGCCATGAAGAAACCCTGCTCTACTACGATGCGTCGCTGCAGCGCCTGGTACTTGATCGCAGCCGCTCGGGTGCGCAAGTCGCAGGTCAGCGCAGCGTGTCGATAGCCCCGACACTGGAGCGACTGGAACTGCGTGTATTTCTTGATCGCTCATCCATCGAGGTGTTCGACGAAAACGGATGCTTCAGCCTCAGCAGTCGCCTCTATCCCCGTCCCGACAGTCTGGGGGTGAAGCTTCTTGCCTGCGGGAGTGGCGGGCGCGTCTCCATTCGCCGGGCATGGTCGCTCGCCTCGGGATGGCTGTGAGTTGCGCATTCGAGTCGCGAAAAGCCCGGACCCTGTGTCATGATTCTTCGTCAACCTGACCGGCCTCACCTCGCATGACTTCAGTGAAAGATGTTGCACAGCTGGCCGGCGTGTCCCTGATGACGGTTTCTCGAGCGCTCAACAATCCGGAAAAACTGAGCGCCGAAACCCTTCAGCGGGTGCGTCGCGCCATTGACGAACTGCAATTCGTACCGAGCCTGTCGGCGCGCAGGATGCGAGGCGACAACCTCCAGTCGCGAACCATCGGTGTGTTCGCGCTAGACACCGCGACCACACCGTTCGCGGTCGAGTTGCTGCTGTCCATCGAACAGACCGCGCAGCAAGCCGGCTGGAATGTATTTATCCTCAACCTGTTGAGCAATCCGCCCACCGACCAGAACATCGACTTGATGTTGTCGCACCGTCCCGACGGGTTGATCTTCAGCGCCATGGGGTTGCGCCAGGTGTGCATTCCCGAGCGTTTGAAGAGCAAACCCCTGGTACTCGCCAATTGCCTGGCCGATGACAGTCACCTGGTCAGTTATGTGCCAGACGACGAGATGGGGCAGTATCGAGCCGTCCATCACGCGTTGAGCCAAGGCTATCGGCGCCCTCTGTGTATCAATCTGCCAAAACAGAGTCTGGCCTGGGGGCTGCGACAACAAGGCCTGCAACGTGCCTGCCAGGCATTCGGGCTGACGTCTGACGCACTCCTGCAATATGACCTTTCCGATCATGACGCCTATGGTGAAACCGCAGCCATCCTCGACCGGCACATCATCGAAGGTCGTCCCCAATTCGACATGCTGATCTGTGGCAACGACCGCATTGCTTTTTGTGCCTATCAGCTGCTGTTGGGCCGAGGCCTGAAAATTCCCGATGATGTCGCGGTGCTTGGCTACGACAACATGATCGGTATCGCCAAACTGTTCATCCCGCCATTGACCACGGTGCAACTGCCGTACTACGAGATCGGTCGCCAGGCTGCCCGGCATCTGATCGAGGCCCTGGAGGTATCGGGAGCCCAGCCCGTTGATTGCCCATTGGTGGTCAGGGCCTCGCTATGAAGGATTGATGACCACGCGCACGCCCTTTTCTCAGATCCAGCGCGGGTCGATCTCCCCGGTCCAGGCCAGCAGCGCCGCCAACAGAAAGAAACTGCCGCACACCGATTCGACCTTCTGCTCCACCGTTGCCGTGGTGCGGTAGCAATGGCCGATAAATCGCCCATCCTCGAAGTCGGCGCTGCGCACGATCGCTGCCAGTAACTGGCCGGCCTGTTGCCTTGGCAACGCCGACTCGACGGCCCCCACCGCCTGCCCTTGCAGGGCCAATGCCGCCATCGCCGCGGCACAAGGGTCGCTCGGTCCCTGGGGCTGATCCAGGCGATTGGCCGGGACGGACAAGCCCCGGCTGTGCAGCCAGTACTGGCTTGCCCTTTCGGCATCGCTGCTGAACGGCGCACCGTACAAGCGGGCGCCCGTACCCAGGCCGAGCATGGCCCAGGCCTGCCCCCGGGACCAATTGCCCGGGGCGTCGCCGACCTGCCATTGCCCCAGGTCAAAACGCGCATGGCTGCTCCAGGTACCGTCCGCGCCGGCACAGGCACGGAAGGAGGTCTGCAACTGTTGGCGACCCAGCCCCAACAACCGTGGCTCGGCATTCAGGGTAAATAGCTGTAAGGTCGCGGCCAGCGGATCGATGCTCAAACGGCTGTCACCGTGCTCACCGCCGCCCATCTCGCGACCGAGGGGGATGCAACCCAGCACCGGATCGAAGGCCCGGGCCAGGCGTTGCACCGCCTGCTCCGCCAATTCCTCGGCTTGGGGGTTGGCCAACAGGCGTGCGCCCAACCCGGCGCCGTACCAGAAAATCAGGCTGCGATGATGGGTATCGCTGTCGAGCTTGTCCCGTAGCCGCTCGGCGATGCACAGCGCCTGTTGCAGATCCGCCCGGCGCCCGGTGCAATGAGCTCGCAACCACCACAGACCAGCCCAGAACCCGCCCAGCCAGGAGCCGCTGGCAGACACCTTCCATGCCTCGCTGTCCCCCGTGCGATACAGGGGAAAGCCTTGGCCACAAGCGGCGTCGATCTGCTCCAGTCGCGTGAAGATGGCCTGGATGGCGCGCCGAACTTCAGCGGTCTCAAGGGGCTGATCCGGAACCTCGAAAGCGTTCATTTGACCACCCTCACGGACGGTTCCACAGCGCTGCTTCTCTGGCGCTGCCGAACCCGCGTCAACAACAGGCACAGCAGACAGCCGAGCAACAACACGCCGACCAGCGCCAGCCAGGCGCTGGCAAAACCCCATGGCCCGTTCTGCACCAGCCCGAACAACGGCGGGCCCAGCGCAAAACCACCAAAGAAACCCACCGACAGCAAACCCGCGGCCGGCGCCGGGCTACCGAAGCCTGGGTCGCGCAAGACCATGCTCATGGCGATGGCATTGGTCGCCACCGCCGTCAGCCCCATGCCCAGAGCACCCGCCCACAAGGCCCAGTGACTGCCCGGCGCGGCCAGGGAGGTCAGCGACAAGGCCAGGCTCGACAGCAACAACAACACCAGCAACAACCAGGACTCATCGGTCATGCGCGCACCCAAAGGCGTAAGGAAAACCCGCGCAACAATGCCCATGACGCCGAAGCCGGCGATCAGGCCGCCGATCAAGGTCGCCGGCATCCCCTGCCACGCGGCGAACACCCCGAGATAGGTCACGAACGACGAGAGCACGATGCCCACACACAGTTGCACACTCATCAACAGCGCCAGCCGCCCGTTGGGTCGGGCAACGGCTAGGCTCAGCGGTTTACCCTGGTGCTCCCGGGGGGCCACTCGCGGCCCCAGATACGCCAGCAACAAGGCCGGTATCAGCAAACTCGCCAACGCCCCACGCCAGCCAAAACTCACCGCCAGTGTCGGTAGCAGCAAACCGGCAAACAGCGCCGAGACCTGCACCCCGGATTGTTTCAAGCCGACCACCGCCGCCTTGTGCCGGGGTTCGACGCGCTCGGCGATCAGCAGATTCGTCACCGGATTGGCCAGTGCCTGGGCAATCCCGCACGCGGCCAGGGCCAGCACCACACCGACGAAGCCCGGCAGGCTGGCCAGCAATCCATAGGCGCCCACCGTGCTCCAGAACAACACCGCCATGGCCCGTCGAGTGCCCAGCCAGTTGACCAGCGGCCCGGCCCACAACGACAACAGCGCGGCAAAGCCGAAAGCGCTGGTGATCAGCCAGCCCAACCAATGGGTTGGCACGCCAAGGTCGGCGACGATTGACGGGCCGAGGGTGCCGACGGCGTAGAAGATCAGCATCGGCAAGGCCATCGCCGCGGTCAGTACCCCCCGCAACCACCAGCCATGCGGGGCGTTTTGCTCAGTCATCGGCCCGCTCCCGGTCCCCGCGACGGCCAGTCGAAATCCAGCCCCGCATCGTCGCAACTGTCCAGCAGTTGCCGACCCACCGCGCTGATCAGCGCGTCGTCAGTGCCGTCGAGGATATGGGTGGTGCGTGCGGTGCGGTAAATCCCCGACAGTGGCGACCACTCGCTCAGGCCCTCGGCGCCCATGATCTGAATCGCCGAATCCACCGCCTCGCTCAACGCCTGGGACGCCGCGACCTTGGCGATGTTGACCTCGATGCTGTTGGCCACCCCGGCATCGTGTTTACCGGCAGCGTCCTGCAGCAACGCTCGGGCGCTGGCAATGGCCTGATAGACCTTGAATACCCGCTGGCGCACCAGCTGTTTATCCGCCAGCCGCGCCTGCTGGCCACGGGCCGAGTGGATGCGTGCGCACATCAGATCGAAACAGCGCTGGGCCAGGCCCAGCCAGTGCACCGAGCGCAATATCCGCCCCAGCCCCAGGCGTTCCTGCATCAGCGCCAGACCCTGCCCCGGTTGCCCCAACACATGACTCGGCGGGACCTGCACCTGATCGAAGGACAACTCGCCCTGACCGGAGAACCGGCCGAGGATCGACAACGGCCGCTCGACCCGAAAGCCCGGCGCATCACTGGGCACCAGCAACATCGACAGCCCGTTTTCCAGAGGGCCGGCGCCGGTGCGGGCAATCACCGTGACCAGGGCCGCGCGCTCGGCGCGGCAGATGAACCATTTGCGCCCGTTCAATACCCAATGACCATCGACGAACTCGGCGTGGCTGTTCAGGGTTGCCGGGATCGAACCGATGCTGTCAGGCTCGGACATGCCATAACTGGAAACCAGCGTCCCCGCGGCCAACGGCGCGAGAAAGCGCTGGCGAATGCCCTCACTGGCATGCCGGGTGAGCATGTGCAGATCCAGAGTGGCATCGTCGCCGAAAATCGCCGGGGCGTACTCGGAACGCCCCTCCTGCTCGGCCACCGCCAGGTAGTCGCGCAGGCTGGCGATACGCCCGCCGAGGGCCTGAGGGTAAAAACTGCCCCAAAGCCCGGCGGCCCGTGCCTCGGCGCTGAGCTTGGCAAGAAGCCCGGCGGCCTGTCGGGGCTCCGCCGCCAGTTCGGTCTCCAGCGGAATAATGCGCTCGTCGACAAAACGCCGCACTGCCCGGGCCAACTCGGCGTTGTCCCGGGCGGCGGCCAATGGCTGTGCACTCAACATGCGATGCCCGCCCCGCACTCGAGAAACGCCACTTCGGCGGCCAGGGATTTCTTGTCGATCTTGCCTGCCGGGGTTAGCGGAAGCTGCCGGTAGAAGCGCAGGTACTCTGGCAGTTTGTTGACCTCCAGGCCCTGCTCGCGCAGGTAGTCGGTCAGTTCGCTCAGGGAGAAGCGCGGCGCGCCGTCGCGCAGGGTCACGCAGATGCACACGCGCTGGCCGAGGTCCGGGTCTGGCACCGCCACGCAAGCGACGCTGACCACGTCCGGGTGGGCGGTGGCCAGGGTTTCGATCTGCACCGGGCTGATATTGGCACCGCCACGGATGATGATGTCCTTCTTGCGCCCGGCCAGGATCAGGTAGCCGTCGGCGTCGATGTAGCCCAGGTCGCCGGTGTTGACCCAACCTTCGGCATCGCGGTACTGCGCGTCGAGTTCCGGAGCGTTGACGTATTGCATCGGGCTCAGCGGGCCGCGAGCCTTGATCTCGCCGACGCTGCCCTGGGGCAATTCAATGCCTTGCTCGTCGGCAATCTTGATCGCGCACACCGCCGGGTTCGGCCGGCCGACGCTGTAAAACACGACGTCCTGGGCATCGTCCAGCGTGTTGTGACAGTTCACCCCGTCCGCCGAACCATAGAGGCTGATAAAACCGCAACCGAACGCCTCGACACAGCGGCGCACAGTCACTTCATCGATCAGTGAGCCACCGCAGATCAGCCCCACCAGGCTGGATTTGTCGGCCTGTTCCAGACGGGCGTCGGCGGCGATGCGCTGGAGCATGGTCGGCACCCCGAGTATGTGGGTCGGACGCAACTGCTCGATGGCCTCGATCGCCGCCCCCACGTCGAACTGCGGCAGCACGGCAATCGAACCGCCGAGCCAGGACAGGCTGCCAAAGGTCGCGGTGGAACCGAAGGACGAGCCCAGCGGTACCAGATACAGCCCGCGGAAGGTCTCGCCTTCGGGGTGGACGCGCTGCAGGAAACGCCCGCGCCCGCCCACCAGGGCGTTGTGCGAATAGGCCACCAGCTTGGGTTCGGATTCGGTGCCGGAAGACACCAGCAAGCGCACCGGCGAGTTGGGGCAAACCTCGGGCAATTGCGCTTGCGTCAACGGCTCGGCCTGGAGCATGTCGTGCAGACTCAACCAGCCGTCCCGGACGCAACCTTCAACGATCAGCACCCGCAGCGACAACAGGCTCGGTCGCAGGGCCTCGATGACCTGGCACAGATCGATGCCGGCGTACTGCGCCGGAACGATCACCGCCCGCGCATCGCAACGGCGCACCAGGGCCTGGATGTCCAGGCTGCCGCGTCCCGGTGGAAACGGCGCGACCACCGCGCCCAGGGCCGCGGCGGCGAGGTCAATGGCGCAGCTGCGCCAACTGTTGGTCAGTTGATAAGCCACCACATCGCCGGCGACGATGCCAGCGGCGCGCAGGCTCGCGGCCATGCGCAGCGCCGCGTCATGCAACTCGCCATAGCTGAGTGTGCCTTCGGGCGAGAGCACCGCCGGTTTCTGCGGAGCGCGCTGCGCGTGCTCGCGGAACAGTTGATAGACCGAACGGTTGGGATAAGTGCCGTCGCGTTCCCAAACACTGCGAACGTCAGCGGGGACCAGATCAATAATGCCTGCGCTATTCATCGAAAACTCCAGTGAGCGTTGACCGAGGTATAGGTATTCACGCTTAAACACGTCTTCAATCGCCTGTCTTCAGCCAGCTGCGACAGGTCTTCTACGGCCACGGCGGCCGGTATCGCGGCGTCGCCCAGCACCTGTTGCCAGGTAGCGGCGGACTGCGACGCCAAGGCGCTGTGAATCAGCCCGTCACGCTCCTCGGGGTCGCTGTGCAGATCGCAGGCGAGGATAATTTCCAGTTGCTGAAGCTGGGCCGGGGTCTGGCAGTCGATGGCCAGCAGCCCGGTCTGGGTCGGGTACACGCCCTTGAGCAGACTGATTTCGGCGGTGCCTGTCCCTTGCAGTTGTTGCGCGCACAACAGGTTGGCGGCGCCGAGCAGCGAGCTGTCGACCCGTACCGCCTGCCCGCTGAGCGCGCGATGCAGCAACGCAGCGCTGACCCCTTGGGCCGCGACCACCCCGCCCAGCACATCCAGCACGGTGAACAGCGAACCGCCCGGCGTCGCCGAGGCCAGGCCGATCTGTTCGCCAACGCCGGACCAGGCCTGGACCACGAAGTCAGTGCCCGGCAACGATTCGCCCGGCCGGTCATGGCCCCAGCCGCCGGCATAGGCGTACACCAGCCCCGGATTGACCCGCATCAGATCGGCACGATCCAGGGCCAGTTCGGCGGCCTTGCCCGGCGCCCAGTTGTGCAGGAACACATCAGCCTCCCTGACCCGCTCGTACAACTCTTCACGGCCGGCAGCGGATTTGATGTCCAGCTCACGGACCTGTTTGTGCCGATTGAGGGCGTCAAAGCGCACCGACACCCCATCGACGCAAGGCGGCATACCGCGCAACGGATCGCCACCGGGTAACTCGATGCGGATCACCTCGGCCCCCAGCAGCGCCAACAGGTGCCCGGCCAGCGGGCCCTGGATCCGCCGGCACGACTCGATCACCGTCAGGCCGCTCAAGGGCAGTATTTGCCCATCCAGGTCAGGCATTGCTTTGCCGCCCGCGCTGACAGCGTCGAAGGCCCAGGGGCCCTGCTCTAACTGACCCGGCAGATCGCGGTCAGCCCGACGCTCGGCGAGGCTGCGCATCGGGCACAGCGCAACACCGCTCAAGTCGCACAGGGCGCTGATCCGTGCCATGGACAAGCGCGCCAAGGCCTGACGAAACATCGCCGGCATCGGCGCAACAGCCTTGGCATAGCGCAGCAGAAAGGCCTTCCAGCCCTGCCCGGCCTGCTCGCCGTCGATGCCCACCTCCGCCCAAAAGCGCCGCCACGGTTCAGCGTCCAGGGTTTCCAGTTCGAAGTGCACGCCATCGGCCGAGACAAACGGCGGACGATTCTTCGCGCACGTGGCACCCGGCAACAGGCGTTCGGCTTCGGCACCCGCAGTCGCACCCGCCAGGTACTGGGCAATGCCCAGCACCCCGGCTGCCGCCATGGAGGTGGTCACAGTGCTGAAGTCGCCTCCGCGCAACTGCCCAAGCGCTGCGGCAAACGCACCTTGCAGGGCCAGGCTGGCGCTCAGGGTCGAGACATAATCCACCCCCAACCCCTGGGCCTTGCCGCTGGCCCGGCCATGCACCGACATCAGCCCGCAGGCCGCCTGCACGGTGTGTTCGGTGATACCTGCGCAACTGCCGTCGGGCCAGCCATGAATCAGCCCGGTGAGCGGTTGCAGATCGGGGTGATGCAGGGTGAAGCTCAACCCTCCGTGTGCCGGATCGTCGGTTGTGGTCTGTGGGTTCAGGCCCAGCGTCGTCGCCTGGTAGCGCAGTGACGCGGTCAGCGGGGCGAACCCGGCAGGTGAAGAGGCAAAGGAGCCGCTGAGGCTACATCCATGTAAAAGACGGGACATAAAACATTCGCCAGAGTGGTTGCATAACCCTGCGCGGACGGCCTCGGGTGAGGTACGCCGCGCAGGCCCGGAGCGATCAGTCAGCAATCAACCACCAGCAACCGCGGGCAGGATGGTGATGGCATCACCGGCCTTGAGGGGGGTGGCCAGATTGTCGGCAAAACGGATGTCGTCATCGTTCACGTAGATGTTCACGAAACGATGCACCTGACCGTCGCCAATCAGCCGTTCCTTAACGCCGGGGTACTCCCGTTCCATCTGTTCGATCACTTCAAGCACCGTACTTCCCTGAACTTCGATGCGCTTCTGGTCTTGAGTAAAAGAGCGCAACAAAGTTGGCACCATGACGGAAATCGACATGCAGAACTCCCTGAGCCTGAATAAGGCTGTTTTTATTAATTAATTGATCTTGTTTAACGCCGTGCCGACATCCAGTTTCAGCGCACGACATGAATACTTTCTTCGGTAACTTTACGATTAACGATTCGAAAGCTGCGCACCGCCACATCAATATCCGGCAGGGTTGAAATAATCACGTAGTGCACCGAAGCGTCACCGGCGTACTGCACATCTTCAGCGCTGGGATAGGCCGCGCTGGCGGTATGGGAGTGATAGATCACCCGGCATTCCTCGTCCCGCTCATCCAGTTCACGCCAGACCGCCAATTGCTGTTTCGGTGCAAAGCTGAAAAAGGTCGGCGAGCGCGCCGCGTTGTCCATGGCGATCAGCCGCTCGGCGGTTCTGGCGCCAGCGGGCGCGGCGATGATGCCGCAGGTTTCCAGCGGATGATCCCGTCGCGCCTGCTCCAGCATGGCCTCCAGCAGGCCGGCACGAATACTCAACATGCTCGTCCCGCCTGCGTTCAATAACTTGGCAACGTCGGCTCGACGTCCCGCACCCAGGCCAATACGCCGCCCTCGAGGTTGCGCACATTGCTGAAGCCCAATTGCTGCAATTCCAGCAACACGGCCTTGGAGCGCGCCCCGGATTTGCAGTGCAGGACCAGGTTGGCGTGCTTGCCGAAACGGGTCTCGATCAGCGCGGCGGTATTCGGTCCCTTGGGGATGTGCTGGGCACCCTGGATACGTACGATGTCCCACTCGGTACGCTCGCGCACATCGATCAGCAGCACATCCTGGCCACGTTCGCGCAAGGCTTGCAGCTCCCGGGCACTGATGGACGGAATGTCCGAAGGCTGCATGCCCTTGGGCGCGGTCAGGCCGCAGAACGCCTGATAATCGCTCAGGGCGATAATCGGTTGGCGCCCGGGTGAACGGCGCAGCGGCATCTGCCGGTAGGACATTTCCAGGGCGTCATAAACCATCAGGCGCCCCAGCAGGCTTTCGCCGATGCCGGTGATGAGCTTGACCGCCTCGGTGGCCATGATCGCGCCGATGGAAGCGCAGAGAATGCCCAGCACCCCGCCTTCCGAGCAGGATGGTGCCAGTTCAGGGGGTGGCGGCTCCGGGTACAGGTCGCGGTAATTGAGACCGACGCCGCCGGGGGCGCTTTCCCAGAACACCGAGGCCTGGCCCTCGAAGCGGAAGATCGAACCCCAGACATAGGGCTTGTTGGCCAGCACGCACGCATCGTTGACCAGGTAGCGGGTGGCGAAGTTGTCGGTGCCGTCGAGGATCAGGTCGTACTGGCTGAACAACTGCACTGCGGTTTCCGGTTCCAGGCGCTGGTCGTAGAGGTTGACCTGCACATGGGGGTTCAGGTCCTTGATCGCCGCGGCGGCGCTTTCAACTTTCAATTGGCCGACGGTGGCCACCCGGTGAATGACCTGGCGTTGCAGATTGGACTCGTCCACCCGGTCGAAATCGATGATACCCAGAGTGCCGATGCCGGCCGCCGCCAGATACAACAAGGCCGGTGAACCCAGGCCGCCCGCACCGATGACCAGCACTTTACTGCTCTTCAAGCGACGCTGGCCTTCAAGGCCGACATCGGGAATTAACAAGTGCCGACTGTAGCGGGTTATTTCTTCATTACTTAGGCTTGCAACGGGTTCTACAAGAGCAGGAAGTTTCATGGTGAATCTCTGTTACTGAATGCAACCGATTCTCAGGCAGCAACTTCAATTAATCAATTCAACGGCCCCGGATTTTCATATTCAGAAGCCACGTTTTTGTATGCATTTAAACAATCGTCGGTAACTTATGACGAATAGATGAAAGCCCTCTTTCGAGGGCTTTCATGGGCGGTCAATTGACTCAGGCGAGGAAGGTCGACATGTCCTTGCACACAGCGCTGAACGCCTCGACAAAATGCCGCGCCTCAGCGTCGCTGAGCACCAGCGGCGGCTGGATGCGCATCACTCGGTTGTTGTTGGCGGTGACGAACGTCAGCACCCCATGCTCCCTCGACAATTTGCTGACGAAGCGCAGCACGAACATCTCCTCGAAGTTTTTCTCCACCTCGCTGATGGCCTCCTCGATGTGCCGCTTGGCCTTGCCCGACAGCATGCGATAAGTGCCCGCAGCATTCCCCGGAATACGGCTGGCGAACTCACGCACGAACGCCTCGACCCCTCCGTGGAAGCTGTACTCGAACTCGATGGCGATCATCAGCCCGATGCCTCGCACCTCGCGGATGAACGGGTAACCGCTGACCGCCTCGCGCAGCGCCTCCTTGAGTTGCCCGCCAACCCGCGCGGCGTTGCCGGCCAGGTCTTCATCGGCGATCACGTCCAGGGTCGCCAGGGCCGAGGCCGAGGCGAAGTTGCCGCCGCCGAAGGTCGAGGTATGCAAGGCAAAGGTATCGATGCTGCCGTAGGCGCGGTCCCACAGCGCCGCGCTGGACAGGGTCGCGCCGATGGGCACGGCGCCGCCGGAGAGGGACTTGGACAGCACCAGAATATCCGGCACCACCGCCTCCCACTCGCAGGCGAAGAGTTTGCCGGTACGCCCGAGGCCGGTCTGGATCTCGTCGAGAATCAACAGGCAGTCATGGGCGCTGCACAGCTCCCGGACCTGTTTCAGGTAGCCCGCCGGCGGCAATATCACCCCGCCCTCGCCCTGGATCGGTTCCAGGATAAAGGCGCCGATATCGCCCTGGCTCAAGGCCGCCTCCAACGCGGCCAGGTCGCCGAAGGGGATCGAATCGCAGCGCGACAACAGCGGCTTGAACGGGTCGCGGTGTTTGTCGCGGCCGGTCACCGACAGCGCGCCCAGGGTCTTGCCGTGATAGCCGTTGTCGCAATACAGCACCCGTGGGCGGCGCATGGCGGCCATGGCCAGTTTCAACGCGGCCTCGATCGCCTCGGTGCCGGAGTTGCTGAAGAACACCCGCTCCAGGTTGCCTGGCGCCAGCTCGCTGAGACGCTGCGCCAGCAGGCTGGTTTGCAGCGGCACCGAGACGTACTGGACAAAGGTCGGGTGCTGCTGTTGCAAGTACGCCTGCAACGCCTGGTTGACCCGCGGGTGGTTGTGCCCGGTATTCAGGCAGCCATAACCGGCGACGAAATCCAGGTAGCGACCACCGTCCAGATCGGTCAGCCAGCAGCCGCTGCCGTGGGTGAACACTCGCTCGATATGGTTGAACTGATAGAACTCGCGCAACACCGGATTGATGTGCTCGCCAAAACAACGCAAGGCTTCGGCGCGCAACGCGGCCGGCTGGTCGGCGGTCGGGGTTGCCGTGGGTCGTCGATGGAAACGGCGCAAGGCCTGGAAATCTTCTTCGCGCAGACGCTCGCCATAGGAAGCCATGGGCGATGGAGAGAAACCATGCAACTCGGCGATCCGGCCGATCTCCAGCACCCGCTCCTCGGGCAGTTCGCGGCCGATGGAAAACGCCTCGGCACGCCCCTCCAGGGCCAGCACCAGGGTTTCCGCCAGGCAGCCGTTGAGGAATTTCTTCGGTGCCAGCCCCAGGGTCTCGGTGCCGAAGCGCAGGGCCTCACTGGCCGACACCAGGCCACCGTCGATGATCAGGATGTCTTTGCGATCATGCTGGAACGGCAGCACATCGCGCGGCAACGCGGCGTCCACCACCACCGAACCCGGTGCCAGCCGATAGGGATCGATCACCCCACCACTGGATGTCGCGGCGACGTAGAAGCGCACCTCGTCGTAACAGCTGTCGATGTCTGCCGTCATGCGCACCTGGCCGTGCATTTGCGCCGGCAGATACGCCAGGCTTTCGCGGCCCTGTTCGGCGCTGCCACGGTGTACCAGACGCAGGCGGCAACCGTCCCGGGCCAGCAGTTTGGCGATGACCAGGGCAATCGAGCCGGGGTAACCGACCACGGCCACTTCGCTGTCCGCCGGCGACACTTCCAGGCGGGCCATGGCTTCCAGCACATTCTTGTAGGCGGCGTAGGCCGTGAGCGAGTTGCCGGTGGTCACCGGCACGCCGCTACGGTCCAGGGTCTGCAAACCGCGATTGCCGACGATGGCGGTAAACCCGCCCAGGCCAACCAATTGCGCGCCCTGCTCTTTCAGGCTTTGCACGCCTTCGAGTACGCGTCCGGCAATGGTTCGCGGTTGGCTGAGCATTTGCTCGGCGGTCAGCGGCAGGTAATGCAGGATGCCTTCGCAGGTCGCGCCGCTGGCACTGACGATGCGCCCGAAGTCAGCGAACGGCACCAGGTTGCGCGGCTGCCAGAGTCGGGCCTGATAACCACGGTCCTGTTCAGCGAGGGTGCGGTCCAACAGGTCGATGATCTTCACCTGACGTTGCAGGGCGATGGAGGTTGGGTGGGCGATAAAACCGAATTTCATGGGGGGCTGTCCTGAGTGCAGGTTCATTGACGGTTCCAGGCGGTTTCGGAGACGAGGCTCAAGCCGTCGCCTTCCGAGTTATGGGCCAACAACACGTCGAAAATATTCAATTGTCCGGGGCGCGTCAGGGCACTGCGCAGGCGAGCTTCATCGAAGCTCACCAGGCGTTCGCGGTGCAGGCTGATCGGCCCGACGCGCTCCAGCGGTGCCGCCAACGGTGCGGCACTGGTCACCGAAACCTGCTGTGCGCCATTGTGGGCGTAGCGTTTGTCAAGGTAGGTCTGGATCAGCGACAACAGGCCGTTGGTGAGGTAGAACAGGGTCACATTGCGCTTCGCCGCCTCGGGGTCCTCGGCCAGCCCCTGGGCCAGCCGTGCCTCGATATCCGGCACCAGCGCCCGGGCGCCGTCGCCGATAAAAGCCAGGACATTGCCGGTGCCGGTGATGGCGATATAGGGCAAGGCCATCAGCGCATCGCCCATCAGGGCGCGCCCGTACCAGCCGGAAAAACCCGGATCGGTGCGCGGCACATTGCGCATCGCCGAGATGCCACAGCGGCCGACGTCATAGACGCCAACATAGCGATAGTCCTGCTGCTCGATCAGTTCGCGCACCAGGTTGCCCAAGCGGTGGAAGAAGTAATTGGAGGTCATCGGCAGGGTTTCGATGTGGTCCACCGCCACGCTCTCGCTGGTGGCCGACAGCACGTCAAGCTTGGCGCGACGCAAGGCGAGGATCTGTGGCTCGACCTGCAACCCCCTCTCGATGTGATCGAGGAACACATCCAGCGGCACATCCAGCGCCAGGTCGGTAAACGGCGAAAGGTGCCGTGGCTCATGGTTGACCTGCACCACCCGCAACTGACGCTTGAGCTTGCCTTCTGAGAACGGCGTGGCGGCCTGGTCGACCTTGCCCTTCAGGAAGAACACGCAATGGCTTTGCGGCCCGTTCAACTCGTGGTCGGTGTGCACAAACTGATAGACCCGTCGGCTGAAGCCATACAACGACAACGGCCCCAGATAGTGCGGTACCCGTCGTCCCTCGTGGTAAGGGCCGACACTGCCGGGCTGGGTGATGCTGTCGGCCAGACCGATGGCGCCGCGTTCAGCCAGGGCGTGCACCCGTTGCCGCTGCTGATCGCTGAGCTTGCCGCACTGCCAGAGCAGGTGCAGCGGCTGGTGGTTGATCAGGTCCAGGGCCTGATCCAGCGCCTCGATCTGGGTGCTGCTGAGCTGGGTTGCCGGGGTCGCTGGCGGCTCGGGCAGGCGCACATCCAGCGGCACCAGAGGCCGGGATTCCAGCACCCCTTGAGTGGCCAGGATGAACACCGGTTCGGCCCGTTCGGCAAGCATGGCGAAGGCCTGCTCCAGGCAGGCACCGATCTCCTCGACCTTGCGGATGAACACCTGGCGCAGGCCCTTGGCCTCGATCACCCGGCGCCCATCGTTGTCACCGTCATGGGTGCCCTGGAAGGCGTACCAGACGCTTTCCGGGCTGTCGGCGCAGATGATCAGCCCCGGCGCACCAAGACGTTTGAGGTTGGCCAGGGTGCCACGGAATTCATCGATCATGCCCGAGGTCACGGTGATCACGTAGGCCCGGCCAAACAGCTGCCAGCCAGCCATGGCGCTCACCGCCAGGCTGTGTTCGTTGCAACCACTGAGGCAACGCACGCCCGTGCCGGCGACGTTTTGTTGCATGGACTGAATCATCCCGGCCACCATGGAACCGGTGTAGGAATGGAAGTCCCAACGCTCCTGCCAGCGACTGCGCATAAAGCGCGTCACTTCCGTGGCCAGGCTCACCGACAGCAGTGGACCGCTGATGGAGCGCGCCAGCAGACGGTTGAAGTAGGCATGTTCCAGGTGATCCAGGACGATCCGCAACAAGTCCGCACGCCGCGCCGCGCGATCCTCCCCCGCTACCCGCAGATGGCGATTGCCACCGATGCGGTTCATCCATTCCGGCAAGGCCGACAAGGCGCAATACAGCAGCGCCGAATGAGGCGACAGGCGCGGGTTGGGCGCGGCGGCGATCAGCTCGTCGAAAGGGTCTTCGACGCCGGCCTGGGCTTGCTCGCTCAGGTCGAGAATGAACAGCTCGCTCGACAGTCGCGGGTCGAGGTGACGCAACCGCGATTGCGCCGCCTCGACCGATTCGAAGGTCATCAACCACAGATCGGGCAGCGCAGCGGCATTTGCCGGGCCACCCTGCAGATAGCTCCTGGCCTGGACCATCAGGGCTTCCAGCACCGCCTCGCTGCGGGGCCGCGGCCCCAGGGCCCGGTGCATCTCTTCGCAGCCTCCGATCGTCAGTGGCCAGTCAGCGGCAGTGGCAGGCGGCTGCAAGCCGGCCTGCAACTGCTCGATGACAAAGGTCACATCCTCGATCAGAGGCTCGGCCTGGGTAACCAGACAGATACCTAAGGTTGCCTTCATTAACTCATCCTTACTCAAGTCAGACTTACGATTGAATGGCTCGTGGCTGAGGCCCATGGGCCTCTGCTCGAACCGGACGGGGCGCCAACCGCCTTGTTGGCGCCTCCTTGTAAAGGCCGGCCGTGGCCGCCGCGATCGAACGCCGGGCCACCAGGGCCAGCGCACAGACCACGGACATCGCCAAGGACAGACCGGCCAGCATCCCCACATGACCGCCGTGGTCGAGTAGCACCCCGGCGGCAATCGGCACCAGCAGGCGCGTCAGCACGAACAGGCTGGCTTGCAGCCCGTAGTCGGCGGCTTGCCGATGCTCGCGGGAGAAAAACATCATCAGGGCGAAGACCAGCGTCGACACCGCGCCCATGGCCGTGGCCAGCACAAAAGCCGCCGCCACCAGCCAGATCATCCCGGCCTGCAACCCCACCGCCGCTGTCAGCGCCAGCAGAGCGAACAAGGACCAGACCATGAACAGCGGAATCGCCCGCCCCGGCCCCAGGCGCCGAATCAGGCGACCACCCAGCAAGCTGGCCAGGGCCCCCACCACGCCGCCACCAACGCCGGCAATCAAGGCCACTTGCTGCGCGGCCATGCCCTGGTCCAGCAGCAAGGGTTTGAGGTACAGCCAGGCGGCGCCGACAAAGGGAAAGCTGCTCAGCAGTACCCAGGTCCACAGGCGCGCACCGGGTTGGCGGAAATAGCCCGACCAGTCGGCCAGAGAGGGCCTGATCGGCGCTGCATTCTCGACGCTGCCTTCGCGCAACCAGGCCAGGGGCAGCAACGCCAGCAACAGGCCGGCAGCCATCAACAGAAATGGCGCCTGCCAACCCCAGCGGTTGTGCACCAGCAACATCACTCCGGCACCGACAATGGCGCCGAGAAACAGCGCCGCCGAGCGGACACCGCCGGCACGAATCCGCTGGGACTCGGGCAGCAACTTGATCGCCAGGGCATTGACCGGGATGTCCGCCCAGGTCGCCAGCACCCCGGCGGCGAACGCGAGGCCAAACAGGTACCCACGATGGGCCGTGATCGCCTGCTGGCTGACCACTACCAGCAACAGCGCCAGCAACAGGCACAGCACCAGCGCCCAGATTCGGTAATGCCCGCGTTCGCAGCGATAGCGCTGCACGGGCAAGGCCAGCAGAAACTTGAACACCGCCGGCAAACCGGCCAGCTGGAACAGGCCGATATCCGTGCCGGACCAGCCGTGCTCGCGCATCACCAGCGGCAACCCGAGCAGCAGATAAATGCTCGGCACCGCCAGCACGAAACTCAGCCAGCCAAAGAGCAGTTGCAGACGCCAGGCGCCGGCGTCGCTCTGGCGGTTCATGAGGTACTCCGACGCGCCACCAGCACCGACACCGGGGTCATGGCGAAAGCCACTTCGGGGTAACTGTCGATACTGACGAAACCGGCCTGTTGCAAGGCTTCGCTCATGCCGCCGGCGTAGGTCACCGGGCGTCCGAGCATCTGCATCGACAGGTAATAAGGCATGACCCGCCGCGCTTGCTCCGGGTCTGTGGGGATTTCCGCATGGGCGCTGACCAGTACCCCGCCAGGGCGCAGCGCCGCATGGATCTTGGCCAGGGTGGCGGCCATGTCAGGGACGAAATGCAGCACCGAGGAACACCAGATCAGGTCGTAGCCTTCACCGATCGGATCGCTCGCCAGATCGCCACCACGTACATCCAGACGCGCCTCCAGACCGGCCCGACGAATGTTATCCGCAGCCACGGTCACGGTCTGGGCGAAATCGAACACCTCGCCGGTGAGCGTCGGATTGTCCCGGGCCAGGGCAATGGCCACCAGCCCCGGGCCACCGCCCAGGTCGAGCATGCGTCGTGCAGCGGAGAACTCCGGCACCTGGGCCATCAGGCGCAACGCCATATCCACGGTGACCGCCCGTTGCTCCTGGGCGATTTGCAAGCGCGCCGCCGTGGTCCAGTTGTCGATGGTGGTCGCTACATTTGGCGCCTGGCCGCCGGGCTGGCCGGTGCGCACCTGATCGCCAAGCTGGCTGCCGAAATGCCGCAAGCCGCGCAGGCGAAAGGCCCAGGCGTCACCGCAATAATCCGGCGCCTCGACCCGCAGGTAATCGCTGGCCACCGCGGTATTGCGGTAATGGGGCGGCTGGCGATCGTCGCGCGCCAGCAATTCCATACTCCACAGCGCCTCCAGCCAGTAACCGGTATTGGCTGGGTCGAGCTGTAATTGCCGGGCAACCGCCAGGGCCGTGGCCGGCACTTGCAGCAGGTTGAACAGCTTCCATTCCAGGGCAATGCGCAGGGCATCGGCGCGTACCGCCGCCAGGGTCAGGTCCCAGTAAGGTTGCAGGGGATGGGGGGATGCCAGGTTGATTCCGTTCATAGTTCGCAGCTCACTATTTTCATCGTTCACAGTTCGTAGCTGACCCGCAGGCCGATCTCCCGTGGCGGGCTGTAGACCCGGGCTGTGCCATTCAGATAGCCGACGGCGTCGTAGCGCTTGTCTGCGGCGTTTTTCACGTAAGCGGATATACCGTAGTGGCTGAAGTCGTAACCGGCATTCAGGTCGATCAGACCGTAGCCGCCACGGCTGTACTGGTTGGCCGAATCCAGGTAGGTCTTGCCGATGGCACTGATACCGCCCTGGGCGTACCAGCCAGTGGGAGCGTCATAGCGCAGGCTGAGGTGGCCGGTGAGGTCCGGCGCGTAGGGGTTGCGGTTGCCCTGGTAGTCGTTGCTGCCTTCCTTGAAGCGTTCGAAACGGGTGCGATTGAGGCCCACGGCGCTGATCACCCGCCAGTTGTCGGCGAACAGGTATTCAGCTTCCAGGTCGAGCCCCGTCGAGCGCGCCGAGGCGGCGTTGGTGATGTACACCACTCCCGGCTGGAAGATCTGCTGCACCTGCATGTCACGTACGTCCATCCAGTACAGCGCCGCCGAGTAGCGCAGGCGTTTGTCGTCGAGCCAGCCCTTGGCCCCGACCTCGTAGGTTTTGACTTTTTCCGGGTCGTAACCGGGGTAATTGGCGGCACTGGAGAAGGCATTGAAACCGCCGGCGCGAAAACCTTCGGCGTAACTGCCATACACAAAGGCGTCGGGCTGCCATTCGTATTGCAGCGCCGCCTTGGGGGTGAAGCGTTGCCATTGGTCGCTCTGGCGGCTGCCGACCGCCGGGTCGATATGCACTTTGTCCTGCTCGGCCCGCGCACCGAGCGTCAGCGTCCAGCGCTCGGTCAGGGGCATCACCCATTGGCCGAACAGCGCGGTGGTGTTGCCGCCCAATTGCACGTCGGTGCGGGTCAGGCTCAGGGGCAGCTTCAGCTCATAGGACAGGTCATGATCGTCGCGGTCGGCATAGGCACCGAGCAGCCACTGGTTGTCGCGCCACTGGCCTTCCAGACGAAACTCCTGGGACAGGGTGTTCATGTGGTAATCGCGACCCAGATGGAACAGGTCCGCCGGCATGAAATCCGCGTCCTGCCGGACCCGGTCGTAGAAGTCATTGCGTGCGGTGATCGAGTGCAGCTTCAGTCCCGAATCGAACTCATGCAGCACATCCAGAGACAAGCTACGGCCGCTGGAATGGTTCCAGCTTGAAGTACCGGAGCGCACCTCGCGCCGTGAGGCATTCACCGCGCCCCACTGCGAACCGCCGTCGCGATAATCCTGACGGCTATAGCGCAGGTTGACGTCCGTCGCCAAACCCGGAGTCCAGCGCAGGACCGTCCGCGCGCTGTGCCGTTCGCGGTCATCGGCCTGGCCCCCGCGATAGGTATTGTCGATAAAACCGTCCTGTTCCAGCCATTGCCCGGACACCCCGGCATACAGGGTGTCCGGCACCAGGGCGGTGCTGGCATCGGCGCTCAGGGTGCGCTGGTCGCGGCTGCCACCACCGGCTTCAATCCGTGCGTAAGGCTCGGCATCGGGTTGGCGGGTATGGATGCTCAGGACCCCGGCTTCGGCGTTGCGGCCGTAGAGGGTCGACTGTGGCCCACGGAGGATCTCGATGCGTTCCACCCCCAGCAGGTTGTGGTCGAAACCCTGCCCCATCAGGGTCGGCACGCCATCCACCAGCATCAGCATCGAAGACGAAAACGCCGTGGAGCTGGAAGTCAGGCCGCGCACCACCGGCAGGTTGGTGCCAGACTGGCCAAAGGGTTGAAAGGTGAACCCGGGGGTGACTCGGGCCAGGCGCTCCAGATCATCGATGGCGCCCTTGCGCAGGTCTTCGCCGTTGAGCACCGATAGGCTGGCCGGGACTTTCTCCTGTTCCTGCTCGATCTTGTTCGCCGTGACGATGACCGACGGCAGCTCTGTCTGCGCAATGACAGTCGTCACGCCACCCACCCAGCAGCCAACAAACAGCGTATAACCGCTGGCTTTCAACACATGCATGCTCATTGCTTTCCCCATCAATGAATCAGCGCACTGCCTTCCCCGGAGATGGCAGTAGACTTGTAAACATGATATTCATTAATGCGAATGCTTATCATATGTATACATATGGATTCTGGATTAATCCATATGCGAGCCGTAGCCCAATCAAGGAGGACAATAAAAGTGGCGGTCTTACAGAGGATTTCTCAGTCGTATCGAGTCGCGTCAACGCACTCGCGGCTGGTCAGCAACAACACCGGCGGCTGGATGCGCCAGCAATTGCCAGAGGAGTTGGGCGAGTGCTATTCCGAACGCTTGTGTCTGGATGACGACCTGATGGTGGTGCGCTCGCGCTACCGGCCCACGCGCAACCTGATCGAGGAAACCGTCAGCCCGCACAATCGTCATATGCTGGTGATCACCTTCGGCATGCAGGGTGACTCCGGGTACAAGGGCGTCGACGGTTCGGCGGTGTCGTTTCGCGCCGGCTACACCACCATCACCTCGTTCCAGATGAGCCTCGGCGAGCGCTGTTACGAAGCCGGGGCAACGGTGTCCCAACTGCGGTTGCTGATCGGCGAAAACATGCTCAACAAGTACATTGGCGAGCAGCGCACCCGCCAGTTGCTGGGCAACGGTAACGTCCGCCAACTGGCGTTCCAGAAGACCTCGGCGGCCAGCGCCAGCCACGCCACCGCCCTGACCCGCTACCTCAACCAAGGGGTGAGCGGCACCCTGGACATGCACATTCACACCCTGAGCCTGCTCTCCGAACAACTGAAACTGCTGAGCCCTGCCACCAGTTCCGACAGCCTGCAGTTCAGCGCGGTGGACATCGAGAAACTCGATCGCGCCCGGGACATCATGATCGAGCGGATGGACCAGCCGTTGACCATCCCCTACCTGTGCGCCGCGGTGGGGCTCAATGAGTTCAAACTCAAGGAAGGCCTGCATTACCGCTTCAATTCCACACCGCACCGCATGCTTCACGAGATCCGCATGCGCAAGGCATACACCCTGCTCGAGAGCGGTTGCCAGGTGGCCCAGGCGGCCTATCAGGTGGGCTACAAGTTCCCCAACAATTTCAGCGCAGCCTTTACCCGGTTTTTCGGCAAGCCACCCAAATCGGTATTCGGCAAGCGCCGCTGAGCAATCAGCGGCGCAGGTCCCGGACTTTGAAGCACGCTTCAAGTAGGGTGACGCGGCAGGTCACGAGGGTGCGCAGACTCGAAAAGATGCTTTCACTTGACGAGTCGCGTTTCCTTGGAAGGCCTGTAGCCGAAATACGAGCTGTAGCATTTGCTGAAATGACTGGGCGAAACAAAACCACAGGCAACCAGCACATCGACCTGAGATAGCTCTGTGTGCTGAAGGAGTCGACGCGCCTCGGTAATCCGCAATTCCATGTAGTAGCGTTGCGGTGTCGTGCCCAGTTGCTCCTTGAACAAACGCTCGAGTTGTCGCCGGGAACGGCCTGCGTATACGGCCAACTGCTCCAACTCCAAAGGCTCTTCGAGGTTGGCATCCATCAATTTGACCACCTCGCGTAATGGCGCGCTCACACAGATATTTTCAGTCGGTTTGATGCGCCGATAACGAGACTCCTCAAAAGCCAGGATGTCCTCAATACCCTCGACGAGGGCTTTATCGTGCAATTCCTTGATCCAGTCCAACGCCATATGGAATGCCCCAGAGGGACTGGAGGCAGTGAGCCGGTCTCGATCAATGATATAGGGCTCACTGCTGACATGCGTCCCCTTGGAGATTTCCGCAAGCGCGGGGCGATGCTCGGGGTGAATGGCGCAACGATATCCATCCAGCACCCCAGCCCTGCCCAGGAACCACGCGCCATTCCATAACCCGGCCAGGCTGACACCCAGGTCTGCCGCCGCTCTCAGCAGGTGGATGAACTCATCAGTCGCCTTCAGTTCTGTCCTGTAGCCGCCGCAAATGACCAGCAGATCCAGGTTTTGAATGGCTGAAGAATCGAGACGTGCGTCAGGCCGAATGACCAGGCCCAGATCGCTGATGACCTCCCCGTCATTCAAGCCGAACGTTCGGGAAGAGAACAGCCCGGGGCGTAGCAGATTCGCAGTGACAATGGTGTCCAGCGCCTGGGTGAACGCGGGCAGCGAGAAATGCTCGAGCAACACAAAGCCTGCCCGTGTCATTCGCGCAGGCTCACCAGAGTTCTCATTCAGGTAGCGGAGATTTTTCCCCTTCATGCCTCCGCTGAATTGGCGTCGTTCGATCAATGTTTGACCCACTCGGTTACGTTAACCAACCTGTCGCTTGGTGCGTTGATAAAGCGTCATGCTAACCGCAGAAGTTCAAAAAGCCCTAGGGGGCGTTCTCAATTAGTTTCCCCGCCGCGCCGGGTCTGCTGTTGTGCAGGGCAAGGCGCGAGAAGATTGTTCCTGTCAGGCTTTCATTGCGGAACGTATCCCCTACTTTCAACCGTCCCTTCCCAAACAGTTGAGCCCAATCTTCACGCGTAGACGGATAGATGATCACGCCCGACATGAAGTCGTGCCCCCTGTGTTCGAACATCAACGCGGTTCGAACACAGTCATGATCGCGAACGAAGATCTCACGTCGTTCGGCCATCGAATGATGCCGAGCGCGAAAAACTCAGGCGCTAGTGCGAGGTAAATGGGGTTGGGATCTTTTGCGTGTGGTGCAAAAGAATAACGGAAATGAATGCGGGGACGTGGTCCCCGCTGTTTTTTTAGCCGGCCTTTATTAGTTTTTGGGCGATCCATTGCGCGATTTGCGTAACGACGGCGTTTCCGGCAGCGAAAGCCTCTGCAAGGTTGGCCGCATCCAGTCCGAGGCAAAGCCCATCATCTTCAGACGCTCGCTGCCGCTCAGCCATCTGATGCCATCCGTGCGGTTGAGCGACGAAAGTTGTACAGCCCATAGCGATTTGTGAGCCTGCTTTGTTTGCCAATAGAGTATTGGCAGCCCATGCATCCGCGGGGCATGGCCATTGGATCTTGCTAGACGCTGGAGGTATTGCTTCCACTGGCGCAGCGTCAGCCAGCAGCTCCATGGGGGGCATTCGTCGATGACCTGCGACCAGGAATACTCGACGACGTTGCTGGGGGACTCCGAAATATTGAGCATTAAGCACTCGCCAGAATCCCACATACCCGCATTGCGCAAGGGCCCGGATGACTGTTTCAAAGTCTTGGCTATCGTTGATAGCGAGCAAGTTAACGACATTCTCAAGCACCACCCAGCGAGGTTGTGTCTCTTTGAGGATTCGTATGACTTCCCAGAACAGGCCGCTTCGTTGGCCGCGCAGGCCTCGGGTGTCTTTGTTGCCGGGTCTGGCGCCGGCCAGGCTGATGTCTTGGCAAGGGAAGCCGCCGGTGATGACGTCGACAGGGTTGAGGTTGTGGGCGCCGCAGTGGCGGACGTCTTCGAATTGGGTGGCGTGTGGAAATCGATCGGCAAGGACAGCCCGGTTGATGGGGTTGAGTTCCACTTGCCAGGCGGTGCGGTAGCCTGCGTTTTCGAATCCGACATCAAAACCTCCTATGCCTGCGAACAGGCTTCCAATGGTGGGCTGGGGCATGTCTGCTCTTTAATGGGCAGATGCTCAGGGCATTCGGATAGGAGGCTCGGGGCCTTCAGGTGATTGAGTGTCCGGCAGCGCGGGCACTTGATTTGTAGTTCGATGAAGCCGCGGATGGCGGCGAGTTTGCGGTGACATTCGCCACAGCGAATTTCCTGCATGGTTATGCCCCTTGCGCTGTTGGCCACCCCTTATCGAGCATGGCCGCCTTGTAAGTCCCTTTAGCCAATGCAGCAAGCAACTGACACTCGCGATCGAAACAGGCCTGGACGTGGACCCGCACGGCGTTGGCTACGTCGATCAGTTGCGCTGCATTCAGTTCTACCGGCCCGCTTAGCGCCTTCCAGGTACAGGCATAAGCCGGATTGAGCACAGCAGATAGCGCGGCGGCTGTGATCAACGCTTGGCTTGCTCGGTGGGTATCAATACGAACGCCGTTGACGGTGATGCCTGCTACTTCATGCCGATAGCGCACGGCCGCAATTTGCGCGGCATCGTCGACTGGCGCTCTAGGCGTTACGGTGAACAATCCATTCACGTATTGCATGCCTGACCGTATGTCGTCGGAGCAAGCTACCCATATTAAAGAGGGATGGAACCGTCCTTGCGGGTCGATGTTTGTAACTTCAGCTACTGTTGCGTTTTCTATACGTGCCCACATGCTCATCACCATTGAATTGTTATTTGCCCATCTGCGCCATCAGGTGCCGGACCGTCACTACGCCCGCCACCCCCTTGTCCCGGACTTCGCGGCGTTTGTTTATCGCTCCCTGCAATCTTGGATACGCCACCACCGCCACCTCCCCCGAGAAAGTCTGTGTTACTGCTATCGCCCACAGCGAGGCCGCCTTGGCCGAGGGTGCCGTTCTCATCACCACCCACACCTTGCCCCCCTTGTGGTCCTTGGCCATTGATAAAGCCGCCTACTCCATTCGAGGCCCATAAGGTGGTTCCGAATGACGAGGTGCCACCGTTGGTGCCTGCGTTTCCATCTTCCAAACCACCCACACCACCTGCGCCCACTGTGACCGTTACCGACGTAATGCCGGTCAGGTCGACGAGCTTTTTGGCAATACCCCCGCCAGATCCCCCCGAAGGACCCGGTAATGATCCGGACCGGGCACCGCCACCGCCGCCTGCAATTACAACTACCCATGCTTTGGTTACTCCAGACGGTACGTCCCAGGTGTATACCCCGCGCACGTTGAAGACGGCCCGGCCACGGAATGGGAACATTGCTGCGAGCGTTTCCGGCGTCACCATCGTGCGGTTGTTGGTGCCTACTTTGACCATGATTTGAGTCGCTATCCGCGCGATACCCGGCACGCTCTCTGTCGCCTGAACCACCTTGGCGCCGATCGCCTGGAACACCCTGAGTGCATTCATCGGCTTGTTGGTATTAGACCCTTTCTCTGCTTCACGCTGGCTGGCAAAGGGAATGCCTGTGCCATCGAGGAGCGCATCGATTTTTTTCTTGAGCCAACCCGTCCGGTTCGCCAGTTGTTTGGCCGGTAGGTTCGTAATGCCCTCTGGCCCACCCAGTACCGGGTCGGATGTTTCGAGTTGGTAGACGCCAGGCGCCCAGTTGGGTGATTCGGGTAAGTCGGCCATTAGCTGCTCCCATGGTTGTATTGGCCGTCATAGCGCGCGACGGCGTTGTAGCGAATGGCGACGGTCTGGTAGTCGAGCGATACCAGGCGGCAGCGTGCCGGGGCGATGGAAAGAAGCAGGCGGCGCAAGAGCATCGCCTGATCGTTGGTGATGACGCGTTTTAGAACGACCCGGTACAGCGACCAGGCAGAAGCCTCGGTGCTCGGCTGCGCGTGTAGCCCTTCCTGGAGGGTGACTTCACCAAAGCCCAACAAACGAATGATTTCGCGGATCGCCCAAGGCGTGCCCTTGAACCGATGCAGCTCAGAGGCGTTTTTGATTAAGTTGCGTTTGGCCTCTTCGGACTCGGCCAGGCCCCAGGCGGCTTCGTCGAGCAGCGAGAACTGATCGGCCAAGGCCGGTAGCAGCGAGGGTTTCACCAGGTCGATCAGGTAGACCAGCATCACGTTGAGATTGAGCTCGGCCAGTGCCTGGTTAAGCAGCTCGCACAGCAGCGCGAAACGTTCATCACCGGCCAATGGAGGCGGCAGCGGCTGATCAGTCATAGGCCACCCCGGCATCGATCAATTGGATGGCGGAGCAGTTTGCCCACTCATTGCCCTGCAACTCGCGCAAGCTTGCCGGTAGAAACAGATGGGCGCGGTACACGCCGGTGACTTGAAGCACTGCGGTGAGCTGTTCTGGCACCAGATCGCGGCCGAGACTGGCGCGGCATTCGGCGGCGTAGGTCTGCGCGGCGGTTTGTGCGGCTGCCATGGCGACGCTGCGGTCGGCGTTGGCGTAGAAAGTAATGTTTGCCTTGATTTGATAGGCGACCTCGGTGGGTGATAGCGCACTGACCGTGTCGCACAGAGGGCGGAGTTTTTCGCCACTGATCTGGTGCTCTATGCGTTGCAGTAGATCGTCCGTTGGTAAGCCGGTGATGGTCAGTGGGAACAGCGCGACGTGGCCGTCTGGCTGGCCTTCGTCTGGGCCATGGACGGTGACGTCGATGATGGACTGGTGCACAGCCAATGCGTGGTAACGATAGGCGGCGCGGCTGCCGGCGTTACTGAAGGCTTCGGGGGCCAGGATGATGCGCTCGCGGTAGCGGTCATCGTCTTCATCTTGGGCACCGTGAGCGGTGATTGTGGTGTTGCTGGCCGTCAGGCCTGTCGCTGGCGAGCTGCCGAGGGTGCTGATCTGGCCGACGGTCCAGCCGTTGCCTTGCTCACCTGCGGTCAGGCAGGTTGCGGTGACGGTTACATGGGTTTGGTCGGCGGCCATCACCACATCCCGATCGGTGATGAAGGTGAGCTTGGCATCTTGGGTGCTGACCCGAGTGCCGATCGGGATCAGTAGTGGATGCGCCACGGCCGCAGGCATGGTGAAGCGCACCGTGCAGCGGGCGGCCTGGGCCAGCAGTCTGGGTGTGGCAACCAGTTCGCCGAGGTAGTCGAGGATCGGGCCGCGGGCGAATCGCACCAGCAGTTGTTCGCCGGCATTCTGGATGCTCATCTGCAACCGGGACACTGCGTAGGCAATTTGGTCGATGTACAGCCGCTCGATCTGGGCCGGGTACAACGTTTTGCCCGACTTCTGCTCGTAGCGGGCGATCAGTTGGGCCTCTAGGGCGGCGGGGTCGATTTTGATGAATTCGGGTTTAGGCAGCTCGCGCATAGGGCACCTCGGTCAACTGGGGTACTTCGCCAGCTACACGCCACTGCACGCGCACGGTGATTTGCGCGGCGTTGATCTGGATTTGCACTTGGACCACCGAGACTCGGGGTTCCCAATGGCGAATTGCGTCGACGGCTTCGCGCACCAGGTGTGGCGTGACGCGGTTGGTGGGCCAGTCGAGGTACAGGTGCAGGTCACTGCCAAATTCTGGCCGATGCGGATCGCTGCCTTTGGGGGTGATCAGGATGATGCGGATGGCCTGGTCGATGTCGCGCAGGCCCTCGACCACTTCGCCGGATGTGCCGAGGGTGGGCTGCCAGTGAGCGGCGGTAATGCTGGTGTGGGGGATGGGCGTTGTCATGGACCCATAGTGCGGAACTCAGACAGCTACCGCTTTTAATCAAGTTTAAAGATGCCGTACGGACCGCCAATGAGGCAAAATCTCAAAAATATCGAAAGGAGTCGCTTAAGTGCTTGGCATCTCGAAAAAAACAATGCACCAGTTAGTAAAAGAATTTTGGATTCCTTTTCTTGCTGCCTCTGGATGGACTGCTTATGCAGTTTGGGAGCAACCGCTTACGGTTAAAAGCGTCATTGCGATCTTTGGACCATCGTTCTTTTTGGCTAGCTGGATGACCGGGCAGATATTCAGGGTTCGCAAGCAGGCGGGTGTGGAGTCGAGTCTGACTAATGTCGAAAGCCGTCTTGAGACTGTGGTGACACAACTTGAGGCCAAATCACTACAGATGATCAACCATGTGACAGGGGGAGATAGTTTTTGTTTTTTCATGCCATTCAGGTCTATGGCAAATAACGCCTCTTGGCTGGCATTACACTCCGGGGAATATCCTCTGTATCAAGTGAGTGTAAGAATCGTTGACTTGGAAGCAATGGTTAAAACCCCTCAGTATCGTCCTGAGGACGATGCCGGGTACGCGCAATATATTGATATTGGAGACATGCCGTGTGGTTCCAGATTGATGTACGAGGGAGCAGATCTTGGTGAGAGCGGTGATCGCAGTTTTAATATATTTATCAACGCCCGAAATGGGCGAATCTACCAAGAGGTTCGTTTCAAACGGGTGGAAGGGGGAATGTCTGTCGCCTATCGAGTGACAAGGAATGACATCGTTTTAGAGGAGATTGTCCCTCCTCAACTTTTAGATGACGATGGACGTTTCGATTGGGCAGGACCCGCTTTCAGTTTTAGTACGAGTGAGGATTCGAATTCACCGAATTCTCCATTGCGTTCACCAACGCTTTGATATTGCCACTCGCCTGTAGGATGCGTTTCAGCGGAAGCCTGCGGGATTGTGAAACCAATGTTCAAAATATGCGTACACGGGAAACCTATGGAATTACTGAAAGTAATCAAAGCTGAATGGGCTGTCATCGCTATGGCTCCCTTCTCCTTCTTGATTCTGGCTGCCTTGATGTTTGGAGCCGCCTACTTCATAGCTTGCTGGCGATACACGGCAGTTATCGATCAGGTGAAAGCCACCTGCGAAACCCTGAAGGAACGCCTGCACCTGAGGTCAGAGCAGACTGAAGCTTATCGAGAGAAAGCAGCCAAGTATGACGAAAAACTCGCGGAGGTCGTCGACTTTGGAGAGACTGAGTTAAGAGACAAGGCGTTAAAGCTGGTAGCTGATCTCAGGGAGTTTATTGGACGATCTCGGCGTCTTGATACCTCGATACATGACGCTCGATGGTTCAATGCAAGCCATGCAGACACAGAGCAGGAAAAGAATCGGGGGTGGGACGAGTATGCTCGCACGATGATAAATAATACCTATGAACGCAATGATGAGTATGACCGCCGATTCAAAGTTGAAGCGATGATGTTACGCGACGAATTGCTTAGCCGTTTGCCAGGCTACGAGTCCGAAAACGAAGTCGAATTCTCATATGAACGGCCAACCAACTTTTTTGGTTTCAGTTTTGTGGCTGACGATCTCGAAAGAATGGCCAAGGCTCTCTAGGGCATATTTTCAATGATCGTGGTGGTTCGAATTCCCGCCGATGTCCATGACTGTACCTTTTACGTCAACGTTGCCATCCACGTTCAGATTTCCACTCAACCGCAGGTCGCCATTCAACGTGACCTGCGGGATGTCCAACGTAGCCGAAAGCGCTTTCACCACCACCGGCCCACTCGATTCAACCGTGATGTTGCGCCCGCACTTCACCAGCAAAGCCCCCACACAATCCAGCGTCATTACCCCGGCCGCACGGTCGTAGGTTGAAACCGTCCCGTCGCTAAAACGCACATAGTCCGTGTCCTCATCCACAACCGGTGGCGGTTCTGCGGTTGAGTAGATGCCGCCCAGGTATACGCCGCCCACGCCATCCGCATCGAGCAGCACCGCCACTTGTTCACGCAGTTCGGGCATGAGTGGCCGGCGTTTTGTGCCTTGGGTGTTGCGTTGAGGCACGTTGAGCCAGTAGGTCTGGAGGCCGTCGCGGTCGTCGAGGCGGACTCGGAGGCGGCAGGTTTTGTGGTCAAGGGCAGTGACTTCGCCGTATTCGAGTTGGATGGTCATGGGGCTCATTTTAATCTGTTGAGTGGGTGGTGAATTTGCTGGCCTCTTCGCGGGCAAGTCCGCTCCCACAGGGTTGTGGTGTGTTGGGTTAATGGGCGGCGATGCGGCAGACATGTTTGTCGACGGTGTAGCCGCCGCTGCGGGTGATGCGGTGTTGGGATGAGGTGATGAGGTAGTGGCCGCCGAGTTGGCCGGCCGCGGCCAGGGTGACGACGTTGCCGCTGAGTAGATTGGGCCTGCCCATGGCGGTCCAGCTGCCGGTGGTGCGTTCGCGGTTGGCTTTGGCCAGTTCGGCTTCGGCTTTTGCTTTGGCTTCTTCGGTCGAGGCGCTGCGTTTGCGGCTTTTTTGGGTGTCGCCGCTGGTGGTGGTTTTGCTGATGCTGCTGGGTACAGCGACGGTTTCACCGTTCTCGATTTTGTAGGTGAGCAGGTGTTTGTTGGCGGGGTCTTTGTGTTTGAGTTCGACGGCTTGGGGGACGGTTTTGATTTGGTCGCGCAGGTTCACGTGGTTTAAGTCTTGGAGTATGAGGGTTGCAACTGGCGTGGCGTTGGCTAATTCGCTGATGGCGTGGAAGACCAGGCGCTGGCCGGTGATTTTGAAGGCGTAGTCGTACTCGGCGGCGAGGTTGCGCAGGAAGGTCAGGTCGGCGTCTTGCTGGGTCAGGCGGTCGAGCGGGATGGGTTGGATATTGCCGATCAGTTGTAGGCCTTGGCGGGTGGCGATCTGTTGGGCGATGGCGGCCAGTGTGGTGTTTTCGTAGGCGTGGTGTTGTGTGGTGCGCAGCGCCGCTTTGATGCCGGTGGCCAGGCCATGGAGGGTGATGGTTGAGGGTGGGCAGTTGAGTTCGACTTCGTCGATTTCGAAACGGCCGAGGGCCCGCAGGGGCTGGCCTTCCCAGCCGATGGACAGGGCCAAGCTGTCGCCGTGGCCTGGGTACCATTGATCGCGCCATTTGCCTTCCGTGTCTTCGAGCTCGACCGCCAGGCTGTCGGCCTGGCCGGTGAGGTAGTCGGTGTAGGACAAGGACAGCAGGTGCTGGCTGACGTTGCGGGTGATGTTGCGCTGCTGGTAGGTGAGTACGAAGCGCGCGTGTGGCACTTGTTGGGGAATCATCGCATCCATGGCGGCAGGTCTTCTGTGGTGGGCAGTGGTTGCAACACGGGGATGGCGAGAGTCAACCCGGCGGGCAATGTGGCGCTGATGGGGACGTGGGGGTTGGCCTGAACGATCGGTAAATAGCGGTGCGCATCGCCGTAGTAACGCCAGGCCAGTTGGTCCCAGCGCTCGCCTTCGGTGGTGGTATGGGCGATGAACATCAGGCTCTCCGGGTCAAGACTTGCGCGGCTAAGCCCGCCAATCGAGTACCGGCACCGTCCATTTGGCTGACGGCTTGGTCGAGGGCGTCGCGGGAGGCGGAAAAGCGATCGATGATGTTGCCCAGGTCGACGGGGTTCAGGCTGGTGCGTGCGCCCATGACGCTGCCCATTACCTGCTCGCCCAGGCGCGATAAATCCGAGCCGTTGTCGAGCCATCCCGCGACGGTGGTCAGCTGTTGCAACGGCTCGATGGCTCGCGCCGTGATGCCCAGTAACTGCGGCACCTGGCCAAGGATCATGGCGGCGTTACCGCTCTCGATGGTGTGGTAAAGGTTTTGGCCGGCCTTGAGCATGTTGGCGGCCGTTTTCGCATGACTGATCACCCTTTGCGTGGTGCTGGGCGATGGCATCAGGCGAGAGATCAAGCCCGGTGAACCGCTGGTGGCAGCTGACGTACCGCTAAGGGTTGCATCGTGTAAGCCGGGCCGCACGACTTTGCGCGTAAAGGCCCCGGTGTATTCCGTCAGGCTGAGCTGCACGGTGGCCGCTTTGATTTGCCCGGTGGCCGTGGCGCGCCGCAGGGTGTTGCTGATGGTTTTAATGACGTAGGCGCCCAGGTATTCACCACTGCCCATAACGAAGGCCAGCGGCTGGTGTTGGTTTTTGGCCTGGCGCAATGCGCGCAACCTTTCTTCAGGATCACCGAGCACCGGGTGTAACTCGATGGTCAGGTTGCATTCATCCAGGCCTTCGCCCATCCATTCCAATAATGGCTTGCCTTGAATGCGCGCATGCTCGGCCCAGTCGGCCGAGCCGCTGTGTTCCATGCCGCTGATGCCGCCCGCGACGGTGAATTCGATATCGCCCAGGATCGCAAACATTAGGCGGTCACCTCATCGGCGGGGCCATAACTGCGGCGGCGTTTGTCGTGCAGGTAGCGCTCCATCAAGCGCACCCATTCGGCATAACTGGCGTGCAGACCTTGGTTGATCTGGTCCATGCCGGCACCAGCAGGCAAATTGATCTGAGGCGAGAAATGAAAGGTCATCTGGCCCGCGGACTCAGAGGTGCCGGCGGCTGACCTTCCACCAGCGGCGCCCATCCTGCTGGCCTTGGAGACCTGCGCTGGATTGGGCGGTGCCATGTCGACTGCGCTTTGTGCGGCCATGCCCAACGCGGCCTGGCGGACCAGGCCAGACTGGGCGTTGATGCCGAGGGCCGCGCCTTCGCTGATGTCGGCGCCGTAACCGATGAAGACTCGGCTGGGGGACTGGATACCGAGGGTTTCGGTAAACCAGCCCTTAACGGAAGACCCTATGCCCACGACGCTGTCTTTGAGGGCTCCGGCCATGTTGCTGATGCCGTTGACCAGCCCCGTGATGAGCAGGCCGCCGAACTCGGTGAACGTGCCCGGCAGCTCGACGCCGAAGTAATTCATGACACCGGCAAAGGCGCGATAGAACCAGCCGACCGGAGAGAAATTGACGATCAACCCCGCGATGCCGGACAGGCCACCACTGAAGCCGGTTTTCACCTCGTCCCACAGACCGGTGAAGAACGTTTTGATCGGCGCCCAGTGCCGGTAAATCAAGTACGCCGCCAGTGCGATGCCGGTGATCAGTAAACCGATAGGATTCATCATCAAGGCTCTGCCGAGCCAGAGGATCGCCTGCCCGGCGAGCTTGAGCCCGAACAACAATGTGCCGCCCAAAATCTTGCCTAAGAACAAACCACCGCGAGCGATCACCATCAGCGGGCTGCCCAAGGCCAGCGCCATACCGCGCAGGAATAACCCGCTGTATTTCGCGACCGTGCGCAACCCGCTGCCGATACGCGTTAACCCGGTAATCAGGGGCGCCAATTTGCCCATCTGCCACAGACTGCGCAGCAAGGTGAATTTGGCGGACAGCGTGGTGACAGCGGTGGTCATGGCCACAAACGGCGCCATGACCAGGTTGACGCCGTACGCCATGCCGATGAAGGCCATTTTGCCGAGCAGCAGACCGCCGACCAAACCGACGATACCCCTGATCAGTTCCGGGTGCTCGCCTGCCCACGTGGAGAACGAGCGCATGAGCGGGACGACGGCACGGCTGACGTCGACAATGGCAGGCAGCAGCGCATTGCCGACCGAGATGCCAATGTCGGCGAGGTTGATGCGCAGTTCTTTCAGTTGCTCTTTGGAACTGCCCATCCGTTTGGCCCAATCATCATCGAGCACGCCTTTGTCCGCTGCCGCCTTGCTGCCTTGCTTGATACCGCCAAGGTCTTGCTGGTTGGCCAATGCCGGCCTAACAAAGGACAGCACTTGCTGGTCGGCGAACAGCTCGCCCAGTTTGTAGGCTTCATCCAGGCGGGCCAGTGCCGTCTGCCGTTCTTGCTCATCCTTGATGTCCAGCGCCTTGCCATACGCTGCCGCGGCGGCCGGGGCTTTGGTGCCCAGGTGGGCGGTCAGGATTTTGATCATGGACTCGGCGGGTGATAGCCCCTCGCGGACCAGGTTTTTCATGCTGCCTTTGAGATCGATACCGGCCTTCTCAAAGGACTTGAGCGTCTCGGGTGCGGTGATCTTTGACAGGAAGTTTTTGAAGTTGTTGGCGGCCTCGTCATTGCTGCCGGCACCACGGCGGGCGATCTGTAACGATGCGCCAATTTCAGCCACGGCACGCTCCCCGGTAATGCCCAGGGCGGCAAACTGAGGCGTTAATTGCGGCAGCCATTTGGCCATGTCGGCGAGTTCGAACTGGCCGCTTTTGCCGGCGAAAGCCAGCATGTTCATCGAACGTTCAAGGCCGGCGGCGCCAATGCCAAGGTTGTCGTTGAGGGCGATGGCCACCGAGCCCAAATCATTCATGCTGGCGCGGGTGGCGGTGGCTGTTTTGGCCATGACGGGGGCGTACGCGGCCAGCTCTTTTGCGCTGGAAATGCCGCCCGCAATCAGTATGGCGGTGCCGTTGGCGACCTCGGTTTGGGTCTGGTTCCACTTCAATGCGGCGCCGCGCATCACCTGGCTGAGGCGGGTTTCTTCTGTTTCGTCGAAGCTGCCGGTGATGGCGATGTCGCGGGTCTGGTCCTGAAAGTCGATGGCGGTTTTCATCGACTGAAAAACCGGCGCGCCCAACGCCGCGCCAGTGCCGGCTACTTCCATGGCTTGACCGCGCAAGTCGCCGCGTTGGGTTTTGAGGGCATTACCGCGGGCGATGCTGGCAGTAAGGCGGTCTTGTTTGACCTTGAGCTGGTCAAGGGTGCGGCCCACCGCATCGTACTGCCGGCGCAGGCGCTCGACACCTGTGCCGCCACGCGTCAAGGAGGCTGACAGTTCGTTGCCCAGCAGTTGCTGCTTAGCCGTGAGGCCATTGATGGCGCGGCCCAGTTGCTGCACGGTCGATTTGGCCGACCCGAAGGCGGCGTTCAGGCTGCCAGAGACAACTGCTCCAATTTTTAACCCGACGAGGACTTCGTTAGCCATAGTTGCTACGCTTTGGGCATGTTTGAAAAAGCCGCTCTACGCACCGCCAAGCTCCTCTATGCACTGGCCATTGGCGCCGGTGTGATCTGGCTTGCCTGGCTGTGCCTGGTTCACTTGCCGTTGTGGGCGGCGGTGCTGGTGTTTTGTTTGGCGCTGCCGCTGCTGGCCTTGGCTGCCGCCCCTGTTGCCGCGGGCGGCGCGTTGTTGGCCGGGTTGGCGGTGGGCCTGATCACGCTGACCCGCTATGGGCTTGCTCGTCGAGTTCGAGTCGACGATTGATCTCGCGCTTACACACGTCTACCCAGCGCCAGTACTCGACCATGTCCAGCCGGGCGATTTCAGACGGCTGCATTCGCAGCACCAGCAATAGCGCCTCGTCCCAGGACTGCAGCAACGTCGCCTGCGGCTGCCATTTCCCGCAACACCTCGGTGGCTAATTTGGAGTCGGCAATGTCGAATTCGCCGAGGTCTTCCAGGGTGATGCCCAGCATCTTGGCCACGAGCATGTCTTCCATCACGCCTTCGTCTTTGGTCGCCGCCTGCGCGGCGGTGATGTCTTTGCGTTTGAGGCGCGTAATTGGCCGTTTGGTGACCATGTCGCCGTTGGCGCTTTTGAAGGGAAATTTGAGGGTGAAGCTGAGTGGGTCGGCCATCGTTGGTGCTCCAGGTGGGTTGCTCTTGAAGAGCCCTGAGCATCGCACCTGGCCGTGGTGCTGACTTTTAATCGACTTTAAAGAGGCAGCACTTTTATGCGACCCCTTCGCGGTGCAACGATCAAAGCCCTTTACCGAGGGACAAGCCCCCGGTAAAGGGCTGAGTGATTACTTAGGTGGCACGAAGTTATCCAGCATTCGATTCACCGCCAGTTCAGCCAGCATAATGACTTGCTGAAGCGCCAGCAGGGTATTGCGCTGGGTGCCCTCCACCAAGGCCGCAATGTCACTGGCCATGACACTGGCCGAGGCCAGGTTCTCACACGTTTGAACCAGCAAGGCTTCATCGCCGACATCCGGCGCAATCATGTACATGGTGCTGGGTTTGCGGGGGGTGTTCTTGAGCGCTGCCGGGTTGAGGTAGAAATTGAGGGCGCGCTCGGCGGCTTCGTGGAATTTTTTTGAATCGTCAGATTCGTATGGGGATGCCGGATCAGTGTCTGGCGGGTTGGGCGTAACTTTGAACATAGATGAAAACTCCTTGTTGCAGATTTAAGGAGCCATCACCCTCGCTACCAAACGAAGGGTGGCGGCCATACGCGGGTTGGTAGACCGGCTGCAACAGGAAACCCGGCGCTCACAAAGGAGCCCCACGCATGACCACCATAAAAGCAGAGTCCCAAAAAAGAGACGGCATAAGGTGTTGCCATACGGCTGTTACAGGGCGGGCTACCAAACCCGATCACTGTTTTGCAGTGACCAGCAAACGATATAGCCCGCCCCACAGCCGCACAAGCCAGCGGATTCTGGCGCACGCGTAGGCAACGACGCAAGGTGTTGTAGCCGTTAGGACGTAACACAGAGTGTCTTTAAACACGCTTCGTTAAACGTGTGAGCGCTTTCAAAAAAACAAGGAAGCGTCCGACATTTTTAGGGTTGTGTTGCGGCGCAGCCGCACCTGCCGCCCGCTTGAAATCCTGCCGGGCGTGCGTGCGGTGACATGTGTTTTTTTGAGATTTTGGTCGGCGATGCCGGATCGGTCACCGGCGAATGGGTATGACGCTGAACGTCACGTCGGTCCTTTTGAATGGACCGTGCAGGGGTGAAAAAGGATGGCAACTGTACGCAAGGTAATGGAGTCGTGGGAGGAGCATTCGCAATGCCGACTTGCCCGAGGGCACCCTGTGTACAGTTACCATCAACATCAGGCATGGAGCTGCCTGTCCTGTCAAAAGAGGCACATGCAACTTAACGTGCCACGGGCTGCTCCGCCCGGTCACTGCGGCGGTGACGGGAGACACGATACCGGCAACCGCTTGGCGAAACAGCCGGTCGATTCCGTAGCGGGTGTAGGCAATGACATTGGATGTTGTAGTCTCACGAAGTCATACAGCGTTTCACCGAGCACGTCCTACCAAGGCTATTGACCTTGTCTTAACGCCTAGTTCAATTTCTGAGCTTCCAGTTTCGCCAGGAAGTCTCGAATATTGTTCTGTACGGCGCGATTGACTGATTCCTTGAGGCGGACGACACCCGCGAAGGCGTAGCCTGGAGGGACGATGCCCTGGGTGATGATCGTTTCTTCGAGCAAGGTTTCGCCCGTTTTACGGTTTACCAGCAGGTACTTTGCGGAAGCATCCGTCACCATGGTCACGCCAGCTGCCGGCGGATCCAGCTCTTGGATTTTGACGAAAAGATTCACTTTTTTTGTCGACTCGTCGTCGAACACTGAGCTCTTGTTGATGGCTTCTACTACTGCCCTTTCCCAGAGTTCAGGAATGCCTTCACCATCAGACGGTACATTGCCTGTTTGTTCATTGGGGGCAGCGAAGGAAACGGATACGGCGCGAAGGTCTGCGTCCACTTTGTGGGTCGAGGGCGAAATACTTGGAACGGAGAAATTCAGCGGGGGTACAGATGTGCAGCCGCTTAGCAAAGCGAGCAGCAACGTACTGACGGCGATCCTTGAGCGCATTCTTGATTCCTTTCTGAAAATGAGTTGAGGCGGGAAAAGCATAGTCGGCGTTAGCCCAAGTCGCCTTTGTCTGGTGCTAAACGGGAGCAGGCGCAGCAATGATGTTGGATGTTGTGACTACACGAAATCATACGGAGTGCCACTGAGCACGCCTATGGTGGGTGACGGCTTTGAAAAATATTGGGGAGGTATTTGGCCGCCGGAGAGCACGGCCGCTCGAAATTTTCCACGAAGTTTCACCACGCCAAATCAGCGATACACTGCTCAATACTCTGTGCGCTCATGCTATGAATGAGCGCATCGATACCCTACGGGAGAGCTGTAAAAACTCTCTTCTAAACCCACCCCACAGATGTGCCTTCATGAAAACAGTGATTTCCTCCCTTGAGTCAACCGCTGAAAGTCTTTTAAAACTAAGCGGTGCGGCACTCAAATTTAGCATCGGCTTAGGTAGTGCTTGCGTGATTATTTATGCACTACGGGTTGGTCATTTTCCTCAGGGCCTTACCCTTGGAGACGGGCTGCTGTTCCTGCTGGCGGCGAGTTGTTTTGGTGTTGTTTATGCCATGTTCGTCGGTTGCCTAGTTTCGCTGGGCATTTGCTTCTCGATCCTGACACGACCGGCGTTCAATTTTGCGTACGAGTATATAAAGAAGAAAACACGTTCGACTAAAAAAATGGCGTATGAACTGGCACCTTTCCATTGGGGGGCAATCCCCTTCGCGCTGTTGGCTTTGCTGCTGATTTGGGGATTCGGACGACACGACAACGTGGCTTACTGGAATTTGCCATTGCTTTCGGTAGCACTCTACCTCTTCTATTCCGTGGTAAAGGCGGCAGGCACGCAGTACCGTAGCCATGAACGGTTGCTTAACACTGTGATTGCCACTCCGGAGAAGGATGCGCTTCAGCGATCGGGAGATGCTGGAAAAGCAAAAAATGCTTATCTCGCGTGCCTCAGCTTAATCATGCTGCTGCCATTGCTGATGGGTGGTGTTTCAGGCCAACTCATGGATGGAGCCATGCGTATGGCACAGGTCCGCATTGAGCATGCCACTGTTTACGTCAAAGCGCCTTATAACGCCCTGATACCTGATGCTCTGGTAGCCAAAGACGCCAAGTCACCGGAAGGTTACAAGGCTTATGCTAGTGTGACTGTGCAATTCAAAGGCTTTGGTAATACCACTGTTATTGCTTTCACTGATGGCAAACTTCAGCGGCAGCTGGATATTCCGAATGATCAGATTATTGTGGAAAAGAAGACAGATAACTGACTAGGTTCCATGCAAGATATACTCACTGCATTGAAGTGGGTATGCAGTTCGCGCTAGCAATTATAAGCTGTTTTTATCTGCTAGTAGCCATTTTTAAAAAATGGTTACTAGCAAATGCAGTCAGAATCATTCAGCCGCTAATCCATGTAGTCAAATCGGTTTGGTAGTTTATCCCATGGAGTGTAGTAGTTCGTACCATCCCAGTAGCTAACCCGACCATTGTCCCGCTCAGTGCGCAATGCTCGGAGAACCCCGCTTTCGTTAAATCCGCTCATCATAGTGAAGTCGAGAAGTGGCATTTCTGTCCCTCTAGTGCCATATCCATCGTCTGAAACTTTTCGATTGCCTATCTTTAGTAATAGCGCCGCATGTTTTGATTCTTTAATGACAATTGCATAGGCGTTGTTGCAGATATTATAGCCATAAGTGGCATGCACGATTCTGGCGTCGGGATGGCGCGCCAATACTTTCACTAGTCGCTCGACCGATTCGCGGGCTATGAGCGTAGACTTATCTCGAATGACACCGCCCGTGGCTTTGGAGCACCATGTAATAATGTCTTCTTTTTGCGCTAACTGAAGTTCGCCAGATACTCGGCCTGCAAATTTTTTAGCAGCGGGCGTATAACTGGAAGTTGTAATGAAGAGTGCATGGTTCGCGCCTTCAGCTTTACTAACACCATAAAGGGCTTGGACCGGGACCGGCTCGATTTTTCGGTGTTGCGCATAACGTTTAGCCTGTACAACCGTCAATATATCGCCGATTGGGTTTTCTTGAATTAGCCGCAGGTCAACCCCGCCATCCGCTCTGCCAGGGCCAAGCAACGCTTTGTACCCGTGATTCTGGAAGATTCGAAACAGAAGGACTTCGAAGTCGCGCCACGGTAGTTTGTGAAGGTCATCGGGGCGGCCTGCAAAATGGCTGAACAACTCTTCGTATACATCACCTGTATCTTCAGTCAATAGACTGCAAACCCATTGCCAGTGAAAATACTCGTAGAATTTTTTTTGACGTTCTTCATCGTCGGTGTACAGGGCGATCGTTACACCATCTTGCGCTTCGTAGATATAGCCCAGTTCGTCGAGCAAGTCTGTAAATTCTGTTTCATACTCGCCATAAGTAATCGCATCCATGCCTCCATCCGAATAAAAATACATTATTACGGGGTAGTCGGAAGGTTCGCATTGCGAATGTTCTAAGTGTGATTTAAATCCGCAGTCGTACCACAGCGACCGCTCTCCAGTCCACTCTTGTATTGCATCTTGTACACGGGCAATTTCACATTCCACGTCTTGATCGGTCCAGTCGGACGGCGACTTATGGCTATGACTATTCATTAGTATAATCCAACTGCCTATCGGGTTTTAGTTAGTAAGCCAGCACGCTGCATGTGCGACAACCAAACTTTCGGGTGATAACCATCAAATATTCCGACAAGTTTCTCTCCTACCGCCAAATCTGCTGCTCCGACCGCTGCTCCGACGGCTGCTCCTGGAGCTCCAGCCATAAGCATACCGGCGACTGTGCCGACTCCTGTTGAAAGCCCAAATCGGAGCCAGTTTGTCCACGCCTGTTTAGATGGCAATAGTTTCTCAGCTGAATCGTATGCTGCACGTACATCAAGCCCAGCGGAAAGATTTTTCGTAAGCCATACTCTGAGATTTTGAGCCTCGTCACTTAATATGACGCTAATGATGCTCTTAATTTCATCGTCGGTTCTAGTTGTACGAGTGAAGCCGGGGATTTCAAAAGTTGGAAGATTATTTATTTTATGAAGATCGTTGATTACTTTTTTTGTCGCGAAGTGGTCGGCATCAGTAGAGACTGCTTTGGAGTGCCTAATAGGAAAGCATAACTCCAGTAATTGAGGTAGCTCCTGGTCCATTTCCATTGATGGAACTCCTGCTAACAGGAGGTCGTTCATCCGTGCAACTCCTGTAATGGCTCCGGTTTGGTAGTAATAATGTTCGCTTGGAAAAAGAAACTCATAGCCGGAACGACCAGCATAATGGGCAAAAGAATCAATTACATCATTTTTTGCCGGCACCCACCTTGAGTAATCTAAAGCGATTGGCTCAATGAACGTTTCCTCAATTTCCGAAAATAAATCGTCACGGTCGCTTCCCTCCTTAAAGAAATCAGCAGTGCGAACGTTTCTGAAAAACTGATCACGATTGTAATCTTGTGGCTGGACCTTATTCGCGTAGCGCAAGGAGTAAGATGGACAGAAACGTATTTTCTTTTCTCTGATAAGCAACCGAAGTGCCTTTGTATCAAAGGCTGCCTCTAATCGATTCAAGACTTCAGCATCCAGCGGAATCACGACCTCGTTATGAACGAGTAGGCAATCCGCCAGATAACCAACGTGATCGGATACGGAAAAGCAGAGATCGGCTGCGACGCCTAACCTGCTAGGCAATTGAAATTCAGCGGAGGTTGCAGTTTGAGTCATTTGGCTTCCTTTCCTACCAATGCTGGGTTTGCTTGAAATATTGATTGGACACTCGGGTGTGCATGCAAACCTAGAGCTGTCGCATTCACTATCGTGTTCTCGACACTCGGGATTAAATCATATCATTGAGCCATCAGGCGTAAAGGTACCAATAGCTCTTGAATTCAGACGATACCAAGGTTCCTGTTGTATTTGCCCAACTGATCTTCCCCGCCCACCCGAAAAATATTCGCCAAATAGTCCAGCAACACCACCTCATCTCCATTGATCATCTGCCGTACATAGGTGGCCGAAAACGGCGTCTCGTACTTGGTCGGATCCCGTGGCTTATGCGTACCCAACTGATACTCCTTACCCGTAATGGTCATGGTCGTAACCAGCGGAATCTCATTCACCAGTCCCCCATTGTTGAACACCTGAACGTTAGACCGGCACTGCAGCTGCACGCTCTTGAACGGCGTCACCAACTTTTTGGCCGCCTCGAAGTACAGGCTGTTCCAGGTGATTTTCCCTTCCAGCTTGTCGATGCCATCGGGCAGTTCGATCAGCCCGACCATGCCCAACCCTTGAAAGTCGCTCATCACGGTTTTGATGGTGCCCAGGTCAATCTCTTCACACCTGCCAAAGAAGCTGGCGCCATCCAGATAGACGTTGGCGTTGGAGATGCGGTGTGCGCTAAAGCCTGCCATTTATGCGGCCCCCAGGTTGACCAGGTAATCCCCGGTGATTTCGGTTTCAAAGGTGCCGCGTTCGAACGGCAGCGGCACGGTGAGTTTGTAGTTGAACAGTGCGTGGCCCTGTTCCAGTTCGGTTTGTGGGTTGCGGGCCGGGTCGTACCAGCATTCGCCGCCGAGTAAGGCGCCGTCGCCGATGAGTTTGCGCAGGAACAAGTTGACGCTTTCGGTGAGGCTGGTGATGAGCGCGGTGGTGATGGGCTGGTCGACGAATTGCAGCGCGCTGTAGCGGATGGATTCGTCGACAACGTCTTTGGTGCGGCGCACGTTTTCGAAGTTGCGCATATGGGTGACGGTGGGCCAGGCCGCGGTGCGGTTGCCCCATAGACGCAGGCCGGTGCCGAAGGAGTTGAAGACGGTGGTGACGCCGTTTTCGTTGAGCAAATTGACCTCGCTGGTGGCGTCGTCGATGCGTGCGGTGAGTGGCCGTTCCAGGCCGATGACACCCAGCAGTGGTTGATTGGAGCTGCTCCACCAGTAGCCGTGGTCGTGGTCGACTTTGGCGCGCAGGCCGGCGGCGCGGATTGATAGCGGTTGCAGGCGCTCGCCCTTGGCGGCGTCGTACACCTTGACGTGTGGGTAGCACAGACGGACCCGATCGCTGCTGGTGTTGAAGTTGATGGCGCCGGACGGCCCGCGCCCGGTCAACACTTGTTGCACGGTGGCGCCGATGGGGGCATCGACGTAGGCCACGCCACCGACTTGGCCGGCCGAGGTGGCCAGGTCGACCGTCACCGCCTTCAAGGTGCTGAAGCCCGGGGCGATGAAGATTTTAGGGAAGAAGCCCAGTTGGTTATAGCTGTCTTGGAAGGCCTTTAAGCCGGTGCGCCGCCCCGCGAGGGTGATGCCGCCGATGATGTCGGCCGGAGTGACTTGACTGGGGTCGGCGTGGGTGTAGTCCGCTTTGACCTGGGCGTTGGCGGGAATGCTGCCGGTGGCCAGGCGCCTGACTCGGCCGGTGAGCCTGTTGACGGTGTAGTCGGTGCCTTGCCCGTGGGTGACGGCCCCGTCAGCGGACTTTATTTGCAGTGTTTGCAGCGCACCGTGCGCCAGCTGCAACAGGTCGTTGTCGGCGAACTGCTGGGGCTGGTCGGCGACCTTGGTGCTGTGGATGTCTGGGTCGAGCACGTTGACCACCAGCACGGTCCCGGCGCCGAAATCGTAGATGCCCTGCAGCGCTTCGGGGATGCTGAAGCCGCTGTGGTGCGGGCCGAACTGGGCGGCGTGGGTGTCGTTCAAGCACAAGGTGAGTTCATTGACGGGCCCGACCGGCGCGGTGCCGACCAAGGCAATGACCGCCGATTTGACCACCCGAACAGGCCGCGGTCCGCGCTCGACTTCGGTGGTTTCTATGCCGTGCAGGTAGTTAGCTGGCATGAGGGTTATTCCTTCTCTGGTTTTTGAGGCGCAGGGGCGGACTTGTTGCCGGCCTTGGGCGGTAGCGGTGCCAGGTGTTTGAGTGCTAACAACACCACGGTGTATTCGTGTTCGGCCGGGAGCTCTACGGGCTTGCCTGGCAGCAGCTGGACGTCTAGTGGCTGCCCGGTGTCGCCCATGCGCAGGGAGACCGCGCTTTGCGGGCCGGTGTAGAGGTAACGGGTCAGGTTCATGGGTGTTCCTGGAATGCAGCGTGTTTAAGCAGCGGCCCGTGTTCGGGGGGCATGGCTTGCAGTTGTGTGGTGCGGGTGGCGAAGTCCTGGGCGTACTGCCACACACCGTTCATGTGGCCGATGAACTGTTCGGACAGTGGGCGGCAGGCTTGGTCTGCGTTTGGCGGATACCAACCGGTGAGGCAGGCGCGTATGCGGTCGAGGTAGCTGACCACGCCTGTTGTGCCGTTGAGTTGGCGGAAGATCAGCGTGAGGCGCAGCACCACGTTGCGGGCTTGAAAGGTGGCGTCGGTGCTTTCCGAGCTGGCAAAGGTCGACTTGCCATAGGCCAGCAAGACGGCACCGCGTGCGTGGTTGAGGCGGTACTGCAGTGGGTTTTCGGGAAACAGTTCGACCATCAGTTCGTGGCCGACATCGTGCTGCAGTTTTGCGAGCATGGCGTCCAGCAGGTGCTCGGTTTGGGTTTTGTGGATCACCTGTGTCATCCGTAGCGCCCCCACGTGTCGGTGCTGAATTGCTGAGGGCGTGCGCGCACGCGGATTTCGCCCGGTTCTGGCACGGCGTGGCCGGTGGGCAGGCCTAGGGTGACGACCCCGTCGCGGATGTTTTCCAGCAATTTGAGGGTGTCTTTGCGAGCGTCCTTTACGGCGTCGGGCAACGCGCCTTCGGGGCGACGCTGGTACAGCCAGTGCCGCGTCAGGTAGATCACGGCATCGCGCAGCATGGTGGGCACCGGGTCGAGCGGCAGATGGTAGCGCCCACGTAGGTAGCCATCGACCAGCTCTTGCGCCTGGCGCACGCCGTCGTCGATGACGTTTTCGTCGGGTTGCGTGGCGGCCGGGTCGTCGTTGGAAAGCTGAACCAGAGTGATCTGCGGGATGGCGTTACCGAGGTCGGCGCGGGTGCAATAGCGCATGGGTCAACCCGCCTTCAGTTCGACCAGCGCTTCGGGGAACAAGCACATGGCCAAGGGGTTGGCTTGGGCTTCTAGGTCCCAACCTTTGCCCATCTTGCGTGGCTCGGCCTTGCTGTAGAACGGCTGGCCCAGGGTGTTGACGGTTTCGTTGTAGTTGGCCGGGGCGTTGAACAGGCGGAACACGCCGCGGGCGACTGGAAAGACTTGGGCGATGTCGGCCGGGATGAAGCGCTGGCCGCTGACGGTGACGTCGTACTCGATGTACTCGATACCGCCGAAGGTGAAGCCGGTGCGCATGTCGCCGCCGAGGCGGTCTTGGGCCGCTTGGTAGTGGGCGAAGGCCTCTTTGACCTTGGCGTGGTCGGTGAAGGCGTCGAACCAGTCCGGCCCACAGAAGGCGCGGAAGCCGGTGACCATGACGCCACCGAGTTTGGATTCGGCGTGGCGTTTGGCGTCGATGCAGGCTTTGCGCACGTCGGTGTCGGGGTTGCTGAGGCGCACGGTGACCTTCTTCTGTTTGACGTCGAACTCATCAAACAGGTCGAACAATATTGAGCCGTCGGCGTCGAGCAGTTGACCGCGCAGTGCGCCAACGCGCTGGAATTCGCGGGTGGCTTCGATGCTGTTTTTGAGTTCTTGCAGGTGGTCGTTGATGACGGTGACGACGGGCGCGGTGGCGCTTTCCTGGCCGAAGGCGGCGATGCCTTGTAGTTGGCTGGGCAGGATCGAGCTGCTGACCGGCAGGTGCAGGGTTTCGAAGGTGCGGCGTTTGCGTTTGCGGCCTTCGAGCGGCGCGGGATCGTCGTTGCGTGAGGTGTTGGGCACGAGCACCAGACGGCCTTCGCGTTCATCAATGACGACGCTGGTGCTGGTGACGCCTTTTTCGTCGAACAGCCCCATGGCGCCGACCTTGCCGGGGATGGCCGGGAGTTTGTTGACGGCGGCGGTGAGGTTGGCGACGCTGAACAGGTCTGGCAGGTTCATGGTGGGCTCCGGTTAGAGGGTGGCGCGGGCGACGATGCCTTGGGCGTTGAGTTCGTCTAGGGCGACGGACTTCTGGGGTTCAGTGATGCCCGAGGGCCAGACGAGGTGTGCCAGGGCGACGACAGCGCCGCGGGCAATGACGACGCCGGGTTGGTCGCTTGCGGTGGCGTCTATGCGTTCGGCCAGGACGGCGGCGGCTTTTTTGGCGGCACCGGTGCCGCCGGGGTCGAGGGCTTGGTATTTGCCGGCGACTTTGGCGAGCACCTGCCCTAGTGGATAGTCAGTGCCCGCGAGCAAGGTGACTTTGCTTTTGGTCCAGCCGGGGCTGACTTGGAGCAGCAGTAGATCGCCCAGGTCTTTGGGTTGGTTGAAGGTGGCCATGGGGGTTCCTATCGTTGGGCGCGGGCTTGGGCGTCGGCGAGCAAGGGGTTGGTGGCTGCGGCATTGGGCGGGTCGGTGCGGGCCTTTGTGGCGACTTCGGTGAAGCTGACGGTGTTGGTCAGATCTTTGAAGAGGGTTTTGAGGCCGGCGCTTAGTGGCTGGCGTTGGTTGCCTTCGCCGAACTCCAAGGGGGTTGCGCCGAACTGCGCGGCATTGAGGGCTGCAATGACGATTGGGGCGTGCAGCGGTTTCATGCCGGCGGCGACCAACTGCTCTGCGTACGAGACGCTGGCCGTATGGATGGCTTGCTGTGTGGCGGTGCGGGCGGCTTTGTCGCGTTGGGCGAGTTCGGCTTTGAGGCGTTGGTTTTCTGCCTCTAAGGCGGCGGTGTTTGGCTCGGTCATGGGGGCTGCCTGGACGGTGGATTCAGAAGGTGGGGTTTGCAGGCCGTGGTCGCTGAATTCGAGGACGCCGGGTTCGCCTTCGGCCAGTTCGATGGGGCGCAGGCCTTTGACGGCTGGCGGTTGGGCGCCGAGGAAACCGACGTGGCGCAGGTAGTACACGCCGGGGACGGGGTTGTTGGCTGCGGTTGGGTGGTAGAAGGAGGCGGAGATTTTTTTGTAGCTGCCCTTGGCGACTTGCTCGGCGAAGGTGGCGTCGATTTGTTGGGGTTCGGCGATTAGGCCTTGGGCGGTGGCGGATAGGCATTTGACCCAGCCGGCTGCGGGGGCGTCGTGCTGTGGGTGGCCGATGACCAGTGGGGCTTCGTGGAGGGTTGGGTTGTAGGCGGCGCCGGTGGCGGCCAGGTCGGACTCGGTGAAGTTGAAGGTGGTGCCGCATTGGGCGGTGTGGGTGCCGGGCTTAAAGATGTGGAGTGGGTTCATTGGGGTGCGCTGCGTTGTGATGATGTGCAGAGCTTGGGCGATGGGTGGGGCTGGGGCTTTTAATCGGGTTTAAAGGGTTAGGATCGATAAGACTTGCTGGTTAGGAACGTCGCCACATTTATTGAGCACGGGGTGAGGTGTGGCAAGGATAAAATAACCGCACAAACACCTAGACCCGCAATCAACGCACACAAACTATTGATTGGTATAAAAATAGTCGATTAAGTGATTATTCCCCTTTCTTAAAATATGCCCCGCACTGGCGAAAACAACCGCCGTCTGCTATTGGTTATAGCAATGCGTTGAGCGGGATTGGTGCCTTGCAGTATTTGCACTCAGTTGAAGGGAATGACTTTACTGAATTTAAGGAGAAAATGATGCAAGGACTTCAGCGCGCAACATTATTTTTCGGAGCAATGACATTAGTTGGGTGTAGTGTGTGGCACCCAATGGAGCCACCGATAGCAAATGCTCTTGGGCGGCATGTCGAACAAGGCGGACTCGGTAAAAAAAATACAATTGGTACAATGGCTATGACATTAAGCCCCACAATGGTACGTATCGATGAGTCGAGAGATACATTTACAAAAAGCGAATACTCATCTTTCCACGCCGCGTTAATGGCTTCATTCAACAATCTGGCCGGGGCCGGTGCAGGCGTAAATTATGACGCCTCGAACATTGAGGTGTCTAAAGGTTGGAAAGTGATGCAAATTTCCAACCTTTCCAGCGCTGCGCCTCTCAACTCGGAGTTCGTTTATAAGTGCCTAACGAATGATGAGTATAGCTTTGAAGCAAGGAGCTTGCTGGCCGGAGGGGGATCTATAAACAGTACTGAACTTGCCAAATCTTTTGGCACAGCAGAAATCACTACCACTCCTTCAGCGCCGAACGTTACAAAGGTCACAATAAAAAACCCTACTGTTTGCCTCTCTTACGTCGCGGCGCGCCTAGATCCAATAGATAAGGGCTCAACACCCAAAAGGACTGCCCTGACGAAGACTGAAGATGGCATATCAAAAATTGCGTTTAATCTAGGCCATAACGGCTCTAGCGATCAGGCTACTCTCGACCTGGGTACCGAAGGTCTGGATAATAAGCCGATGTATAGGTTGATATATGCGGGTACCAAAGAGGCCCCCTCATTAAGAGTCCAAATAGTTGACCTGACCGACCCGGCCAATGCGCACAGTATAGTTCTTTCGGAAACCACACCTGGATCTGGATCTTGGGAAGGCGTCTATGGTCTTGAAAATTTTCAGTACGAGAGCATGAAGTTCTTACTGGCTCGGTTAAAAATTAATGCAAAGCTAGCCGCAGATAACACTGTTGATGTGGCATCAGCGACAATTTTTGCTCCCACCTATAAGCTTTCTTTAAAATAGCCTAAATGCTTGCTGTGGCACGCATTGGCGCAGTAGGCACTTCGCTGATGCAAAGTAAACAGTCCAGAGCTAGTCGACTCGTGTCGTATAGCTCTGGCGTTACGGATTACTGAGGAGGATCAGATTATGAATCAGTTCGCCGGTCACGCCTGACCAAGAGCAGGAATATCTGTTTACCCAAGTGATTGAGCCGCCTATTGATGGGGGTGATGCTTGCCTCTGTTCAGCATCAGGATGGGATCAACATTGCTCTGTTTTCACGTGTGCTCGCCAGCATTCCCTATCAGTAGAGAACCGATGACGATCCCATCATCGGCAATGGGCTTTTCCCGTCTGGTGTTTTGTACATCCCCGATTCGCTCGTGGCTCACAAAATCGGCTGTGTCACCTTTGAGATCGAGCCACTGGATATCAACGGCGACCGTCAACAGGGATTGGCGTTACGAGCAAGACGCCTATGGTGAATGGGACTATTGAACACCTTGCGGTTGTTGGGGCCGGATGACGCTTTTAGATCTGTCGAGCCGGCTTTATAACGTCTTTACGACGGCCTTTCGTTGACTGCCCCATGAACCGGAGCCAGTCGGGCAAGGAAGGCTTCAGATCGCTTCAGAGGCAGGCGGTTTTTTGTCGGTCGCCAAAGACGTGAAATACCTGGGCCGGTGGATGGCCCAGTGTGTTTGGCGCGACTTCGGTCACATGTTGCGTATTGCTTCGTCCGCATTGAGCACGAACTCCATTCCAATACCCACGCCCTTCAATACCTCGGTCACGCGGTCGATGAAGAACTCGCCTTGCTCGGGTAGTTCGTACAGACCATTGATACGGATCTTCGGGTTTTTGCCTTTGGACGGTGGGTAGCTTTCCAGCAATTCACCACTCTCAATGAAGGCCACGTAGGTGTTGATCTTCTCTTGGAGTAACAGCAGGTGTTCGCCCTGTTGGGCTTTGGTACCCCATTCAAGGTGGTCGGTGATGACCAGCACCACGTTTTCGGGCTCCCGCTCGGGCACTGCAATAATATCGACGACGTTTGTTTCTACGATGGACATGTCTGCTCCTTCAGAGGGACGGTCAGCGTGCAGACGCCCCTTCTGGAGGGCTGGACAGGCTGGGAATTGTTGCCCTTGTCACTTGTTGCTTTTTTCTTTATCCGTTTTAAGCACGAACTCGAATCCAATACCCACTTCCTTCAGTGTCTCGGCAACGCGATCAATGAACATCTCGCCTTGCTCGGGCAGTTCATACTTGCCGTGAACACGGATGACAGGCGATTTGCCCTGTGCGCCGGGAATCTCGGTGTAGATTTCACCGCTTTCGATGAAGGCGATGTAGGTGTTGATTTTCTCTTGAAGCACCAGCAGGTGCTCGCCTTGTTCGGCTTTTTCGCCCCATTCGAGATGATCAGTGATGCCGAGAATGATCTTGCTGTTGTCCCATTTTGGGATGCCCCACATATCAATGATTTTGGCGTCTGTTACTGACATGACAGCTCCTTTAATTGGTTAGTTTTTGCGGTGGTCGCAAGATTTCTACTCGGGTAGGCGGGATTTCCGTACCGCCGGGGAAGCCGGGTTTACCCTTGCCTACAATGCGCCCACCACTCTGCTCGATTTCCGGGAATGCCCGCTTTTGATTGCGTGTCAGCGGTGCCGTTTCAGAGGCTTTACATTCGACGCACGCGATATCGCCATTGGCGTCTCTACCGATCATATCGAGGCGGGTTCGGGTACCGCTCTCTGTTTTGATTGTGACCTGTTGACCTGATTCTTCCATTTCTTCGGAAAACCCTTCGTAGGATTCTTCCTCAAACGCAGCGCCAGCCGCTTTGTTTTTCTCTAACTGCGTGCTGAGCACAATGTAGATGGGCTCTAGGCCTGCGTCAGCCGGGAACCAGATGATTGCATCCTGGAACTCGGGGGGATGCTCTGGGTTTTCCAGCAACGTGTCGGATTGCGCTGTCGGCGGGTACACCCATACGGGTGGCAATTGTGGGGCGCCTTTCAGCGCAGGAATACCCAATACACCGTCTGGGCTCGCGGCGGGCGTCCAGGTGAGGCCAATACCGTTGCCTATGTCGGCAACGTATTTTTCATCGCTCTTCGTCGCCTCTATGACGGGACATTTTCCCAGTCTTTTTTGCCGCCGGTGTAGAACCCGTACGCGTTGACGGAGCCGTCTGGCAAGGTTTTCACGTTGACGCGGACACGCGTGCGGCCAGCCTTGAGCGTTGCGTACTGATCGTTTTTGTAGAAGGCACTGTCGGGGGCAATGCTGGTGTTAGGCATTAACAGTGCGACCGTACCGACGGCAGCACCTGCCGCCACAGCGCCAGCCCCCTCCAGCAAATGGAGTGCAAGAGAGCCGCCCAGCCGTTGGGCAATGGCGCCGCCGGTTGTTGAGCCACCGACTAATTGGAGTGAGGTGCCTTCGGCCGATATTGCAGCCCCAGTGCCCAGCACGGCCCATAGTCCGTAGTCGGCCAGCTTTTCAACGGGCACAAACCCTGCTGGGTTGGTGTAATTGATTTCACCGTCGGGCAGGTTGCAGCTCTTGGCAAACACACAGCCTAAGGGGTCGGGTTTTACGTCTGGCTCGGGTGGGAGGTCTTTGTATTGCGCCCAATGCTGAGCGTTAACATCAACGGGCTCGACGCTGCCGCTATAGCCCTTGGGCGAGTTGGGCCGGGCCGGTTTGGGTATGTAGCCACTCAATCCTTGATTCCTTGTCCTGATCCTTTGAACGGGGCGCAGGGTGACAGGTCAGGTTTTAGGTGGCAATAGCAGTATTGGGCTCTACAGAGTATTCGTGCAACGCGCAGACCAACAGTGCCGAGATATCACTCTCAGCACTGTTGGTCCAACCCTAACTAATATTACTTTAAATCATAATTAGTGGCATTGTATTACAGTATTTTCTGTTCGCCAGGGTAAAGCGGCTCATCACTAGCCAATATTTCAGCTCGTATTAGCACCTCTTTTTTACTGTAATCAATGTCTAGATATTCTAGGCGCCGCTGGATAACGTAATCGCTTCCAAGTTTAGAGAAAAACTCTTTGTGGGCTTTTGATTTGCTCCAGTTTTCTATCACTTTTCCAGCCAGTGCAGACGATACCAAAGTAAGCGTCAATGCACCAAGAACTATCAAGACTTTGATTGTAAGCGAGTCTGGTGCAAGAGCCCAATACGTTACTATGCCTGATATAATAAGACTTACCGCCAGCGCGACTCTGACTGAGAGGGCTAATCTTTTGTGGCTGTTACTCTCTGTGTCTTTAAAAAGTTTTTCCACTGCGGACTTCGCCAACTGCTTTTCTCGCTCCTCTGCATCGAGCTTTGACTGTTCCATCGCGAGTAAACTATCGCGCAATCGTGATAGCTCAATTTGATTGGCTTCATGCTGCTGGGTGGCTTCGAGCCTGTGCTGCTCAAATTGAAAATTTATTTCCTGGGATTCCGCGGCCGCTTTAGAAGTCGCTTCCCTCTCAAATTTCAAAGCTTCTTCATATTCCTCTTTTACACGGCCCGCTTCCTCTTGGCTTTCTGTTCTGAGAGTCGTTTTCCATTGTTCCTCTAGGTGCGCAAGCACCTCTTCAGCATCCTCAACATTATCCAGAGTCAATTTTTGCTCTAGCATGAATCTCGTCATATATTGAGCCGACCGCTGCGTGGTCATTATTGCTCGGAAATGCTCTGCTTGATTGTTATCAACTCCAGAAAGAAAGTTGGTGACGCTAGCCAATAACTCTTGACTTGGCTCTAAGGCAGAAGCACAGTTGGCAATTAACTTCTGACGAGCTATTTCATTTGCTGCCTGGGCGCCAAACAACACCAGCACCAAACCTGCAAGATGACGATCAGTTATAGCCGCCGGAACGTCCCACTCTTGATAGATTTTTTCTTCTCGCAGAAAGATGGCCGAACGTTTAGCTACGTTTGCGTTGTCAGTCACGAAAATATGTTGGGATTTGTGAAAATCGCTGGTTTTCGCTATATTCCCCGCCCGAAGCCGCACTACGCCAGCGATTGCTGAAGCGTCACGATCACGTGCATGTACTGCGTAACTTCCAAGCCTACTAAGTAGGTCACTCTGTTGAGCTTGCGAGAAATACGCCTCGGGAGTTGTAGGCGTCTTTATAATAGTGATGTTTTTTCTTCTTATCGTAGAATCAAGATTGGCTAGAACTGATTCTACATAAGATCTGAAGCTTGCTTGCCGGAGTCTACGAAAAGTTGCGCGATGGCCATTTCCGAGTGCAGCCTGTTTAAGAGCAGCACGAAGATTGTCAGCGATTTCCTCTACATGGTGATTGAATATGCACAGTATCGCCCCTTTTTCCAAGAGTTTCTGAAGGAGCAGGTTGACATAAGTAAACGCTTGCGGCTCACTCAGATCCAAGTAAGACATGACCAAAGGGCCATCCAAGTAAAACTTCATGCCTTTAAGTGACGTGGTTGTGTTTGGCTCTCTCAGATTGAGTATGTACTCCGCCGCGATGGCCCCGCTCGCAATTCTTATAAGGCAAGAAAATAGCGGACTACTTTCTTCTTTTAATTTAATAATGAAGGTCGCACACAATAGCCGCAGCCGATCCATGCGTTGAGTTTCTTGCGGTGTCGGAACATGTAGCTTACTGCCGCCTCTATTCAGTGTAAGTATTGGCCTTGCATCCGAGCGTTCAGGTATAGATACGCCCGGCTTTAGTAAGGAGGTATGAAAATCCAAGGATACTAATTGATTGAGAAATATTGTCTCCAGTTCTTGTTCGTCGACGGTCTCATCCGCTGGAATAAGGGGCGTACAGTATGCTGTAAACTCGTTGACTAAGGCGCGTATTTCACCTTCTACAGACTTCACATTTTCGAATTTTTCGGCTGGTGCATAGAAGTGGCGAACCACCCCATTACCTATATCAGATGAAATTAAAACTCCAGCACTTACAAGATTAGGAATGAGTTCCTCTGAAACCCAAGGGTGAATTTCAATTCCATAAAGCGCTGTAAGCTTTTCACAGAGTTCTTTCGCATCGAACTGTTTTCCGGCATTTTCCTGAGCTATTGGGGACACGATTGGCACGAGTCCGCTCAGAATGTCGTTTTGATCACCAGTTTGAGCAAGATAGGCGTATGCGAGTAGTGGACGGTCGTGATCTACCTTCATCTGCAACCCCTCCTTAAAAAAAACAGTTCCCATTGAAGCTTCCCTGTGTATTTATTTGTGTCAGTGAAACAAAAGTAGCGCATTGACATCAGCAGCGTCCAATTCCTAGGGAAAAATCGGGAGTAGTTAGACAGACCGTCCTTTCAAATTCATTCCCGCTAGCGCTTGAACTGAAGTGTTCAGGACGTTTTTCTACGCTACAGACCCCACGCGCTGTTCATCGCCCTCTCATTCGCTACTTCATTCATTTGCGAGAAGCCCTTTCAAGATGATTGAGTGCCGATGCCAGGATGGCTTCTTCCGCTTGCGGTTGCAGATTGCCTTCGCTGTCCATGGGCAGATATGGCCGACCCGGTATGTCGCCCCATAAGTGCGGAAAATCTGCCTGCTCCCCACCAAATTGCATCATGGCTGCATACGGTTTGTTACTGCCGATCATGGCGGAGCTTTCGGTCGCATGGGTGGTGATGGAAGCCGCTAGGCCGGCGGCGCTGACTTGCAGGATCTGGCCGGGCCAGTGGCCGTGTTTGGCGCGGCGCTCGGTGGTGGTGTCGGAGAGTTCGGGCCATTGGGGGCGGCCTTCTTGGTCGAAGTTTTCTTCGGTTTGGCTGGCGAGTTCGGCGGCTATGCCGTGCATGAGTAGTGTGAGGTCGCCGATGGCCGATTCCACTTTGCTTAGGGCTTGTTGTATGCGTTGGTGTTCTAGTTCGAGGGTGAACATGGTGGGTCTTCCGTTCTGGGTTGGGGCTGCTGTGCAGCCCAGCGGGAGCAAGCTTCCTCGCCACAGGTTTGTGTGTTTGAAGCTGGGATGTTTGGCGAATTTCTGGGCCGCCTGGATCAAAAGATCGCAGGCTTCGCCAGCTCCTACTGGGGGCGGGTTTCGGCCTGTCTGGTTGGTGTTGGCTGGGCCACCGTTATCGCGAGCAGGCTCGCTCCCACAGGGATGGCGGTGTTTATCCGGTATGGCGTTGGGCAGCGACCTCTTTGTGTTTCAGGGCTTGGGCCAAGCTGGTGCCGGGGGCGTGGTTGAAGCCGGGGGCGGTGCGGAATGTGAAGGTGCGGCCTTGGGCGTCGATGGTGCGTAGGCCGGTGATGGTGGCCGTTTTGATTTCCCCGGTTCGTTTGTCGGTGCCGGTCTCGACCGTTTCGGTGAAGGTTTTTCCCTGGCTGGAGACGACGGTGAGCCCGCGGCGTTTGACGGCGGCTTCGCTCAGGGCGATGACGCGGCAGCGGCAGTTGAAGCCGTTGGGCGGGAAGATGGTTGACCAGATGGCGTCGTCGTGACGGAAGACCTGGCCGTGCATGGCCCGGTGGCTGCTGCGGGTTTTGCCGTCGAGGATGGCGATGTACATCCAGTATGGGTGGGTCTCGGTGGTCTGCTCCATGCTGGCTTTGCGGCCGGCCATGTAGGCGCTTTGCAGGTTGGTCTGGTAGATGGTTTTTAGGCGACGGGGGCTACCGAGTTGGACCAGCTCGCCAGTACCTTGGCTGTCGACGATGACTTGTTTGCCCCACCAGCCTTGGGCTTGCAAGACTGGTTGCAGGTTGGCGGTGAATTGCTTGAGGGTTTGGCCCTGTTGTAGGGCCGTTTCCAACGCGGCGCGGATGTCGGACAGCAGGTCCAGGCGCATGGCTTTGGCGACGGTGAAAGCTTGGTCATGAGCCTGGTCGAGCATGTCTTGCCAGTGCCAGGTGATGGCGTAGCCCTTTTGTTTTAGGTAGGCGATGGCGTTGGTCGGTTCGAGGCCGAAGATGGCTTTGAGGTCTGCCGGGTTGAGGCGTTTCGCGGGAGTGGCCATGTCAGTCTTCCCGATCGGCGCTGGCGCTGAGGCGGCCCCAGGTGTCGGCTATGAACAGGAGATTGGCGAGCGGTTGTTCGGGTGCCTGGTCTTCGTGCTGTGGCGAGGCTTCGGCTAACACCGCGTTGAGGGTTTGTTCGCTGTGTTGTTGGAGTACTTCGGCGGGCAGGCTGTTGATGGCTTGGTCGAGTGCGAGTTGATCCAGTCGCGGCCGTAGGGTTGGTTCGGCAAATTCGGGTGAGTCGGTGGCGGCTGGTGGTGGTTGCAGGTCGCCGTCTTGCAGGTTGTAGGTGCGCTGCCAGTAGGCGTTGGTGAATTTAACGCCGGAGTCGGTCAGGGCTTTGTCGCGTTGGGCCAGGCTTTTGTCGATTTCTTCTTGTTGCCACAGCGCATACAGCGGTGCGACGACGTCTGCGCCGAAGTTGATGTCGACGACTTGGCGGATGCAGGCATTTAACGCGGTGGCGACGATGGCAGCGTCGCCATCGCGGATGTCTTTGGTGACTTCGGCGCCGGCGGTGGCGCTGGCGTGGTTGCTGTCTTTTTCGGTGGTCTGGTTTTGCCCGAGCATGGCGACGTTGATTTCGCTGCGGCAGTACTCCAGCAATTGGCGGTAGACCTCGGCGCTGCCGGCTTTACCGGCGGCTTCGATGATTTGCACGCTGGCATCATCCGGAATGGCCGCGACGGCGTCTTGGACCATGGCTTCGAGGCTGTTGAGCAGCAATTCTGTTTCGTCGTCGGTGGCGCCGCGGGGGTGTTTTCCGATGACCCAGGGGCTGCCGTATTTTTCCGTGAACTGGACCCAGAACTTCAGCCCGCCTTTCATGAAGGTGGCTGGCCAGAAGCACATGCTGAGGTCCGGGAAACCGTAGGGGTTGGCGTAGGTGGCGTCTTGGCGAGCGACGATGAAGCGTCGCGGGTCGCACAGCTCGCCGTCTTGGCCTGCGTCTTTGGCGCGAAAGCGCAGTGTGTTGTCTTTGTCGTAGAAGAACCATTCGGCCGGTTTGCCGAGTAGATCTTGTGGCACTTGGTGCAGGCCCAGCGGTTGCCACATGAGTTCGACGGGTTGGTAGCCGAACAACGGTGCGTCGAGCAGTTCGCGGATGATGCGGTCCAGGTCGAGGTCGGTGAGCCAGTCGGTGATGAAGCGCTCGACATTCGGCGGCGCCTCGCCGCGTTTTAGGCCGCGTTCCAGGGACAGTACAGCGGCCTTGCGGCGGCGGATGTTGCCGCCGACCAAGGCGGAACTGCGCAGGTCGCGGTAGACGGTGATGTCTTTGCCTTGGGCTTTGAGGATGGGGTCTGGGTTGGGCAGATTAGCGCCGCTGAGGCCGCCTGTTTCTGTGCGGCCACGGGTGGCGATGTGGTGGTTGAGCCTGGTGCTGCGTTTGGCTTCGGCGAAGCTTAAGAATTCGGTGGGGCTGACCCACAGGCCGGTGGTGTTCATGCGTACCCCTGAGTGATGCGTTGGCCCTGGCGTGGGCGGCGGGATTTGACGTTGACGGGACCGCTGGCGACTTCGAGCGTGGCGAAGTTGGCCAAGGCGCCTGCGCCAGCGAAGTCGCCGTGGCGGTAGAGGTCGGGGTCTTTGAGGTCTTGTTTGCGGGCTTTGACGATCATGGGGATGCCGTCCACGGTTTCGATGGCCCGGATGTCTTGGTGCAGGGAGTCGTCTTTGGGCAACGTGAGGGTGGCGTCTTCGAACAGTTGCACGAACTTGGGCATCCAGGCGCCGTACCAGGTACGGGTGATTTTCACTTGTTGGATGCGGTTGTGGCCGAACTCGTCGGCGGTGTCTTCGGCGAGTGTTTCGCCGCTGCCGGTGGCATCCAGTGCAGCGCCGACGAAGCGCGGCAGTCGGCGCAGGATGTAGAACAGGATCTGCTGTTGTTGCCGGGTGGGCACTTTGTGCATCTCGACCACGAACGGCACATCGCGGTGCCGCGCCTGGTCGACGGACATGGGGCAGATGATGGAGAAGTCCCGGTGACGGGCGTAGTCCATGCCGAGGAAGTGGCGTCGTTCGGCATTAAGCGGCTGTAGCAATGACGCCAGGTAGCGCTCGATCCAGTCGTTGACGTAGGCCTCGCGCCGGTAGACCGGCTGTTGGGTGAAGTCGTCGTCCAGTGCCAGGCGCAGGACGGTGCGACCGGGGCGCATGGCTTCATCAATCCAGACGCCGGGAATGCACACACCGTTGCCGTCGCGGGGGATGGCGTCAAGTTCTTCGCGCATCTGTGCCTTGCGCGGGCCGTAGGCGTTACGGATTTGTTTGTACCAGGCTTCCTTACCTTCTGGCGTGGCGACCTTGCCGGCCATGAAGCACACCCGCTCGAACAAGCCGTTGGCCACGGCGTCGTCGAAGGTGGCGCGGAAGACCTGGGCGCTGCTGCCGTAGCGCTGGTCGCGGATGTCGCTGACCATTTGGTTGAACGCGTTGGCCTTGCCGTTGTGGGTGCTGATGATGACGATGCGGCCGCCCCAGATGAGCAGCGCGGTGGCGGCGTCGAGCACGGCGGAGACGTCGCGGTGAAAGGCGGCCTCGTCGATGATGACTTTGCCTTGTAGGCCGCGCACGCCCGCCGGGTTGCTGGAGAGCGCGACGATTTTGAAGCCCGAGGCGTAGCGGATGCGGTAGGCGTTGATGTGGCGGGTGTTGCCGGCGTCATCTTGATCTTGGAAGAGGAACTCTTCGATTTGGCTGACGCCCGAGGCTTGGGCTTCGGCGATCACGCGACTGAACTTGGCGCAGTAGCCGATGAATTCCAGGCCCTTTTCTTTGGTGTCGCCAATGTAGAAGCAGTCCATACCGCCAGCGATTTTTTGCGAGGCGGCGGTGATGACCGAGTCCAGTGCTTCGGCGAAGGTGATGCCGGTGCGGCGTCCTTTTTCACAGAGTTTGATGTGCGCGTCGATGGCCAGCCAGTCGGACTGGTGGGCCATGAGGATGCCTTCGAGCAACGGGTTGTAGCCTTCGGGGATCTGGCGGACGCTGGGTGGAAGTTCGTCCCATTCGATGACGCGCAGTGTGCTGGCGGACGGTTTCATGGTTTGACGCCGAGGAATTTTTGTCGCCAGAACAGGGCCTGGTCTTCGGTCATGCCTTGGGCTTTGACGGCGTTGTCGAGTTCGGCGGCTTGCTCTTGGAGCAGGCGTTCGCGGGTGGCCTTTTCGATGGCCTGGCGCTCTTTGACGCTGAGGGTTCGCGCTTCCATGGTGGCTTTGGCGGCGCGGGCCAGGGCGGAGACTTCGGCGATGGTGACGTCGTCTTTTTCGTGGGCGCCCATGGCGGCCTGGTAGGTCAGGGTTGAGATGGCTTCGACCAGTAACGCGCCGGTTTTGTCTGAGGCGTCTTCGCCAAAGGCGCCGACGAAGGCTTCGGCCATTTCGCGTTGTTGACGGGCCTTGTCGATGAGTTCGTCGAAGCCGACTTTGAAGCGACCCAGGGCGCTGCGGCTGGGGGCTTTTTCGTTGGGGAAGCGTGCCTGGATGTCGGCGAGCATGTCGTCGAGGGTCAGGCGGTCTTCGCGCAATAGCTTCTGGATGTAGGCCTTGACCGTGGGCGGTAGGCGGTTGATGGAGGATTTGCCGGCCATGGTCAGGCCCCCGGCCGTTTGATGCCGGGCACGCGGGCACGGCCAGCAGCGATGTCTTGGCCGCGTTCGGTGAGGGTGGCGACCAGCACGGGGCCTACGTCGGCGAGGGTCATGGCGCCTTGTTCGGCGAGCCAGTGCAGTTCGGTTTTGACTTGGTCGCGGCTGGCGGTGTGGCCGAAGTTGTCGAGGGCGGTGTTGAGGACTGAGCTGTTGGCGCGGTAGCCGGGCATTTCGACCAGCAGCCGCAGGATGACCAGGCGCATGTCTTGGCGCAGGAAGTCGGCGTAGTGGGTCATGTTTTTTCTCGCAGCAGGTAGTCGTTGATGCGGTCGAGCGATCGGGCTAAAGGGCCGAGGGCGTCTTTGACCCCGGACAGTTCGGCGCGCACGGCTTTCATGTCGCCCAACAGGTCGGTGACGGCGGTTGGGTCTGGCAAGTGCCGGATGTGCTCTTCGAGGGCGACGATGCGGGTGCGCAGTTCGAGCAGTTCCTGGGCGCTGGCGGCTTGGCGTTTGGTCATGAAGGTGTAGAAGCCCAGTACCGTGAGGATCAGCCACTGCACGGTCTGGAAGCCGAAGTTGAGGTCGTTCAGGTTCATTCAACACCGCCTGTGGGTTTGCGGTTTAGCGCAGGGCTGGTTGGTCGGGGCCTTGTTTGATCAGGCGTGCGACGAACAGGAGGATGGCCAGTGCGCTGTTGAGGGCGGCGTAGGCTTTGGGTGATAGCTGGGGTTGCCAGAGGGGCAATAGTTCCAGTTGGGCGAGCCCGGCCAGGGCGATGACCAAGCCTATCTGGAGGCTGTAGAGCCTGTAGCTGCGGCGCCAGTTGTTGATCAGTGGCATGCGGGCGCCTCCAGCGATTGGCCGTGGCTGATACCTCGCTCGATGCCCGCCAGTGACAGGCCTTCGGCGATGACGGTGTCGCCGTACCAGCGGCCTCCTGGCAACGGGCCCGCGCCGTTTTCGTGGCGGATGATGACGGTGACCAGCGCGCGCATGATGTTGAAGTCGTAGACGTCGACGCTTTCCACGTCGGGGTCCAGACCCAGGGCGCGGGCCACGCTGATGACGTAGGCGTCGGTGTTGTTTTCGGTGGGCGGTGCCCAGCGTTCGACGATTTCGCGCACGGTGTCGATGCGGCTGCCGTTGGCGGCGAGGCGTTTGTCTTGGTAGGTGATGAGGACCCGGGCCATGGCGCGGATGCCCCAGCGTGGGTTTAGGTATTGGACGAATTGGTTGTCTTGCTGGGTGGCGGCCATGCCTTGCCAGCGGACGCCGTTGGTGTGGCGGATGTTGCCGGGGTTGTAGTTGCGGATGCCGCGGGGTTGTTCGGGTCGCATGGGGGACGCCTCCGGTCGTGGCGCCTCGGGATGTGAGGCGCTGGAAATGCACACGCCGCTATGGTGGGCGGCGTGGGCTGGAGGGGCTTTTAATCTGGTTTAAGGAGGTGACAATGCGGGAAAACTGGTCAAATTTTGGAGTGCTTAATGGACGCATTGCTCTCTTTGCCTATAATGATTAAACAAAGCACATACAAGGAAAGTTATATGAGCGATGAGATTAAAATAAATAAGATTGACCAAAAAAGATTCACCGCCCTAGTGGGGCCATCCCGAACACCTTACGCAGCTTTCGTTAGCAAGGAAGTCGATTGGTACTGCAATAAGGATGAATCAGTCCTTGGAGTGATACTACTCGATTTCGACGATGAGTACGGGTGGGTTACAATGGGGCGTGATGAAATTGGACGATATAGAGGCTTTGATGTTGGATCTTGCATAGAAAACCAAGAAGAAGCTGCAAAGCAATTGCTCGGCAAAATGCAAGAGATTACGAGAACCGGACAAAGTGTCTTTCCTCAAGGTGACAAAGGTAAGGCGCTGGATCTTTTCAATATCATTGTAACTGAAGAAAAGCTTCATCCGTTCTTTAAGCGGCTGTGCGAGGAGCCTTCTTTCTCCTCCGCCAAAGGTATTATCGGAGAGATGATGCCTCACTACACGGACATTGATGGTAATTTTGTAGACCAATTCCAATCTGCAGGATTTGACGCCCGTTTATGGGAGTTGTACCTGAATGCGTATTTTATCGAAGAAGATTTTGAATTCGACAGATCACATTACGCCCCGGACTTCAATTTAAATAAATATGGGCAAAAAATTTGCATTGAAGCCACAATTGTAGGCAGGCAAAAACCAATGACCGAGGATGAAGCTCGTGTCTTTGGTGAACCGTTGACCAAAGAGCAAATTTTAGAAAAAGCCTTGGATGAAATGCCTATAAGATTTGGAAGCCCACTTTATACCAAACTTAAAAAAGAGTATTGGAAGCATAAACATGTTGAGGGTAATCCTCTTGTGATAGCTATTGCAGACTTTCACGACAAACAGTCGATGTTATGGAGTTCAACGTCGTTGCCAAATTATTTGTACGGAGTACGGCATGACTCGCACTTTGATGAGAGTGGAAAGCTAGTCATCGACCCCATTGTCATTGAGAGACATAAGCACGAAAAAAAGGAGATACCCTCCGGTTATTTCTTTCAGAAGGACGCTGAAAATATCAGTGCGGTCATATTCTCTAATAGCGGCACAATATCCAAATTCAACAGGATGGGGAAACAGGCCGGTTTCGGTGCTAGTAATGTAATATTGATCCGAACCGGGTTTCATCATGACCATGATGAAAATGCTGCCTTGCCGAAAACTTTTAGCCATCGGGTGACCGGTGAGTCGAATGAGAGCTGGGGCGAAGGAATGTCGATGTTTCATAACCCGAATGCTTTGCATCCAGTTCACGCTGGCTTGTTCCCCTCTATTGCTCACCACTATTTTCGGGATGGGCAGATAGTTAGCTATCTTCCTGATTTCTACCCGTACTCATCAACTACAAACATCATAAATGTAGTTGATGATAAAAAATGAAGTATGGGGTGGTGGGCTAATACCGACCACTTACGAGGGGGCTGCGTTTTTCAGGCATTCGATGTGGTTAATTTTGTATGCATCTAGGCTGCTCTGTATTGCGCCGGGAATGGACTCGGTGCCCCCTTGTCGGGCAGCGCTCACTTGGGCCTGCCACCAGCTGTTGGCGAAGATGCCCGCTGAGCTGCAGCGGCCTAGCGGTTCGAAGACGGAACGGCCGAATTGTGCTTGTCCGGTTTCAAGCAATGCTTTGAATACTTGGCTGTGATCGCCCAGTTCAGGGAAGGTGTTGGCTTTAAGGATGGGCATGCCTTGAGCCATGGCTTCGTCGAGTTGTGAGAGGTACAGGGTCGCATCAATCAATGCTTGGGCGCTGGCGAAGGTGTGAATGGCCGCTGGGGGTGGTGCTTCGGCGATTACGTTGGTGGGCGGCTCAGCTGGCGGGGTCTGACTCGGTGTTAACCAGTACCACAGGATGGCGGCAATGACCGCCCAACCAGCCAGCAACCCGATTTTTTCGGCGGGGTGTTTTTCTTTCCAGGGTGTGTTGTTTTTCTTTTGGTTCATACGGCTTCCTTTTGTTTTTTTAGTCGTCCATGACTACATCAAGGTGACGGTTACGCAACCGTCTGGCGGCTTGTTCATTGGGTGTTGTCATGATGACAAAGGCCAATAAACCAAACACGCCTGTGAGGGCAATGGCCCAGGGTTTTATGCGTTCAGGCAAATAGTCTGTGATGAAAAAGCTGAGTAACGCTACGCCCGTGCAGACGGTAAAGAGCTTCAGCATTTGATGGGTGGCTTTTTCCTTGCGAGCCCTTTCTTTTTCGTTGGCCGCGACGTCGTCGTGGTGGTGCAGGTTGTAATCACAGTGCATGCACAGTTGTGTGTAGCGCCAGGTGCAGTTGCCGCACTGCGGGCAGCCTCTGGCGCGGTTGCTGTCTTCTGGCGGCGGTTGTTTGGCCGTTTTTATGTCAAAGGTCTGGTGCCCGAGGTTGATGTGCCCTCGATTGCCTTTGATGTTTACGGTGAATGCGTGATCTTTTCCATCCTTGGGGAGGTTTTCGATTTCCCCTGAAAGCCTGGCTGACAATTTTTTTACCAGGTCTTCTTCCTCGCTTGGCATACAACTCCTTTGCTATTTAGCGATTTACTACCAACTTCAATATTCGCTCAACGCGTGGTTCATCAAACCCTTGATCTTCACCCAGCGCGTTGTAGACCTCTGCGGCCACTTCGGCCAATTTTTTGGCCGGCCAGCGCCGACCGGCTTGTTTGGCAGCCGCCTCTAGCATTTCGATGATTCGGCCGAGCTTTTCGCTGTCTATGGGGGCCCATGTCGCGGCTGGCGGCGGGACGGCGATTCTTTGCCCGGTGATGATGAAGTACATGTCGGCGCCGGCTTTGGCGATGGCGGCCATGTAGTTCGCGTCGGGCACGCGTTCTTCTGCTTCGTAGAGCATCTGCGTTTTCTTTGTCACGCCGGCCAGTGCCGCGAAGTCGGTCTGGTTCAGGCCAAGTCGTGTGCGTTCTGCGCGCAGTCGTTCACAAAAAGAAACCATTCGGTTACCAATAATTCTTTTAAAAGGAACCGATTGGTTCCATCATGAGTTCACACCGTCCGACCACGAACGGCAATTTAATCGGCACCCTAATGGCGCCGGCAGCCCCCGGAGTGACCCCATGGAGCTACGTACAGCAGACCAGGCCCGAGCTGAGCTCAAGGCCAAAGGTATTTCGATTACCCAGTGGGCAATCGCTAATCGTTTTTCGCCCAACCTGGTGTTTGAGGTGTTGGGTGGGCGCAAGAAATGTGTGCGGGGCCAGGCCCACGAGATCGCGATCAAGTTGGGTATTAAGGCCGGCGAAATTTGTACCAACCCGGCGACGGCTCTTGAGCTCAACCGTTTTGTGGCGTGAGGCTCACGATGAAAAATCATATCGGTTATTTGGAATCTACCGCTTTAAAACACCCGCTGTGTGCGTGCGCGGGGCAAAAAAAGAAACTTCCTACAAAAAACACACGATTCCACACCGTTTTCGGTGTTTTCAGTTCATGTCACACCAGATCGTTACTTAATGCCATTGGTATTGAGGCTGTCAATTTACCTGAATTGTTTAGGCCGAGGGCGAGGTTATGAATCGTCCGGTGTCGGCGGCTGCGCGGGTTTTACGTGTGTTGAAGGCGTTAAAGGGGCACACGGTGACGGGGTTGAGTAATACGGAGCTGGCTTTTCTGACGCAGGACAGCCCGAGCAATATCACGCGGGCCATGCAAACGCTGATTGAGGAGGGTTTGGCGTTGAAGCTGGATAACGGCCGCTTTGCTCACTCGGTGGGTGTGTTGCAGATCGCGCAGGCGCATGCCGAGCACATGGCGCGTTTGACGGGACGCATGCAGGAAATCAATCAGCGTATTGCCGCTGGGTCCAGGGTTTAAGGAGTGATGTATGGCACGGAGCAAGAGCAATCCCGTTGAGGCATTGGCGTTGCCTGTTTTGGATGGGGCGATGTTGTCGGCGGATCAGAATGCGATGGCGGCGTTTCATGCCTCGCACAGTGATGAGCGGGACATGGTGAATCAGTTGTTGGGCCAGGCGCAGATGGCGGGTGCGCTGGAGGAGTTTTCCCGCACGGTGCGGACTTCGAAGTTGGCGTTTGTTAAGGAGAACAAGCTGTATCGGGGGATTGCCGGGCGTAAAAGTCCGCACGGTGCGGGGGTGTTGAGCGGTACGTGGGATGAGTTTTGTGGGTTGCTGGGGCGTTCAGTTGATCAGGTGGATCGGGATATTGCGAACTTGCGGGCCTTTGGCGAGGAGGCGCTGGAGTCGATGTCGCGTATGGGGATTGGTTACCGCGAGTTGGGCCAGTATCGCCGTTTGCCGCAGGACCAGCAGGCGGCGCTGATTGAGGTGGCTAAAGCCGGTGATAAGGAGGCGTTTGTTGATCTTGCCGAGGAGATTATTGCTAAGCACGCGAAGGAGAAGGAAGCGTTAGGCCGGCGCCTTGATGAGTCGAATGCTGATTACACCGCGCAAAGCGAGGTGATGGCGAAGAAGACCGGTGAGTTGGATAAGGCCCGCAGGGAGCTGGAGACAACTCGCAAGCGCATTCAGGCAATGCCGGCGGATGAAGCGGCGAAGGCTTTACGCGGGGAAGTGACGGCGATTGCTTATGAGGCGGAGGCCAGTGTGTTGGGGCCGCTGCGCGAGGGATTCGCCAAGCTTGAAACGTTGGCGGCTGGCGGTGAGGACCACCGTGCTTTTAAGGCCGGTTTGATTCGGCAGTTGGAAATCACACTGGGGTCGGTTCGCAGTGAGTTCAATTTGCTTGATCCGGTGGATGGCGCCGCGGTCTGGCTGATGCCTGCGGAGGGCTGATCGATGAATCCGGTACACATTGAGCAGTTGATGCAGATAGCACGGAGCGCTGATGCGGCGGTGCATGGTGAACGTACTGCCATTTATCAGGCTGGAGCGATGGCGCTGGGGGTGTCTATTTCGACCCTGCAACGCCAGTTGAAGGCGGTGCGCTTGGCTAAGCCGCGTAAGCGTCGCAGTGATGCGGGTTGCAGCGCTTTGCCGCTTGAGGAGGCGCGGTTGATTTCGGCGGTGTTGTTGGAGTCGATCCGGGCCAACAATAAGCAGCTGTCGACGATCATGCGGGCCGTTGAGCGCTTGCGCAGTAATAACCTGGTGAAGGCTGCCCGGTTAGATGAGGAAACGGGTGAGTTTCGACCTTTGAGCCGTAGCGCAATCAGCCGGGCGTTGCGCGGTTATAAGTTGCACCCCGAACAGTTGCTGCAAGACGCTCCGGCGGTGTCGTTGGCGAGTCAGCATCCCAATCATGTTTGGCAGATCGATGCGTCGATTTCGACGCAGTTTTACTTGGCCGATGACGGCGCCCGGGTGATGAATAAGGCCGAGTTTTACGACGGTAAGCCCGCCAATCTGAAGAAGATCGAGCGCCAGCGGCTGTGGCGTTATGTGATCACGGACCACACGAGCGGCACGCTGTATGTGGAGTATGTGTTGGGGGCGGAGTCGGCCGAGAATCTGTGCAGTGTGTTGATTAATGCGATGCAGAAGCGCTGTGAGTCCGACCCGTTTCATGGGGTGCCTTGGGTGTTGATGACGGACCCGGGGGCGGCGATGACCAGTGGCATTTTCCGTAACCTGTGCCGTGTGCTGTCGATTGATTTGATGATTAATCGGGTCGGTAATGCGCGGGCCAAGGGTCAGGTCGAGCAGGCGCATAACCTTGTTGAGCGGGAGTTTGAAAGCGCTCTGAAGTTTCAGGCGGCGAATAGTCTGGCGCAGATTAATGCGTGGGCCGGTCAGTGGATGCGGTATTTCAATGCGACGTCGATTCATACCCGCACGCGGCGCACCCGGTATGGCGTTTGGCAGTTGATTAAGCAGGAGCAGTTGCGTCTGGCACCGAGTGTTGAGGTGTGTCGTGAGCTGGCGGTGAGTACGCCGGAAAACCGCAAGGTGAGCAATTTGCTGCGGGTTTCGTTCCGGGGCTCGCCGTTTGATGTGAGTTCGGTGCCGGGGGTGATGGTGGGTGAGCAGCTGCTGATCACTCGCAATTGTTGGCGGGATAAGGATTCGGCGATTGCGGTGCTGGTGGGCGATGACGGGCGTGAGCGGTATCACGTGATTGAGCGCATTGGGGTGGATGCGTTTGGGTTTGCCGAGACGGCCGCGATGATCGGTGAGCAGTATAAACGCCACGCTGAAACGCCGGCCCAGGTGTCGCGCAAGGTGCTGGAGCACATGGCGACCGGCACGACGAATCAGGCCGATGCGCAGGCGGCCCGCAAGGCGAAGGCCGTACCGTTCGGTGGGCTGATTGATCCACATAAACATGTCAATGACACGGTGCTGCCGGCTTTTCTGCCTCGGCGTGGCACTGCCCTGGATGTTAATGCGCCTTCTGTTGAGTGTGTGCCTTTGAGTCATGTTGAGGCTGCGAAGTGGTTGCGCCCGCGCCTTGGCCATCTTTGGACGGCGCAGACGTTTGGCTGGTTGCAGCAACGTTTCCCGGAGGGTGTTCTTGAGGAGCAGCTGGAGGCCATTGAGGCTGAGCTGAGTCGACCCGTTGAGGTCCTGCGTACACCGTTCAGCCTGGTACGGGCTGCGGTTGGAGATGAGTGATGTTGAAGCTGAAGAAGGTTTTGCAGGCGGTGGGTCAGCCTCAATCGGCGTTGGCCAGGTCGCTTCGCTTGAGTGGTGCAACGGTTGCGCAGTTGGTGAATCACGGGCTCTGGCCGCGCAGTTTGGACAGTGACGAGTTACAGGGGCGTATTCGGGGGTTTTTGATTGAGTCAGGAGCCAATGACGCCGCTGTCGCCGATGCGTTTGATGAGGTGGACCCGCCGTGCGCTAACACGGCAGGTCCGGCCCTTTTGAAAGAGCCGTCCGGGGAGGACGAATTGATGTTACTGCCAAAGCAGACGTTACAGCCAATGACTCGTAAAGCTTTTGGTTTGTTTCGAGAGCCGTTTGATGAGTTGCAGTGTGCTCAGGATATGTGGGTGAGCCCGGATATTCGGTATGTGCGTGAGGTGATGTATCAGACGGCGCGCCATGGTGGGTTTCTGGCGGTTGAGGGGGAATCGGGGGCTGGTAAGAGTACGCTTCGTCGGGATTTGGTGAACCGTCTTGCGGAGAACAATGAGCCGGTGATTGTCATGGAGCCTTATGTGTTGGCGTCGGAGGATAACGACGCCAAGGGTAAGTCGCTGAAGAGTACGCATATCGCTGAGTCGATGATGGCTGCGGTCGCGCCGTTGGCTAAGCCTAAGAGCAGTCCTGAGGCGCGCTTCGCTCAGTTGCATAAGGCGTTGAAGGAGTCGCATGCCGCGGGGTATCGCCATTGTCTGGTGATTGAGGAGGCGCACAGTTTGCCGATTCCGACGCTCAAGCATTTGAAGCGGATTTTGGAGTTGGAGATTGGGTTCACCAAGTTGGTCAGCATCATCATGATCGGCCAGCCCGAGCTGGGGGTGAAGTTGAGTGAGCGTAATGCGGATGTACGTGAGGTGGTGCAGCGGTGTGAGCGGGTCACGCTGACGCCGATTGAAAACTCGAAGCTGGTGGAGTTTTTGACGTTCCGCTTCGATCGCGCGGGCAAGGCGTTGGGGGATGTGATGGATGAAGGTGCCATTCAGGCGATTGCGGCGCGGTTGTCTCAGCCGCAACGTCATGGCGGGCGGGATGTGACTGTGTCGCTGCTTTATCCACTGGCGATCGGCAATCTAGTGATCGCAGCGATGAATTTGGCGGTTCAGCTGGGTGTGCCGAAGGTTACCGCTGATGTGGTGCGGGGGGTGTGATATGGATGCTTTGAATCTGGCTGATGCGCCACTGGTTGAGCCGTTGAGCATTTTGACTGAGGCGTTTCCGGCGAGGCTTTCGGCTTTTAATGAGTTGACTCGGGAAATGCGTGGGGTCGGTATCGCGATTCAGCACTTTGTGTTTCTGGATAACAGGATTTTTATTGAGCCGGACTGCGTTGAGCTGTTTATGCGCCGGTTTGGGGATCAACTTCAGCGAATCCGCTATGTGCCTTCGGGGAAATTTACCTGCAATAGCGTGGAGGTTCGAGGGGTTGATGTGGCCTGGTTGTCGCTGGTGAAGGAGCAGGATAAATGAGCCTGGCCCTTGATGCTGCGGCGGTGGATGTATGAGTGACTTCCGAAGCAAGGGGCCGGAGCTGCTGATTGATCTGACTGAGCATGTGGCGGCGGCACTCAAGGAGTTGGTGTCGATGGAGGAAGCGGCTGCCCGTCATGTGGCCCAGGAGGTCGCCGACCGTATGGCGGCGCATTGGGGTGGGCAGAATGTCTATTTTCCAATGGGGCTGGCGGGTAAGTTGAGTCGGCGGGATCGGTTGATCTATGAGGAATTCAACGGCACCAACCAGAGCGACCTAGCGCGTAAGTGGGGGGTATCGCTTCAGTGGATCTATAAAATCGTGAAGGCGGTCCGAAAGGATGAGATAGCGCGTCGTCAGGTCGATCTGTTTGCCCCGTCAGTTGATGACTGAACGGGGCGTTTTTCTGTTGCGTGGGCTGCAACTCTATTGCACAGGGTGTCCCAATTTGTGCCAGCCTATCCCGGAATGGACCGGAGTTATCTCGCTTATTGGGTGGGATTTATCTCAAGCCTGAACAATCGAAACCGACGGCAACAAAGGCCCGCCACCCGCCAAGACCACCCGCCCCCACCAGACCTGCCAGCACCACCATCGCCAAAGACATGAGGATGCATTGGTTCAACCCGACCAACAGCGTGGGTGCGGCCGTCGGCAGCTCGACTTTGAACAGAATGTCCCTTGGCGAAGCTCCGGACGCCTGGACTAACTCGAGCAGATCTTTGGGCAGTTGCTTGAAGGCAAGGGTCGTCAATCTGAGCATCGGTGGAATGCCGTACACAATCGTCGCAATCATTGCTGGCACGCGCCCCAGGCTGAAGAGAATCACGGCAGGGGTCAGGTAAACCCAAGGCGGCACCGTCTGCATGATTCATTTGGTTATTTATTCAAAAAACGACGTAGTCGCTTATAGGAAAGAACAGGGTCGCTTCTGGAATGCTATTTCCTAGATCAATCCCTAATAAAGCTTATTACCAAGCGCACCTGTGTTCAGGCCGGTTGGCCGGGGACGACATCCCTGGGAACGGTTGCGACATCCCAGTGAGGCAATAGAGAGGCCTTCCAAAAAGCGCAAACCGTTGAGCCGCGTCGTAAAGGATGAAAATCGTGGGTTTCCTGACCTGAACACCGGCAAAAAATCTCGAACTCAATCCATACCGCTGTTATCCAATGTGTAGGTCAACGGAGGTAAATCGATATGAACAACGATGGCAGTGTTGACGACGTCAAACCAGGAATAACCACGAACGCCCCGTCCACCGATACGTCTGGTAAACCTGTCGATGTGGTCGAAAGAGATCTTGAGGACAGCGACAGTGACGCCGACGGTGCAGATCCAGCCAATACGCCCGCTTCGACTCAAACCCAGGAGCAGGAGGCTGAGGAAATCCGTCGAAAAATAGCTGAGATAGAACGGAAGGTGGCGGATGGTAACTAGCAAGTTCCTGGCAGCTACCTGGGGGCGGTTTTACAGTTGCCGCCCTTTCTCTTGACTGGATCGGGTATTGCCCCCCCAAAAACGCAGAGCTTTGAGCGCCAGCAGAATCGCGGTGATCAGTTCAAGTGAGCCGGTCAAATAGTGGAACCAGCCCGGATATCCCCAGCGCGCATAGTCGGTGGCGATCTGTCCGGAGACAAAGATCTTGCCTATGACGCCGATCAGAAAGAACGCCGCCAACACCAGGCCAGAAAGGCCTTCCAGGAAAATTCAGGCAGTTTCATAGCGAGTCCTTTTTGAGCTGTGTGCCGTGGAGGAAAGTGAAGACCGCGTTGTTGACGATGACTTCAATCTGGTCACCCGGCAGCGGTTGTGGGTCGAGACCGGCGAGCGCCTGCAGTTGGGCTTCCACATTGATGTCGCCTGATACACCGTTTTCGCGAGCAAGCCCGCTCCCACAGATTCCGCACCTTAACAGACGGGCATTGGACACTGTGCCAGACCTTTTTACCTTACGGAATTTCGGTTCAGGCGGCCTGCACCCGGATCAAAGAACCCCGGCCTTGATTGGCTCGAACCAGAACGGAGCACTGCAACTCTACAACTCCCGCGCCTGGTGCATTGATCGCCTTTTCTGCCTTCGCAGCCAGCGAAGTAAAAATCAGAATCAGGCCGGGAGAAAACAGATAGGCCTGCCCCTGATACCAGTCAGTTAAGGTGCAGAACCTGTGGGAGCGGGCTTGCTCGCGAAGAGGGAGTGTCAGTCGACTAATGTTGCCTGACACACCACCTTCGCGAGCGCGCCCGCTCCCACAGGGTTTGCGTTTAACTGACTGGCATAGGCTGGCAAACAACTTGCTTAGGTCTTGTCAGGCTTGAACCATCAACGACGATGGCTTCGCAAACATCACGGACAACGGCGTCCGCTCCCCTGCACATTGCGGCAGGTGAGCGTGCGCCGTTTTTGCTTTCACCCCGGCATAAAAGGAAATCCTCATGTCTGCTCAAGGAATGCTCCCCCCGGGTCATGCCATCGCTAATCTGCGCAGCGATGGCGGCAAGTCGCACCTGGCCGGCACAACATTCACCAAGGCATTGCTCGAACCTGGCATGGCCCTGCTCGAACGCAGCAAGCTCGGCTTCTGGCTACCGCTCGGATTGGCCCTGGGTGCCTGTGGTCTCGCGCTGGCCGAACAGCCCGCAAGCGCACTGGCCCTGATACCCGGCGTCCTCTACCTGGGCTGCGCCTGGCACCTGCGTGAGCGCCATCAACGCCATCTACAGACATTCTGGGACACTGAACTGGCACAGCTGCTACGCAACTCCCGGGATGCCGACCCGGCGACGTTACTGGTGGCCGCCAGCATGCAACTGCGCAACAACGAACGCCTGCGCAGCGAGGTACAGTTCGCCAGCCGTGCCCTGGAGCAGATGGCCCAGCAGGCCCGCGATCAGGGTGAAGAGCAGAGCCAACGAATCGCCATGATCGCTGCCGCCAGCGAGCAGATCGATCAGACCCTGCACAGCATCGATGCCTTGGCCCAAGGTGCGCTGGCGGCCTTTGCCAACGCCCATGCCCAGAGCGAAGCCGGTTGTCTGGAGGCGCGTTCAGTGGGTGGCAGCATGCTCACCATTCAGCACAGTCTGGGCAATACCGCACAGGCCGTGGAAGCGTTGCTGCAACGCACGACCGCAGTGGAAAGCACCGTCAATAGCATCCAGGCACTGGCCAGGCAGACCCAGTTGCTGGCGCTCAACGCCTCCATCGAGGCTGCCCGCGCTGGCGAGCACGGTCGCGGTTTTGCCGTGGTCGCCGAGGAGGTCCGCAGCCTGGCCCAGGCCACCGACCGGGCCACCAACGAAATCACCACGGCCGCGACGGCGATCGCCGATGCCGTGCGCCAGGTAGATGGCGAGGTCAAAGAACACCGTGACCTGCTGAGAACCGGCAGCCAGCAGAGCGAGCACCTGGCCGCCAACCTCGACGACCTGGCTCGACAAAGCCAGACCAATCTGCAACACCTCAGCGCCATGCAACAGGCGCTCAGCGAGCACCAGCAAGCCAATCATGCCCTCAGCGAACAGTTGCAACAGGTCAATGGGGCGGTGCAGCAGCAGAGCACGCAGACCCATGCGCTGCACGACCTGACCCGCTATCTCAACCAGCTCACTGTCGGAAACCGCCCATGAATCAACAACTCGCCACCGCACTCGAGGGTAGGCAACCCCGACGAATTCTTCTGCCACAGAGTGACATGGGGCTGAGGCAGGCTCTCTTGCTGGGCCTCGACCTGCTGCAAGGTCTGCAGCAACATCGCGGTCTCGGCGGACAGATCACCCGCGAGGCACAACAGCGGTGCCAGTCACTGGGTCAGGCGCTCGACCAACGCTGGAGAGAGTGGCCGTATTGCGCACAGTGCCAGGCCTGGAGCGCATTACGCCGTAATCCAGCGGATTTCGATGGCCATTGCCGGTTACTGCAAGACCTGCTCGGCGCCATCCAGCACCTCGAACTGCAGCGCTGCGCGCTCAATCTGCAGCCCCCGAGCATCGCCGAGCGCTGTTGGGAGCTGGAAGACCTGGGGCGACTGCGTGGCCTGTCGGTGCGCGCCGCTGCCCATCAGAGTTGCCCATTGGAAATGCTGGTTCAATTGCAGTACCTGCACGAACGCTTGCTCAGGCATGCCCCCCGCTCGTTGCACAACGCTCTCGAACGGCTGCAACGCTGCCTGATCGGCACAACGACAGTGTCCATCGCCCCGGCGGAGTGCTACGCCCTCCTCACCCCCTTACTCGACGAACGCCTCGACGCGATCCGTCGGGATCTGGACTGAGGCTTATCTCCATTCGACTTCGCAACGGTGCAGAGGAGAGCCGTTTCAGTTCACCTCGCACCGGCCTTGCTTCAAACAAAGACAGAGGTATCTCACACCGTTGCTCAACGCCAGCTCACCTCAGAGTCTGGCATCGAGGCCAGCGAGCATTGCCTCCCCTAACGCTATTTTCCCGCTGTCTTTCAACGCCTGACCGGCACCGCGGATGTCTCTCGCTTCCTTGTTCTGACCCAACTTGAATTTACCGACCAATCGAGTGATCTCGATCTCTACCCCAACGATCGCTTTAAGCATCGAGGCGATATAGTCCTTGGGCGCATCCGTCATTTTCCATGGTTCAGGCTGGGACGACTCGTGGGTTCGGGTCAGGAGCGCCACCAATCCACGAACGTAGCGTTCATCATCCCGGATGGTGATCCTCCCGTGCGCGTGCACCACCTTATAGTTCCAGGTCGGAACCTGCTTGTGGGCTTCGTGCTTGCTCGGATACCAGGTGGGCGAGATGTAAGCTTCAGCGCCACGAAAAACCACCAGCACTTCGTCCCCGTCCTTCACGTCTTGCCAGACCGGATTGGCTCGCGCTACGTGAGCATGGAGAACGCCGAACTGCCCTTCCGAAGCCTTCAACTCGAAAGGGATGTGGTTAGCATCCAGCCCGCTTTCGCCGTTGGTAAAAAGAATGCCAAGCGGGTTCTGAACCATCAGTTCATGAAGGGCTTCGGCCCGGGGCTCATCGAAATGGGCAGGTACGTACATATCAACTCCATCAATCGTCCAAGGGGTGGGGACATCGCAGAACAGCTAAGGAAACACTCGCCTTTTGCGAACGTCTCGGCAGTGGTGATGTGGCCTTCCTATAAATTGTGTTGGTTAACTGGCTCATGTTATAGAGCCAATATCCAACATAATTACTGAGCCAGAATTGATGGCACGAAAAGCGAACGTTGTTGAAATTCCATCGTTAGGCACGCTGGATCGAACCGCAGGTCAGTTAGGACGACAACTGGCTCAAGCGCTTCGGTCTGCGATCCGCAGGGGCGACGTCAAACCAGGTGAACCCCTGCCATCGACGCGCATTCTCGCCAAATCGCTGATGATTGCCCGAGGCACCGTTATCGAGGCCTTTGAGCAGTTGATCGCCGAGGGCTTCCTGGAATCCCGAGGTAGAGCGGGTACGCGGGTTGCCCGCTCTTTGGTAGACGCGGCGCCAACCAGCAAACCGGAAGACAGCCTGGCTGGAACAAGGTCGTGGACTCCCTCTGCGCGAATCGAAAGGTTCGCTCAGGTGGCCCGGCAATTTGGAGCGGCTCCCCAGATTCCGTTTTCGGTCTCCGTCCCGACTGGAAAAGCGGCGCCTGACGATATTTGGCGTCGCCTTGGCAATCGTATAAGGGCGCGCGGGCCCGGAGCTCCATCGGGGTACGGTGATCCACAGGGCGCTCTCGAGTTACGGGAAGCGGTAGCGGATTACGTACGCAAGTCACGATCTGTCCGGTGTGAAGCGAGCCAGGTCATCATCACATCCGGCACGCAACAAGGCCTGTACCTGGCGTGCCAGGTGCTGCTCGATGTTGGGGATTTTGCGTGGGTGGAGGATCCGGCCTACCGGGGTATCACCGGGATTCTGGAAAGCGCGGGCCATACGAATCAAATGATCCGCGTCCCTGTCGATTCCGAGGGTTTGAATGTTGAACGTGGAATAGAGCAATGCCCCCAGGCACGGGCAGCCTTCGTGACCTCTTCACACCAATATCCGCTCGGCATGCCGATGAGCATGGCCCGGCGCGAGGCCCTGTTGTCATGGGCCAGGGCCTGCGATGCCTGGATCGTAGAGGACGATTATGATGGTGAGTTGCGCTATGCGGGCCACCCTTTTCCATCCCTGCAGGGGCTGGACCCCGACCGCGTTATCTATTTGGGGACGTTCAGCAAAATACTGTTCCCATCGTTACGACTCGGCTACGCAATCGTTCCGCCTTACCTGGTGCAAGCCTTCTGTGGTGCAAGGGTTCTGATGGATCGGCATCCCGCCAACGCCGATCAGCATGTTCTCGCGGCATTCATCGCAGAAGGACATCTGGATCGACACATCCGGCGAATCCGCGGCGTGTACGCGGACATCCACAGGCAAATAATCGAGGCGGTTGCGAGGCTGATTCCTCGCGAATTGGCATGGCTGGAACCGAGCGATCAGGGCATGCATTTGGTGCTTTGGCTGGCAGAGGGTATCGACGATCAGTGGGTCGCCACCAAAGCCTTCGAAGTTCACGTATCGGTACGTGCAGTGTCCCCAATGTATGCCGGTGGCCATGGTCGTTCGGGGCTGATTTTGGGCTTGGGTGGTTTCAGTGCCGAGGAGATCGAGTCCGCCACCAGACGCCTTGCGCATGTCATCGCGCTGGCTGCGCAGCCCCCTGCTGGATGATTTTGCGCCCTGTGCCCCGCAGCCCCGCCCGGCAAACAGGCGCCATCGGGCACCACACGGGTGCCGGTCAAGCGTTTCGCCGCTACAATGCGCACCTTGACCGTGACAAGCCAGACTAAAAAAACATGTCCCTACCCAAACATCACCTTGAACTGCTCAGCCCCGCCCGTGACGTGGCCATCGCTCGCGAGGCCATCCTGCATGGCGCCGACGCCGTGTACATCGGCGGCCCGAGCTTCGGCGCCCGGCACAACGCCTGTAACGAGGTGAGCGATATCGCCCAATTGGTGGAATTCGCCCGTCGCTATCACGCCCGGGTGTTCACCACCATCAACACAATCCTGCACGACAACGAGCTGGAGCCGGCGCGCAAGCTGATCCACCAGTTGTACGACGCCGGCGTCGATGCGCTGATCGTCCAGGATCTGGGCGTGATGGAGCTGGACATTCCGCCGATCGAGCTGCACGCCAGCACCCAGACCGACATCCGCACCCTGGCACGGGCGAAGTTCCTCGATCAGGCCGGTTTCTCGCAACTGGTGCTGGCCCGCGAGCTGAACCTCCAGGAGATCCGCGCCATTGCCGACGAGACCGATGCGGCCATCGAGTTCTTTATCCACGGCGCGCTGTGCGTGGCGTTCTCCGGCCAATGCAACATCTCCCATGCGCAGACCGGTCGCAGCGCCAACCGTGGCGATTGCTCCCAGGCTTGCCGCCTGCCGTACACCCTCAAGGACGAAAAAGGCGGTGTGATCGCCTACGAAAAACACCTGCTGTCGATGAAGGACAACAACCAGAGCGCCAACATCCGCGCCCTGGTGGAAGCCGGCGTACGCTCGTTCAAGATCGAGGGGCGCTACAAGGACATGGGCTATGTGAAGAACATCACCGCCTACTATCGCCAGCGCCTGGACGACGTCCTCGAAGACCGTCCGGACCTGGCCCGCGCTTCCAGCGGCCGCACCGCGCACTTCTTCGTGCCCGACCCGGAAAAGACCTTCCACCGCGGCAGCACCGACTACTTCGTCAGCGACCGCAAGATCGACATCGGCGCCTTCGACACACCCACCTTCACCGGCCTGCCCGTGGGCGTGGTGGAGAAAGTCGGCAAGCGCGACTTGCTGGTGGTCACCCACGAACCGCTGTCCAACGGCGACGGCCTCAATGTGCTGGTCAAACGCGAGGTGGTGGGCTGGCGCACCAACATCGCCGAGCCCAAGGGCGAGTTCATCGATGACGGTGAAAAGCGCTACCGCTACCGTGTCGAGCCCAACGAAATGCCAAAGGGGCTGCACCAGCTGCGGCCGAACCATCCGCTGAGCCGCAACCTCGACCACAACTGGCAACAGGCCCTGATCAAGACCTCCGCCGAGCGCCGGGTGGGTCTTGCCTGGGTCGCTCGCCTGCGCGAGGATCGCCTGGAACTGACCGCCACCAGCGAGGAAGGTGTCAGCGCCAGCGTCGCCCTGGACGGCCCATTCGGTCTGGCCAACAAGCCGGAACAGGCCCTGGAGCAACTGCACGACCTGCTCGGCCAACTGGGCACCACGCAGTACCACGCCACGGCTATCGAGCTGGATGCACCGCAGGCGTATTTCGTCCCCAACTCGCAGCTCAAGACCTTGCGCCGCGAAGTCATCGAAGCGCTGACCGCGGCCCGCATCCAAGCCCACCCTCGGGGTGGTCGCAAGGCCGAGACCGATCCGCCACCGGTGTATCCGGAGTCGCACCTGTCGTTCCTGGCCAACGTCTACAACCAGAAAGCCCGCGACTTCTATCACCGTCACGGTGTCAAGCTGATCGACGCGGCCTATGAGGCTCACGAGGAGACCGGCGAAGTGCCGGTGATGATCACCAAGCACTGCCTGCGCTTCTCCTTCAACCTCTGCCCCAAGCAGGCCAAGGGCGTCACCGGCGTACGCACCAAGGTCGCGCCGATGCAACTGGTGCACGGTGACGAGGTACTGACGCTGAAGTTCGACTGCAAGCCCTGCGAGATGCACGTGATCGGCAAGATGAAGGGGCACATCCTTGGCCTGCCACAACCGGGCAGCGCGGTGCAGCAAGTTGTCGGCCACATCAGCCCTGAAGACCTGCTCAAGACCATCCCTCGCGCGCCCCACTGAGTGACGGGCGAGCGCGCCGCTACGGCGTCGCGCTCGCTACGCTCTCATGTCGGCTGAATGAGCGACACAAAAAAACGCCAAGCCGGATCGGCGTTGGCGTTTCTCGTAAAGACAACCATCCCGGAGCTGCGCAATACCTGCAGGCTAAGTCATATCGGGATGGATGTAAGAAAATGGCAGGGGCGGCTGGATTCGAACCAACGCATGGCAGGATCAAAACCTGCTGCCTTACCGCTTGGCGACGCCCCTGTATCTGTTGCGACGAGTGCCCGGCACTCTCTTTCTGATTGTGCAGCTTGCGAGCAATATCGAGCTGCTGCGTCCCTGCGCTGCAAGCCCTGTAAGGACCTCTGCAAGAACGCGCGGAAATTTATCAACTTTCGTTGCGTCTGGGAAGACCAAAAATAAACTAATTTGTTTTAAAACAGATATTTACTGTTGATCCAGGCTATTCGGGACATCCGGAGGGTGCCATGGCAGCTGTTACCGATACCCTGAAGTTGTTTCTCGCCGGCGACGTCATGACCGCCCGCGGCATCGACTCGGTACTGCCGCATCCTGGCGATCCACGGCTTTACGAAGCCTGCGTCAAGGGTGGTCGCCTCCATTCACTGGGGTGGCAACTGGGGGTTCGATATCCCGCGCGAGCAAGTCCGGTTCGCCCATGCCTTGATCGACGAGGCCGGAGTTGACGTGGTGCACGGGCATTCCTCGCACCACGTCAAGGGCATCGAGGTGTACCGCGAACGCCTGATTCTCTATGGCTGCGGTGATCTGCTGAACGATTACGAAGGCATCGAGGGCCACTCAACCTATCGCGGCGACCTGGGGCTTCTGTACTTTGCCTCGTTGGCCCCGGACGGGCACCTGCAGACGCTGGAGCTGATACCCACCCGCCTCTGCCGCTTTCGCCTCTGTCGCGCCGAAGGGGATGACCGTCAATGGCTGCACGACACCCTTTCTCGCGAGTGCGCACGCTTGGGCAGCAGCCTCCGGCCGGGTGCGAAAAATGCCTTTGAGTTGCGTTGGTAGGTGCCTACCTTTGTGGCGAGCGAGCTTGCTCGCGTTGGGCAGCGTAGCGGCCCCAAAAATCTGATAACAATCACCGATTTTTGTGAGTGCTACGCACTCAAGCGGGAGCAAGCTCCCTCGCCACAGGTTTCTCACTGACTCAAGACTCTATTAAATGAGCAGCATCGGGGAACCTTCCCGGTTTTTTCATTTCTGCGTCGCTTTTGCATTTCTGTGCGACAGATCGCACTTCATGGACTCCCGTACCACTCCCTCTTGGTGTTAGTTTGGAAAAGTTTCTGACTAATCAATCAGATATTTCTTACCAACCACCTGCAAAGGAATGCCCCCAGCAATGGATTTCTCACTCAAGCACTTGGCCGCGACAACCCTGATGCTGGCCAGCCTTTCGTCGTTCACCACGTCAGCACATGCCAACATCACCCCGCAACAGAGCGCGACCATCCTCAAGACCTTCAGCGATGCATCGGTAACGGATTTCAGGCAGTTCCTGGGACGCCTGGCCAAGAGCGAGCTTGCCAAAACCGGCGACCTCGGCCCGGCAATCAGTGCTTTCCAGGGCAACAAGCCCCTTTCCGCTGAACAGCAAAACGAGATCCATCGCCTGCTCGGCCTCTATGCGCGGGTGAAGTACGGCAACGCTGCCACCGAGACCCTGCGCGAGCTGGTGGCCATCCCGACCTTCCGCGTGGACGGCGTGGCCCAGCACGACAATCCCGAATTCATCAAGATCGCCGACAAGCTCAAGGGCCTTGCCCAGGCCTTTAACCTGAACTTTCGCAACATCGACAATCGCGTCTATGAAATCTCCCTGGAAGGCAGTGGCGATGAAGTCGTGGGCATTCACGCCCATGCCGATGTGGTGCCCGTGACTCCAGAGAACTGGGTCCTGAAAGACGGCACCCGCCTCGATCCGTTCAAAGTCACCCAGGTCGGCGACCGTATGTATGGCCGAGGCACCGAGGATGACAAGAACGGCATCGTGGTTGCGCTCTACGCCATGAAGATCATCAAGGAAGAGAAGCTGCCGCTGGCTCGCCATTTCAAGCTGCTGGTAGACACCACCGAAGAAACCACCGGCGACGCCATCCCCTATTACTTCGAACACAACCCGACACCCAACTACAACCTGGCGCTGGATGGCGGCTACCCAGTGGTGATTGCCGAGAAAGGCTACGGCACCATCATGGCGAACTTTGCCCGGCGTAGCGGTCAGGGCAAGGGTGCCGAAATCACCTCAATGACCGGTGGCCTGGCAACCAATCAGATTCCGTCGACGTCGGTCGCTACCCTTGTGACTGACAAGCCCGCCGAATTGGCCGCCAGCCTGCAGAAGGCTGGCACCGATTATGCCAAGCGCAATGGCGGCGACTTCGACGTGACCGCCAAGGTCGTTGGCAAGGACGTCAAGCTCACGGTCACCGGCGTTTCTGCCCACTCCTCCGAGCCCGAGTCAGGCATCAACCCGGTGGCACGGATGCTGGGCTTCATCAACAGCCTCGACGGCAAGGTCGCGCTCAAGCACAACCACATGACCGACGCCGCCCGCTACGCCGTCGACAACTGGGGGTTGGACTACCTGGGGGGCAAGTTGGGGGTCGGTTTTTCCGATGCCTTCATGGGCCCGCTGACCACCTCCCTGACCTACGTCGGGATGGATGAAAAAGCCTTCAAGCTCGCGGTCAACCTGCGCGTGCCGAAGGGCAAGTCCCCGGAAGCGCTCAAGGCCGAAATCGCCAAGAAGCTGGCCGCCTGGAGCGAGAAGACTCACATTGCAGTGGCCTTCGACTACTCGATCGCCGAGCCGATGTACCGCAACCCTGAGGGTGAATGGGTCAAGGCGCTGTTGGCGGTGGCCAGCGAGAACCTTGGCATGGAGCACAAGTTCGGCACCTCGGCTGGCGCCACTTCGGTCCATGAGCTGCCCAACGGCGTGCAGTTCGGTTTGGCCAGGCCCGAGCTCAAGTACACCGGCCACAACGACAACGAGTTCAAGACCGTCGACCAGTTCCTGCTGGACCTGCAGATCGTGACCGAGATGATGGGTCGCATCGGGCAGTTGCCGACACTCTGATCCCCCTTCCGGACCCGCCATTCTGGCGGGTCCATCGTTTTGATCGTCTTGCCATGAACCGGCGGCTCTCGCATAACTGGCCTATTCTGAATCAGCCGACAAGGCGTAAAACCCTTCCGGCGTACCGGACTCTTACCGCAATGGAGGCTAAGCGATGAAGGAGCAATCGATTGAGTTCCGCCCTGGAGATGAGCACTTGGGTGAGGGACACTTTGAAGAGGGGCACTCTGCGCTCCTCGCCATGACCCACACCCCCCAATCTTCCACGACTAATAGCCGCATCGAGCTTTACACCCAGGAGTCGATGGTCAACTGGCTAGGCCCGTTTCAGCTCATGCGCACGGGCTTGCAATCGGCCGCGGCCACCACCATGGGTGCCTTCGCGGACCCACGCGATGTGCTGGCCCTGCTCAACCCTCGGGACGCTAACCCGCCCATCCAGGTGGCTGCCGACGGTGACGTGTGGGTCGACTATCTGGCCGATACCGGCGATGGCTGGGACTCCACCTATTCCATGGCGCTGTGCGTCAGCCAGGATGTCAAGTTGCCGGAGCTCACGCTGCCGCGCGGCGACGTGCTGCTGCTCGGCGGCGATCAGGTCTACCCCACACCGGCCCAATCCGGCTATCGCACCCGCTTCCTCGATCCCTTCCGCGCTGCCTTTCCCGCGCCGGTCCCCAAGGTTCGCCCGAATGAGCAGGACCAGCCCGTGCCGCAGCCAGGTGCACCGTGGATGGTGGCGACGCCCGGCAACCACGATTGGTATGACGGCCTGCGCGGTTTCTCTCAACTGTTTTGCGAGCAGAAGCCCATCGGCGGCTGGGAAACCCGTCAACACACCAGTTACTACGTGCTGCAACTGCCCAATGGCTGGTGGATCTGGGGCCTGGACCTGCAATTGGAGTCGATGATCGACCGACAGCAGAAGCAGTACTTCGAAGAGATGCGCGCCAAACTGCAGCCAGGCGACCGCGTGATCCTCTGCACACCCGAGCCGAGCTGGGTGGATGAGGCCGAACGTCTCGCACGCGTGGGGCGCAAGACCCTGCCCTCGATCGAGACCCAGACCTTGCGCTTCAGCAGTCTGCGCGAGATCGAACAGCTCTTGGGTGACCACTTGGCGGTGGTCCTGGCCGGGGACACGCACCACTACGCGCGCTACCAGCCAAAAGCCGGCAGCCAAGCACCGCAGCGCATCACCTGCGGAGGTGGTGGCGCCTTCCTGCATGGCACTCATCAACTTCCAGATCCGCCCGAACCGATCAGTGTCGGCGGAACGCCACAGCACTACGAGCTGGCGGCATCCTACCCGGACAAAAAGACCTCCGAACAGCTGCGTAATCGGGCATGGCGACTACCCACCCACAACCTCTCGTTCTGCGGCATGCTGGCCATCATGTACTTGCTGTTCGACTGGATGGTAGAAAGCGCCAGCAAGGTGCCCCACCCGGCGCGCGATAACCGCAGCCTGGTCGAGGTATTGTCTGGCCTCGAAGTATCTATTCCCAACCTGCGCGAGGTATGGCGACAGTTGGTCCTGGTCCTGGCACACAGTCCTTCTTCGGTGATGTTTGCCGTGACCATTGTGCTGGGCTGCGCAGTGCTCTCAGCCGCCGGGGTCAAACGTACCCGAAAGCTTGCCTATGGCATCGGGGCCGTTCACGGCTTGCTTCACCTGGGACTGGCGATCGGGCTGCTATGGCTCATGGGCCGTATCAACATCCACTACTTGCAGTTCGAGGTAGAAAACCTGTTCCAGGTCTTGTTGTTCCTGGTGGGGACGCTGGTGCTCGGCGGCAGTTTGGGAGGCCTGCTATTCGGTGCCTGGATGGTCATGGCCAACACTTTATGGGGGCTGCATAGTGAGGTGGTTTTTTCCTCGCAACGCATCGCCGACCACAAATGCTTCCTGCGCATGCACTTCAACGGAGACCAACTCACCCTTTACCCGCTCAAATTGGAGAAGGTCTGCCGGCGCTGGTCTGTGGCGTCGGGAGTTGCCAAACTGGCGAAGGTGCAGCGCACCTGGAGGTTGCGGGCAACGCCTGAAAGCACTGGCCCGCGCTTCGTGCCAACCTCGGGCGAACTTGAACTGCAGCTGATCGAGCCGCCCATCGTGATTCGGCGTGGAGGAACCAGCTCATAAGTTCGCCTGCCTCAACGAACAAGGGTTGGAATTGAATGACCCTGGCGGCATGCCATTGTCATTACGCGACGCTGGCCGACCCGCCGCACACCCGAATCAAACCCGGCCGCCTGAGCTGACTCAAACTCAGCTCGACGCGCTGGCGGTTAAAGTCCGGGCGGCCTGTCCTTATTCACAATCGAAATATGCGGTGCCGCGCTTTCGCGTCCTCATCCCCTTTCCTCCTCCCACGTAGTCTGAAACTCCCACCCCGTCTGGGAGTTTCGGCCGATGCGCAATCCCCGGCGCTTATCCATAGTTGCGACCAAAGGTCAATGCCTTTACGTTTTAAACCGGAGCCGACGTTGACAGTAGACAAAACGGTGCTGACGACTGACGCCACCCAGAACTTCGCCGCCAACTTCAGCTCGGCGTTTGGCGCCGATGGCGCGGGTACGCTGACCTATGCACTGGGCGTGGTGGCCGGTGGCTCCGGGCTGACCGACACGGCCACCGGTGAGGCAGTCAACCTGTCGCTCAACGGCGCCGTAGTCGAAGGCCGCACGGCGACAACCAACCTGCTGGTGTTCACGGTCAGCGTCGCCGACTCCGCGCTTCACCTCTCGAGAGCCCTCTTCGATTTGTGTCTGCTTTCTATAGATCGTGACAATTCGCAGTCCGCCTACCTATTGATGAACATACCGAGATATGACGGTACCCAAAAACAGAAGAGCCGCAGCGCAACGTAGAGGCTCAAGGGGCAAGCTTTCTTCTCTCGATAGGGACTGACAAAACAATGCTTGTACGTGTCTCACCGTACGCGTTGATCCTCGCAATGACATTCTCAAGATCGGCCATTGACTTGGCATAGATCCTGATAAGGTAGGAGTCGTTACCTGTGATATGCAGGCACTCGACGACTTCGGGTATGTCATTGAGCGTCGCTATCAATTTGGATTTCGCCGGCTTGAGGGTGGTGATACCGACAACAGCAGATATGCCGAACCCTAGCTTGGTTGGATCTAACTGAGCGCTATAACCCTTGATGACCCCTGAGTCTTCGAGCTTTCGCAACCTATCAGTGGTGGCGGGAATAGAAAGACCAGCGTGCCTGGACAGCTCGGTGATGGAAATGCGACCACAGTCCTGCACTTTTCCCAAGATTTTTATGTCTATACGGTCCATGTACGCTCCCCCCAGCAAAAAAGTATAAATTTTAATGAAAAACATGTGTTTTTCATTAAAAAAATAATGCACCAAAATAAAGCGCGGTGCTAGTCTATTTACAGCTCGACAAGCCTAAGAAGAACCCAAGCAATCAATAGCCCTTAATCTTTAGCGTTACGCACTGCATAATAAAATATTTCTCTCCAGGAATCGTGTTCGCATGGAAGATGAAAAAATAAAGTGTGAAAAAAAACCCTACCTATCATTCGCCAAACATATTGGAACGCAAGTCCTAGCTCTTCGTAGATTCAAGTTGGATCAGTTCTTTATGTATCTGGCTGGAGTCACTCTTTTCTCAGTGGGTGCCAAGTTTTTCATTGTCAGTCAACTGGGAACTGATCCTTTAGATGTCCTGATCATCTCGATAGATAAAATACTCCTGCTCGGAATGGGCGTTTGTTCGGGTATTGTTTCTATATCCTTTCTGCTGTGGTGGATGCTCTGGAACAAAAAATATCCTCCGATAAGCCCATTTATTACAACCACGCTCACCGGTCTGCTGATTGACCTCTGGTCCGTGCTGGGGCTTGGAGAGTATTTGATTGTCAGAGTGAATGAATACACGATATTGGCGACAGGGTTGATCTTGTGTGCTTATTCATCGGCACTGATTATCATGAGTGGTATTGGTATCAGAATCATGGACCTTGTAGTGCTGACCATGGTTTCCAAATGGGATTGGTCATTCACCAAAGCCAAAATGATAATTGAAATTGGCATCTTTTCGACCGGGTGGCTTTTAGGAGGGCCGTTCGGGGTGGGAACCATTGCATTCTTGTTGGTTATAGGTCCTCTTATACAGCCATTCATGAATATGAATGCCAGGCGCTTTTCACTTAAGAATTATGGATTGAACAGCGCTTCTTCTGCCTAGCAACAACTACGAAAGGAACCGCTGCCACTGTGCTGCAGGATTTTTTTCGCCTCGACTATTTTGACCGATGAAATATTGACAGCAACTTCCGTGATGAGGAGTGAGAGATGGACAATACAAAAAATAAAAACTGGACCTTACAAAGCATGCCCGCGAAGCTGGAAGAAATACTCCCGGACGGCAATGTAAAGTGCCACCTTTCCCCCCGAAACTGCGTCATACAGGAGGGCAAGGTAGGTTTTTGCAAGGTGCGTGGGAACAGAGGCGGTCGGTTAGTTACATTGAATTATGGCAAAGGCGTTCACAGCACCGAAGAAACTATTGAAACCGAGGCTGTGTTCCACTTTGCTCCCGGTGAACGAATCCTTTCCTTAGGAAATATCGGCTGCATGCTCAACTGCGGCTACTGTCACAACTGGAAGACCTCTCAGGCCAAGTATGTAACAGACAAAGATGTTTACTACTACACACCTGAGCAAGTTGTGGAAACTGCGCTGAAGCATGGTATACGCGTCATTTCCTGGACTTATAACGACCCAGTTGTCTGGCATGAATTTATCCTCGACACGGCAAAGCTGGCAAAGGAAGCGGGCTTAATCAATTTATATAAATCGGCATTTTTCATCAGCGAAGAAGCCATTGACGAACTATTGCCGGTCATTGATATATTCTCAATTTCACTAAAATCCATTTCCCCTGAATACTACCGAAAAGTCACAACTGGCTGGGTAGAGCCCGTTCTGGCGGGCATCAAGAAAGTATACGATGCTGGCAAATATGTTGAAGTCAGTACCTTGATGGTTACCGACATCAGTGACGATGAGGATACCGCCAGGAAAATTAGCCAGTGGGTACTGGATGAACTGGGCCCGAATGTACCGCTCCACTTTGTAAGGTTTCACCCCGATTATAAAATGAGCAATAGCATCAGAACCCCTGTGGATAGACTCCTGAAAGCTCGGGACATCGCTCGAAGCATGGGGGTTGAGCATGTTTATCTGGGTAACGTGAACGATGTCGAGGGCACCAATACCAGCTGCAACAATTGTAACGCCCTACTCGTTACCCGCTACGGTTTGAACGCTGAAATAATCGGATTGGATAACAACGGTTGCTGCACTCGGTGCGGGCACGATGCACATTTCAAACTACTTGGCGAACACAAAGCGACCAACCCTGTTGAACTGCGAGAGGATGCGCTGACCTCTTACGAAAAGCGAAAGTTCGAGTGGCATGGGGACATCGTGTCGCTGCACGCCCAAGTGCTGAATACCGAAGACTTTGAGCAGACCGTCTACCTGCGGCGCAACTATACCGACGGACTCAACAGTGATTGGAAATCACTGACATTGCGGCCGTATGAAAGCTATCGATTCATTATCGCCAAGGCACGAATTGATGAATCAGGCCCTGAGGTCTGGCTTCCCAAGGGGGTGAACTCAAATCTTCATGAAGTATTCGACAGGGCTCACTTCCCAACCGAGTCGATTGAAGAGATTGGCATTTCGCAAAATGACATCACCCCGACAATTGGTTATGAGGGCAAGCAGAACATGTATGAACAGGTTATCAAACTGGTCAGCAAGTCATGAATGTGTCCACTGAAATACTGCACATCAGGGTCGATGACCGAGAGGCCCATCCATCAGTGACGCCAATTTATCAGTGCAGCGCGTTTAGCGCTGACTCGGCGTTCTTCTACTCGAGAAAAGCCAACCCCAATGTGACTGAGCTGGAACAGGTTGTCGCATCCCTGGAAGGCAGTGAATACGCCTTGGCCTACAGCACCGGAATGAGTGCCATCTACATGGTTTTGGAGTTGCTGAAACCTGGTGCGTCATTGGTGATCAACAAATATATCTATGGCTGCTCTTATAAACTGTTTCAGCGCTATGCCGCACGTATCGGTGCGGAGCTGACGATTCTGGATCTCACCACGGAAAGTGGATTGAAGGCGTTGCCACCGAATGTGGACATGGTTATTTTCGAAACGCCGACCAATCCCTTCCTGAAAGATATCGATATTCATGCGGTCAGCAGAGCGGTTAAGCAAAACAACCCACAGGCCCTGGTAGTCGTTGATAACACATGGGCCACTCCGATATTTCAAAAGCCTCTAAACTTTGGCGCCGATATTTCTCTGTACAGTGCAACGAAGTATTTCTCCGGGCACAGCGATGTCATGGGCGGACTGGTTCTTGTCAACAGTGAAACTATTTATAAGCGTCTCCTCGAAGGTCGCTTTTATTCAGGCTCAATATTAGCCCCTCACAGCGCGTGGCTGCTTCGCAGAAGCATGCAGACGTTTAATCTGCGCATGGAGAGACACAGCAGCACAACCTCCAGCATGCTCAACTACCTGCGGGAACTGCCCTTTATTGAGCATGTTTATTATCCGCAAGTCGATGGCAAACAATTGACAGGTTATGGTGGCATTGTGTTTGTTGATATTCGGCCAGATCTGGTTCCCTTCTACAAGACCTTCACCAGCGCCCTCAAATGGTTTGGAACGGGCACGGGAATGGCCTGTGTTACGTCGATGGTTGCGCAACCCTTTAGTGGAAGCCATGCCTCGATGACCGAGCAGGAAAAAGCGGATATGGGGATTGAAAAGGGATTGGTTCGATTATGTTTTGGCTTAGAGGCCCTTGAGGATCTTAAAGAGGATCTGCTTCAAGCCTTCGAAGCCATGGAAAATATGGTTGATCAATAAGACGCTCTTAAACCTGTGTAGCGGATGTTAATCATAAACAGCGAGCCTTCAACGGCTCGTTGTTTTTTAGGGAGAAGCGAGTGTGTCCAGTGCATTCGAAAAAACAATATTCGAAGACCCTACTCTGAACGTTATCCATCTTCTAAACTCGATTTCCAATGAGAATCCAGAGGCTATTTCTCTGGCTTCCGGTCGACCTGATGACGAGCAATGCGACCCATCCCTCATCGATAAGGGGCTGGCCAGCTACATACGATACGTCGCCGATACCGAACAATCAGTTGCAACATTACTTTGCCAATATGGAAAAACCGCCGGAATTATCAATGAGATAATTGCCGAACACTTGCAGAGGGATGAAGGGATAAAGATTTTGAACCCTGAAAGCATTGTCGTGTGCATGGGGTTTCAAGAAGCCGCCACCTTGACATTGTTATCCATCTTTGAAGAAGGTGGTATTTTATTAGTGCCAGACCCTGTATTTTCCGGGATCACGGGTATTGCGAAATTATTAAAAATAAAAATTGTACCTGTTCCCATGAACACCTTTCTCGATCCATCTGCCCTGCGCAAGGTAGCTGAAGATCTTGAGGCCAGGGGAGAAAATATAAAAGCGCTGTACGCGATTTCAGATTTTAGTAACCCTACTGGTGACAGCCTTTCCTATGAAGACAGGAAGGCGTTGCTCGCCTTGGCCAATGAAAAGAATTTTTTTATCCTGGAGGACAATGCCTACAGCTACTTCAGGTACGAGGGAGATAAAATTCCTTCGATGAAGTCGATCGACAACCGTCGAGTCTTTCTTCTTGGCTCTTTTTCAAAGTCGATTTTTCCGGGATTACGCATGGGCTATCTAGTCGCTCCGGAGGGCGCTGGGGTGATGTCCTTTAGCAGCAGATTGTGTAAAGCCAAAAGCTTGATCACGGTCAATACACCTGCCCTGTGTCAAGCGGTTGTCGGAGGCTTGCTGATAAAGAACAATTATTCTTTGAAAGCGCTGAACCAGCCAAGGGTGCTGTCTTACACGAAGAAACGAAACTGTATGATTGACTGCCTTGAACGCGAATTCCCGCTCAAGGCTGATTCTCGAAAAAATGTCACCTGGAACCATCCGGCAGGAGGCTTTTTCATTAATGTCCAGCTGCCTTTCAGCTTTGAGTATTTTGAAATGTGCGAGTGCGCCAAACATTTCAAGGTTATCGTATTCCCCACGTCCTTGTTTTCACTGACGAATGAGGCTGTTACTCAGGTCAGGTTGTCGTTTAGTAATGCGACAGAATCAGAAATCAAACAAGCGATAGGCCGCCTCAGGGCATACATTGAATTTAGAATGCAGTAAAACATCCCCATGGGGCCGTAGGGAATTGATGCCAAGGCTTATTCATCAGTCAATGAGAGATAAGCCTTGTATTACTTGCGGCTTAGGCTCCTGTGGCGAGTATAACGCCAGTGGCTACCTGGTAGGCACCCAGAATGGTTATGGTTGCCCCGGAAAAATAGTTGATCAACTTAATCTTTGATTGGGCAATCCGAGCCTTGAACATGGAGGAGAATCCGCTCAACCCCAACCACCAGACAGCCGAGCCCAGGAATATACCTGTCACCATGGGCAGCACTGAGTGCTGACTGCTTTGATCGCTGACCATGCCGTCACTCAGGGCGGCAAATATCGCGATAAACGATAAGATGGTCATGGGGTTCGACAGCGTCAAAAACAATGTGGTCGAGTAGGCTTTGAACATGTTGGCTCGTTCACCCGCCAAGGCTGTCGTGCTCCCCTTTGATCTTATTGTTTGATAACCAATGTACGCGAGGAATATCCCTCCCAAAATACACAACCATGGCTTAAAGCTAATGAGTGTCGCTATGATAGCTGTGATTCCCAGCGCACCGACAAACCCATAGATCGAATCGGCTGTTGCCGCCCCCAATCCCGTCGCGAAGCCTGCTCTCCATCCGAGCATAAGACTCCTCTGTATGCACAACAGCCCAATGGGTCCTACAGGGGCCGCAATACAAAGCCCAATGACCATTGACTTAACGAAAATCAACATAGATGCACCTCCGAAATGGATACTGGAAGATTAGGGGAAGTGCATTTTTTTATAAATTAATTATTAATTTTCACACAAGCATTTCCGATAAATTTGCATGAAGTATTCTTGTTTTCCCTTCATTATTAAGGCACGGCGGTACCCTGGCCTTCGGGCAAAACCGGCCAACGCAACCTGTTCGTCTAGCCTGCCACTCATGGTTGCTTGAACGTTATCCGCGAATGAAACACCCCATCGGATGCACCTAGCCTTTGGGGTGCCATTCATCAAGCCATCAAGAGCGCCCTATGGAACCTGTGACCGGCAGATTTCCCAGCAGTTTGAGCCCGGTACTCTTCACGAAAGTGTCATAGTCCATCGGTCTCTCGATACGGGTTTCAGCGTTGGGCAGTACATAGGCCCAGGCACGCTTGGACGATGCGTCGTAAACCAGCTTGAACAGACGGGTCGGCACCCAGACCTTGTTGTCGCCGATGGTGGCGTGGCCTGAGTCAAAGAGCGGGCCGGTAAAGACAAAAACATTGCCATCGGCTCGCTTGGCAAACTTTCTGACATCCGACTCAACCTTACTCCAGATCTTCCGGTTGTTGGTTGGGTCTTGCGGCACCATGTTCGACAGTGCAAAGGATTGGGCCATTGCATTGGGGTTTGGTGCATCGGCCGCCGGGGATTGATGACCACGGTCCACGGCCGGATGTTGGCTACGGTAGTCGCTCAACTCTGCCCGTCCACTCTTTGGGATGCGTGGGTCCGGGTAGAACTGATTGGTGCGCTCCTCCCCTTTGGCATCCTGCAACTGGGCCGCATTAAGGCGTTCGACCACTACCAGCGGCGTCTTACTGGTTTGCGAGTACAGCACCGCGAAGTTGTCGGAACACAGGGCCAAGGGTTTCATTGTGGCAGGCACAGTGGCCGTGTTGATCGGTTTCGCTGCAGGGAACAGTTCTGCGCAGCCGTCAAACGATGCCTGTTTCTGTTTGTTTGAATAGAGTTCCAGAGCCGCGTTCTGGCTGATCGAGCCCGAGTGGGACGCTTGTTGCTGATGCTGGGTGGGGGGCTTGATGAAATCCAGCAGACTGCGGGCTTCTGCCCCGGTCGAGAGCAAAACAAGGGCCGATAGCCCAACTGCAATTTTGCGTAGGTGCATGCTTTTAATCTTCGAATTGGATTGAGGGGTAAACGTACGGCGAGCCCCGATTCACGGAGCCCGGAACTCGGAGCCGGGTGGAGGCGCTTGCTGATTAGATTGCGGGGAGCATGCTGTCACTGTCCTTAATCAAAATGCCGATGCGGATCCGGTCGGCTCCGAGCAGTCCGACCGCTGACGGTCGTGCGGGATTTATTGACCATTACAAGTCACATTAGTGCTGCGGCCTAAGCAGGTTCGTTAACTGGTGCGAAACGTTGTGCGTACTCCTTTGGACTCACCCCCATGCGTCGCACGAAGGCTTTTCTGAGCACGTCGACACTGTGGTAGCCGCATCGGCGCGCTACCTCCTCCATCGACCGCCTTCCCAGCTCTATTTGCCGACAGGCCGCTTCGACCCGGACGTCCTCGACGTACTTGGCAGGCGTTGTCTTGAATTCCCTCTGAAACATGCGAATCAAGGCCCTCACACTGGTGGCGAGCCTGTCTGCAAGTATCTCGACCGTCAGCTCCGAATGTAGATGTTCACTGATCCAGACGCATAACTCATCCAGGTTCGAACCTGTCGCATGCTGCGACTGGAGTGCGACGCTGAACTGTGCCTGACCGCCTGGGCGTCGCAGAAACAGAACCAGATTTTTCGCGATCTCCAAGGCGGTGTCGTCACCCAGGTCTTCGCTGACCAATGCGAGCGCAAGATCGATTCCCGCCGATATGCCTGCCGAGGTGTACAGGTTGCCGTCCTTGCCCCAAATCGGATTGGGATCCACCTGCACGTTGGGATAGCGCTCGGCCAGGCTGCGTGCCATCCGCCAGTGGGTCGTTGCCTTTCGACCATCCAAAAGTCCTGATTCGGCCAAGGCGAAGGCCCCGACACAGATCGAGCACACACGCCTGACATTGCTGGCACGCGTGCGGTTCCACTCGATGGCCGTCTGATCCAGCTGATCCATGGCTTTCCAGCCCGACGTCACGATCAACGTGTCGATGGCCTTGTTTTCAAGACGCTCCTGTTCAAGCGTCTTGTGCGCCACGAGTGCGATGCCGGTGCTGCCAGCAGCCTCTTCCAGACTTCTTCTACTCCGCACCCCAGAGGCCCGACAACTCCGACGCCCGTGACTACCATTCGCTTTTAACCTTCGAGACTAATCATTGGACCCTCTTCATTTTTCAGTCGACGCCCACTAAAAGCAGCAAGCTATGGCCTATGGCTAAAGCTTTGTGGTCAGGTGAACGTCGAGAGGACGGGGTGGCGTCCTATCCACTAGGCTGGCTTGCTTATTCGCTGTTTCAGTTTGACCCGTATTGTCAGGACGGATCTTGAACCAGATGGCGTACATCGCTGGCAGGAACACCAGCGTCATGATGGTTCCGGCGAATGTGCCTCCGATTAGCGTGTAGGCCAGCGTCCCCCAGAAGACGGAGTGTGTCAGCGGAATGAATGCCAGGATTGCCGCAAGCGCTGTCAGCAGTACCGGGCGGGCACGTTGTACCGTGGCTTCGACTACTGCGTGAAACGGGTCCAGCCCTTCTTGCGCGTTGTGATGGATTTGCCCAATCAGAATCAGCGTATTGCGCATCAAGATGCCCGACAACGCGATTAAACCGACCAGAGCATTGATACCAAACGGCTGCTGGAAGACAAGCAGTGTCGGTACCACACCAATCAACCCTAACGGCGAGGTGAGGAACACCATGATCAACGCCGAGATTGAACGGACCTGCAGAATGATGATGAGCAATGTCATGGCTATCATGATTGGCAGCAACGGTAAAATCGCCTTACCAGCCTTGCCTGACTCCTCGATTGCACCCGCCTGCTCAATCCGGTACCCGCCAGGCAGTTTCTCAATGATCGGCTGCAACTCCTTCATGACCACACTTGAAACGTCGGGCGGCTGCAAGCCTTCGGCAATGTCACCACGCACGGTGATGGTCGGCGTGCGGTCACGACGTCGGAGGGTCGGATCCTCCATACGAACATCGACCTCTCCCACCTGAGACAGCGGAATCCGCTGACCCGCCGTGCCTACCAGCGTAAAACCTTCTATCTTGGCGGGATCGAGCCTGATATCCCCCGCTGCGCGACCAACCACCTGCACCGAGCGAATGTCCTCACGAACTGCGGTGATCGGTACTCCGGCCAGCAGGAACTGCAGTTGCTGCGCGACTGAGCTTGACGTCAACCCCACCGCCTCCAGGCGATCCTGATCCAGAGCGAAATGCAGCGTCGGCGTCAGCGGTCCCCAATCGGTGTTGACGGTTCTCATCATCGGGCTCGACTGCAACACGTCCTGTACCTGGCCCGCAATCTCACGCAACTTTGACGGATCAGGTCCCATCACCCGGTAGGCCACCGGAAATGGCGAATAAGGACCAAATACAATTTGAGACGCCCTGACACGAGCCTCTGGGGCGAGTCCTTCAGCGACCGCTTCGCGAAAGCGGAGTTTGAGGGTTTCACGTGCCTCCTGACTGTCCGTCAGCACTACGATCTTCGCGAACGATGGATCGGGCAGTTCTGGCGCCATCGCCAGGAAGAAGCGTGGCGCCCCCTGCCCAATATAGGCCGTGACGATTTTTGCCTCTTCCTGCTTTTGCAGCCAGGCCTCGACCTTTGCGGCAGTGGCACTGGTCTGCTCGATGGAGGTTCCGTAGGGCATTTGCACCTCGACCATTACCTCGGGACGGTCAGAGGTCGGGAAGAACTGCTTCTTCACCAGGCTCATGCCTAAAACTGCCACGAAAAGCAGCGTGATAACCGTGCCAGCCACCAGCCATTTGCGGGCGATGACCCGTGTCAGAACTCCGCGGAAGCGGTTGTAACGGGGAGTGTTGTAGATAGCCGCATGCCCACCCTCTACCTTCTTGATGTTTGGCAACAACTTCACCCCCAGGTAAGGGGTGAAGGCCACCGCGACGACCCAGGAAGCGATCAAAGCAATGCCCACGATCCAGAACATGTTGCTGGTGTACTCGCCGGCTGTCGATTGCGCGAAGCCGTTCGGCAAAAAGCCGATAGCCGTCACTAGCGTACCGGCAAGCATCGGCGCGGCCGTATGACTCTAGGCGTACGCGCAAGCTTTGATGCGGTCGTAGCCCTCTTCCATTTTCACCACCATCATTTCGATGGCAATGATCGCGTCGTCCACCAGCAGTCCCAGCGCCAGAATCAACGAGCCGAGGGTAATACGGTCAAAGTTCTTTCCGGTGGCCGCCATCACCACAAACACTATCGCCAGCGTCAACGGTACCGCCGCTGCGACCACGAGGCCTACCCGCCAGCCCATGCTGAGAAAGCAGACAAGCATCACCACAAGCAGCGCGACAAAAAACTTGACCATGAACTCGCCAACGGCCGAGTCAATGTTCACGGCTTGATCAGTGACCTTGGTCAGCGTCATGCCCAGCGGCATGCCTTCATTTATCTTCGTCGTCTCGGCGTCCAGCGCCTTGCCCAGGTCCAGGCCATTCCAGCCCTCGCGCATTATGACCCCCAGCAACAAGGCCTCTTCGCCGTTATTGCGCACCAGGAAGGTGGCAGGGTCTTCGTAGCCTCGTTCAACCGTCGCCACGTCCGAGAGCTTCAAGGTGCGCCCCTGAATCGCCAGGGGCGTGTCACGAATTTTCTCCAATTTATCGAAAGCGCCATCCACCCGCAGGAAAACCTGCGGCCCGTTGGTTTCGATGGAACCGGCGGGTGTGAGCACGTTCTGGCTATTCAGCGCGGCGAAGATGTCCTGGGGAGAAACGCCCAAGGTGGCCAGTCGGTCATGGGAGAAGGACACAAAAATGCGCTCGGCTTGTTCACCGATGATGTTGACCTTCTTCACGCCCGGCACATGCAACAGTTGTTGGCGCAACGACTCTGCATCACGCACCAACAGTCGCTGCGGCTCGCCTTTGGCTTTGAGGGCGAAAAGCGCAAACGTCACGTCCGAATACTCGTCATTGACCAATGGCCCGATCACACCCGCCGGTAGCCTGGTGGCTTCGTCGTCGAGCTTTTTACGCGCCTGATAGAACTCCTCCTGCACTTGCGAGGGCGGCGTGCTATCGAGCAGTGACACCATCGTGAAAGCGAGGCCAGGACGGGTGTAGGTTTCCGTGCGGTCGTACCATTTCAGTTCTTGCAGGCGTTTTTCAAGTGGCTCTGCTACCTGATCCTGCATCTCCTGCGCCGTGGCGCCCGGCCACGCGGTAATGACCGTCAACTGCTTGACCGTAAACGGAGGATCTTCCGCACGTCCCAGCTGGAAGAACGCCAGGGTGCCTGCAACGGCAATCAGGAAGATCAGAAACACCGTAATAGATCGCTCACGAACGGCGATCGCGGAAAGATTGAAGCGCCCCTCGCTCATGGACGACCCCCGGCAACTTTGGCGTCATCCTGTTGAGGCAATCTCACCTGTTCACCTTCGCGCAACAGATGTGCGCCTAACGCTACGATCTGCTCGCCGACTTTGAGGTCGCCCGCGACTCGCACTGTGTCGTCGCTCAAGCCCAGGATTTGTACAGGTCGCCAGGCCACCTTCGCCGGCGTACCGGCGATGACCCACACGCCAGTGCCTTGGCCTGGGTCATAAACGGCAGCGATCGGTACTTGCAGCCCCTGCCCTTGCGCGGCGCCTTCAGCGATCCGAAGCGTGACGGTCGAACCTATCGGTGCATTGGCCAGCGCCCCCTCAAGCACATACCGCGCCTCGAAGGTGCGCGTCATTCGGTCGGCCGAGTCAGAAAGCAGCCTCAGCTTCGCTGCAACAGCATCCGTGGTATTGCCATAAAGCGTCGCCTGCGCGATGGATCCTGCCGCGGGGCGCAACGTCTCGGGCAGGTGCACGATGGCTTCGCGCTGCCCTGCCCGCGCCAATCGAACCACGGGCTGTCCCGGGCTGACAACTTGTCCGGGCTCGGCGAGCGTCTCCACCACAACGCCGTCGGAATCCGCAAACAGCACCGCATAACCAGAAGCATTGCGAGCTACATCAGCCTGCGCTTCAGCGGCGCCAAGCTGCGCCTTTGCGGTATCCGCTGCGGCTTTGATCTGGTCATAGGCCGATGCAGAAATAGCACCTGCGGCGACCAGGTCGCGATACCGAGCCTCGTCATCTGCAGTCTGCTTGGCTCGGGCCCGAGCGGCTATGACCGACTCTTGCTGTGCGCGCGCCTGCAACCCTAGGTCGATTGGGTCGAGGCGCATGAGTGGCTGACCACGTTTAACGGTCTGACCGGTGTCAACCAGACGCTCAAGCACCTTGCCTGATACCCGAAAACCCAGATCGCCCTGGACGCGGGCAGCCACGACACCCGTGAAAGAACGTGAGGCGTCGGAGGCCCCCTGAACCGCTGCGGACCTGACCAGAGGAGCATGCGTGCGCGGATCTTCAACGGTGGATGAGTCGCCACATGCCGTCAGGACAAGAGGCAACAAGCAAGCGGCAATGGGGGAAGGTCGAAGCCGGCGCATAGATTCCCTTACTTAAAAATAGGACGAGCGCCACATTCTCAGTCTAGTGACCATATGTGTCAATGGTCACGAACCATGAAACATTCAGCTTCTCAAGATCAACACCGAAACCGTCGCCGCCCCCGAGAAGAAACCAACATTCGCTCAAATCGCCTCAATTGACAGAGTGTGACTATTTAGTAATATGGTCACAAATATCCTCTATTGAAGGAATCTCAATGCCTCCCCTCCGTCCAATCGCTCTTTTGGTCAGCGCCGGCTTATCGGCAGGTTGCGCGGTCGGTCCGGACTACCATCGTCCAGACGCTCCGCTCTCGGATCGTTACTTGGGTCAGCCTTCTGTCGAACAGCGTCGTGGAGCGACGCCGACCAGCCTTGTAGCTTGGTGGGAAGGCTTTGGTGATCCAGTGCTAACCGACTTCATCTCCAAGGCGCTTGAGCAGAATCTGGACCTGGCGCAGGTATCGGCGCGAGTCACACAGGCGCGGGCCGGACTAGGTGCTGCAAATGCCGCTTTACTCCCCTCAGGGAACATCAGCGGACAGGCCGCACGCTCCTACCAGTCAATCGAGACGCCGCTCGGCCAGGTGTTGAACTCAACGCCTGGCAATGATCGGTACGCAAGCGCCTACGAGGCCAACCTCGATGCCAGCTGGGAGGTAGATGTCTTTGGCGGATTGCGCCGCGGACGCGAGGCTGCTCTGGCCGAGTACCAGGCTTCCCAGGCAGGCGTCGCCGCCACACGATTGGCCATCGCCGCGCAGACCGCTGATATCTACATCACTGTCCGCGGACTGCAGACCCGGCTGGACATTGCGAACCGACAAGTCAAAACACAGCAGGAGCTACTAGAGAAAGTCCAATTGCTCTACAGCAAGGGGCTCGCCGCCAACTATCAGGTTCGCCAGACCGAGGGGGCGCTATCGCAGGTCCAAGCGACAGTGCCTGTCCTGCAGACCGGCCTGGATGCTGCCATGAATGCGCTGGATGTAATGCTCGGCACGCCGCCAGGTACTCACCGCACACAACTGGCAAGTGCGGGGAGCATTCCTGTAGCGCCGCAGTTAAAGGCGATGGGAACGCCGGCCGATTTGCTGCGCCGCAGGCCAGACCTCATTGTGGCTGAGCGCCGTCTTGCGGCCTCAAACGCACGCATCGGGGAGGCGATTGCCGAGTACTACCCGAAATTCTCCCTTAGCGCATTGCTGGGCAGTGCCACGGCTGTATCCGCAGGCAATCTTTTCACCAGCGGCGCCAGCCAGTCGGCGGGCGTATTGGGACTGCGCTGGAGGCTCTTCGACTTCGGTCGCATAAACGCCCAAATCGACCAAGCCAAGGGACAGGAAGCCGAAACCCTGGCCGCTTACCGTCAGTCTGTGCTGCGCGCCACCGAGGATGTCGAGAACGCGTTCTCCTCACTGGTGAATCGGGAAGCTCAAGCAACCACCCTCACCGGGGGAGAGGCGTCTCTGACACAGGCTCGCCAATCGTCGTTCATTGCCTATGAGAAAGGCACGGCCAGCCTGATCGATGTCCTGCACGCCGACGAGACGATGCTGCAGGCTTCCGATGCTCGGGCACAAGCGCGAACGGAATCGGCACGAGCGGCGGTTGCGGCATTCAAATCGCTAGGGGGTGGCTGGCAACCGCCTGAAGTCATGTGACCAATTCAGATAATGGTCACAGCACAGATAAATAAGATGCCCTTCGACGGATGGACGAAGGGCAAAGTGAGAGCCGTTTGGTGATCTGTCGCTTACCCAGGGTATACCGTAAACCTTTAGCCGAAGGTCAAGGCATGAGGCTACGCAAGATGAGGTTGGAGGTGAGCGTGGGCGCCTCCTCGACGAAATCGAGGTTGTACTGCAACAGCAAAGGGTTGACGAATGGTCGCAGCGCGAGATGTATCGCTTCTACTGTCTCGTCCAGCGGAGTCTTGCGCTCAAATTCACCAATCTCTCGCCCCTCCCGCACGATTTGCAAAACGAAGCGTTTGATCTGTGCGTCATAAACCTGCGAACTGGGCCAGCTTTCCGACGCCGCGAACGCTGCGATGTCGTAGAGTTTTCGGTCGTTAAAGAACAGATCCACACCTGTGGCGATCACAGTTTTGACCAAACGTCGAAAGCGCTCCGTCGGCGACAGGTCTTCTACATTGATAGCCTGCTCCACAGCCGCGACGATTTCTGCCAGGCAATTTGCGCAGATGGCTTCACCGATCGCCTGCTTGGAATCAAAAAATTTGTAGATGTAGGCCTTTGAAAACCCGATGGCCTTGGCCAGGTCGGAAACCGTGGTTTTACCATAGCCGTATTGACTGAAGTGTTCGTTGGCTGCCGCGACAATCTGGTCTCGAATGTCGTGATCGGCTGGGCCACGGGGGCTGGGCGAAGATGAAGATATCGATGGCTGATTCATGGGAACAGCTTACTCATCCTATCGAGGACTGACAACTTGTGACCGATAAGACATATAGTCACAAATCGACCGTTTTGAGCGACTTTTCCGAGCAATCACAAACTTCAGTCGATCAGGCGCGAACCGGGCTGACGCTTGAGTGATCGAACATGACGGATTAACGTTCCGCAAGCTCATCGTCGCTAAGTAGTTTCCATGCACTTGGCGTCGTGCAGGTGACGAAGCTCAGCCCAGACTATAAGGGCTGTCATAGCCGGGCCAAGTGCATGACCAAGCGCCGTCAGCGCGTACTCCATTCGCGGCGGTACTTGAAAGATGTCTTCCACAGCGATTACACCGCTGATGAGATGCGGCCGGCGCTGAATGCCGCAGTCAAGGGAGCGAAAATTAACCGAGGTTGCTGCGAGGTGCCGTCTCCAAGACGGGTTCGGGGAACGGAACTGCGAACGAAGGTGTCATCTGTATTAGGCACCGTGGTGTCGCAATCCTGTTGGAATAGAAAGGTGGTTTTCATGAACAATATTATCTACATCGTCGGGGCTGTTGTGATTGTCCTGGTTATTCTGTCGTTTGTCGGTCTTGTATAGCCTTAGCTGCTGAGCACGTTCATTGACTCATCAGTTTGTGCTAACGACTTTTTGAAGGTGTCGGGGTGAGTTACTGAAGATACCTCTATGAGACACCCCAAGCGCTGCCAGCTGAGAACCGTCCTGATGACGCCGGTCGCGGCGAGATCGCACGTCCACTCAGCCAAGGTAGAACTTGAAGAACGAGGGCCTGCCTGGTGGAACAACGGCAGTCCAGATGACCGGTAATTTCGCGACCGTTTAGATGAATGCTGTCTGACATGGCGTATTTATGTTGCTACCCCCTGCCCTCGCAACATCGCAATATCCCGCTTGGGGGGTACGCCAAACAGACGGCTGTATTCTCGGCTGAACTGCGACGGGCTTTCATAGCCGACCTTGTACGCTGCGCTTGATACTTCCTGATGCTCGTTGAGCATCAATCGCCTCGCCTCGTTCAATCGCAACCACTTCTGGTACTGCAACGGGCTCATCGAGGTGAGCTGGCGGAAGTGGTGATGAAAGGTGGGTGTGCTCATCTGCACTCGCGCCGCAAGTTCTTCGACGCGAAGCGCCGAGGCGTAATTCAACTTCAGCCAGTCGATGGCTTTTGCGATGCGATAACCCTGGCCATCGACCGAGGTAATCTGCCGCAACCTGGCAGCCTGATCACTCTTCAAGAGACGATAGTGAATTTCGCGCTGAATCAGGGGCGCAAGCACAGGGATGGCTTCAGGTTCATCGAGTAGCGCCAGCAAGCGCTCGAACGACGCCAACATGGCAGGCGTTACTGAACCAATCCCTACACCTTTCACCACTGATCGATCACGGGTTGGCGGCAAGTCACCCTGCACTATCAGCTCAGCCAGCATGCGCAGATCCAGCTTCAAAGTCAGCCCCAGACATGGCTGCTCCGGGCTTGCCGCCAGCACCTCTGAATTGGCAGGCAAGTCCAATGAGGTGATCAAAAATCGCGACGTGTCATAAGGGTAGCTCTCGCCACCTACCCACAACTGTTTCTCACCTTGGGCGACGAGGATGATGCTTGGCTCGACCATGCAGACGACGGGCGGCGATGGATGTTCGCGCCTGAAAAAGCCGAGGCCCGTAATGGGCGTTCCGTAGTCACCTGGTTCCGGGATCTGCGCGCCAATGATCTGCGCAAGCGTTTCTTGTGGCGATAGGTATTGAGCAGCGGTGTCGTGTTTGATCGTCATGTTCGTCTTGTACCTCTTCGCTGAACTCTAACTCGCCCGCTCGCGACCGTCCTGCAAAAAAACAGAGACTCATAGAATCAGGCAAGTAATCCAGCGCAATGCACTACAGGGAGTCTGGGCAGAGCCGGAGAATGTTCATCCGACAAAGCCATCGAGGACTCTCCCATGCTTGTACAAGCCTATGGTGCTCATGCGGGCGACAAGCCCCTTGAGCCGTTGCAAATCATTCGCCGTACACCCGCCGCCCATGACGTTCAGATCGATATCGCATTTTGCGGCATCTGCCATTCGGACTTGCATCAGGTACGAGCCGAGTGGGCCGGCACGCAATTTCCTTGCGTACCGGGGCACGAAATTGTGGGTCGTGTATCGGCGGTAGGCGCGCATGTTTCGGATTTCAAAGTCGGCGATCTGGTCGGCGTCGGTTGCATCGTCGACAGCTGCAAACACTGTGAAGACTGTGCCACGGGTCTGGAAAACTATTGCGACGGCATGGTCGGCACCTACAACTTCCCGACCCCGGACGAGCCCGGCTGGACGCTCGGCGGCTACTCGCAAAACATCGTGGTGCATGAACGTTATGTTCTGCGTATCCGCCATCCCGAAGAACAACTGGCCGCCGTCGCACCCCTGCTGTGTGCGGGCATCACCACCTATTCCCCATTACGTCGCTGGAACGCCGGGCCGGGCAAGAAAATCGGCGTGGTCGGCATCGGTGGCCTGGGCCACATGGGCATCAAGCTGGCCCACGCGATGGGCGCCCACGTCGTGGCGTTCACCACTTCTGAATCCAAGCGCGAAGCGGCGAAGCAACTGGGTGCCGACGAGGTTGTCGTGTCGCGCCATGCTGAAGAGATGGCCGCGCATGCCCGGAGCTTTGACTTCATTCTGAACACCGTCGCAGCCCCCCACGATCTCGATGCCTTCCTTGTTCTGCTCAAGCGCGATGGCGCGCTGACCCTGGTCGGTGCGCCCGCCTCGCCGCATCCATCGCCCAATGTGTTCAACCTGATCATGAAACGACGAACGATTGCCGGCTCGATGATCGGCGGTATCCCCGAGACGCAGGAGATGCTGGATTTCTGCGCCGAGCACGACATCGTCGCCGACATCGAGTTGGTTCGGGTCGATCAGATCAATGAATCCTATGAGCGGATGCTCAAGGGCGACGTCAAGTATCGCTTCGTGATCGACAACGCCACATTGGCTGGCTAAGCGAAGGCGCCAGCGAATAACCACCCAATCGAAAGGACTATCCAGTGAAAGGCATTTTGCTTGCCCTAGGGCTGCTTGTTACCTCTTTTTCTTCAACGGGAGCCGACCTGTCGAACGGCGCGGACAACTTCTACAAAAGCGAAAAAGTGACGGTAGAAAAGGTCACCTTCAAGAATCAATACGGCATGAAGGTGGTGGGCAACCTGTTCACCCTGAAAGGCCTCGACCCGAAAACGAAAAATGCAGCCATCATCGTGGGCCATCCCATGGGTGCGGTAAAGGAACAGAGTGCGAACCTGTACGCCAGCAAAATGGCCGAGCAGGGGTTTGTCACGCTGTCGCTGGACTTGTCCTTCTGGGGCGAGAGCGAGGGCACGCCTCGCCAAGCTGTTTCGCCAGATATCTACGCGGAAGACTTCAGTGCCGCTGTGGACTTTCTCGGCACTCACCCGTTCGTCAATCGTGAACGAATCGGCGTCATCGGCATCTGTGGCAGTGGCAGCTTCGCCATCAGCGCGGCCAAGATCGATCCGCGTCTGAAGGCCATCGCCACCGTCAGCATGTACGACATGGGCTCGGCCAATCGTAATGGCCTCAAGCACGGTGTAACGGTAGAACAACGCCAGCAGATCATTCGCGTAGCGAGCGAGCAGCGCTATGCCGAATTCCAGGGCGGTGAAATCCGCTACACCGGCGGCACGCCGCTCAAACTGACCGGCAACGCCGTAGGCGACGAGTTCTACAACTTTTATCGCACACCGCGAGGCGAAGTCACTCCGGCTGGCGCATCGGCGCAGACAACCACCATGCCGACGCAGACCAGCAACGTGAAGTTCATGAACTTCTATCCGTTCAACGACATCGAGACTATCTCCCCTCGCCCGCTGCTGTTCATTGCTGGCGCCCAAGCACACTCACGCGAGTTCAGTGAGGATGCCTACAAACAGGCTGCCGAGCCCAAAGAACTGCTCATCATTCCAGATGCCGGGCATGTGGATCTTTACGACCGGGTCGACCTCATTCCATTCGCCAAGTTGACCACGTTCTTCAAAAGCAACCTGAAGTAGCTTGCCGGTGCCCCGGCCGGGCACCGGTTATCTCGCGGCCTCGTTCCCGGGGTCGCGACGCTTCGCGCATTACAGGATTCAATCAATGACCCGTCACTCCCTCCCAGCCCACCGGAGCACTGAACAATCGTGGGGCGCCGTATTCGCCATGTCGCTCGCTGCCTTCGTCCTGGTGGCATCGGAATTCATGCCGGTCAGCCTGCTGACGCCGATTGCCGCCGATTTGCATATCACCGAGGGGCAAGCGGGCCAGGGCCTTTCCGTCTCTGGGTTGTTTGCGCTGTTTGCCAGCCTCCTGATTGCTTCAGTGGCTGCGCGGGTCGACCGCAAACCGCTGCTCCTTTCCCTGACACTGTTGATGATCCTTTCCGGAACAGTGGTTGCGTTCGCGCCGAACTACTGGATGTTCATGATCGGCCGCGCGTTGATCGGTGTGGCGATAGGCGGCTTCTGGTCGCTGTCGGCGGCAACCGCCATGCGCCTGGTGCCTGATGACCAGATCACTCGCGCAATGGCAATCGTCAACGGCGGCAACGCTCTGGCGACAGTAATTGCAGCACCTTTGGGCAGTTTTCTCGGCGCCTTGATCGGCTGGCGCGGCGCATTCTTGTGCGTCATTCCGGTCGCGATAGTCGCCTCTACCTGGCTTCTGTTCAGCCTTCCAGCGATGAAGTCGCAGAGCGGTTCAGGCACTGGAAATGTCTTCAGGTTGATGCAAAGCCTACCGGTCGCGTTAGGCATGGTGGCGGTCAGCGTTTTTTTCGTGGGTCAGTTCATGCTGTTTACCTATTTGCGCCCCTTCCTTGAAACGGTCACGCACGTCAGTGTTTCCATGCTGTCGCTGATGTTGCTCGTCCTGGGTCTGGCGGGCCTCGCGGGAACCTTCCTGATTGAACCATTCTTGAAAAATGGCCTGCATCGCACCCTCATCGTCATCCCGATCTTGATGGCGGTGATTGCGTTGGCGCTGGTTTCGTTCGGCAGTTCGGCCGCAACCACGACTGTCTTGTTGGGCCTCTGGGGATTGGTTGCGACTGCTGCACCGGTGGGATGGTGGACATGGCTGGCCAGAACATTGCCAGAGGCTGCTGAAGCGGGAGGCGGCTTAATGGTGGCGATCATTCAACTGGCCATTGCATCGGGAGCCACCGTGGGCGGGCTGGTCTTTGACTCAAGCGGTTATCGAACGACCTTCGAGCTGAGCGCCGCGTTGCTGGGCGTGGCGGCTGTTCTTGCCTTCCTGGCTGCACGCGCAACCTCGCGGGAGCCTGTTGCATCGGAGAGCATCGCTTGAAAAAAACACAAGACGCGCCAAGGCGAGTCTTGTGGTCCCTGTGGAGCAATCGGTTGCTGACTAGACGGTAAAATCAGCGTGCACTATCGATGATTTGACCACCGTCCGGCGTCAGGCTATACCCCGTCAAGAATTGCCCATCTTTACTGGCGAGAAACAGCACCACCGGCTCAATGTCCTCTTCGGGCGATCCATAACGGCCAAGTACGTTAGTGGGAGCAGGCACATCCGCCGCAACTTCGCTGTGGCGCGGCCGATACCGCGACCGGCTCCAGTGACGATGGCTACTTTCCCATTGAGTCGAGTCATATAAGTCTCCTTTTATTTGAGAGGCGTCTGGATGACCGCCGTCAGCAGTGGGTAAGGCGACGGAAGATCGCGAACAGCGTTTTGTGTCATGAAGGAGGCAACCAAGAGGATGAGCCCTACAACTGCCGGGATGGAGCCTTTGGGCTTGCGAACACCCAGGTGTGCTAAAGCGGAAAGCAGCAGGTGATAAAACATGCCGACATAGGCAAGATCACTGAGCGCCACGTTAAAACGCCACAGAATCGCGGCAGGCCCAAGTACCTTGACCACGATCATGAAAGGCACCAGGTAGGAGGCTGAATAGCCCAACTCCGCTTGTGCATTTCGAACATAGTCGCCCTTGGCGACGTACATGGAGGCGGAAGCGAAATAGAGCAGCGACAGCAGTGCCGTGCTGATCCAATAAACATAGTTTTCGATCATGAGGTTTTCCTGAGCAAGTGTTAATGCGTCGACTCAGGCCAAAGATGTCGCCTAATATGAAAAGCTACAAGTAGGATGAAAAAGTGGTGCTTAGTATGGAAAACCAGACTAATGGTGATGATCAGATCAACATGCACGAGGAAATGCGCCGTGCATTTTCGCTGCTTTCAGGCAAGTGGAAGCTGGAAATCATGTGGTTGTTGAACCAGCGGATCTATCGTTTCGGAGAACTGCGCAAGGCGATTAGCGGCATCACCCAGCACATGCTGACGGCACAACTTCGTGAGCTCGAAAACGATGGGCTGGTGTCGCGAACAGTCTTCGCAGAAGTGCCCCCTCGCGTCGAATATGAAATGACGGCAAAGGCCCGTGCGCTCGGGCCGACGATGGAGGCACTCGCGTTATGGTGGAGCGAGTATGGGAAAAGCGTGCCGGTGAAGCCAAACTCGCGCGGTCGCAAACCTGAAAGCACTTAAGCATCGGGCGATGGTGCCACCTGGAAACGGCAGCGACCATCGCGGCAGCCGCGAGACAAAGGAATGTGAATATGCGGCACTGGTTTGACGCAGGGGTGGCGAAAAGAATCGCCATCGTCTCGTTTCCGTTGATGGGGACGATGGTCGGCAATTTATTGATGATGCTTGTCGACAGGCTATGCCTGGCACACTACTCACAAGATACGCTGGCCGCCTCCGGTCCCGCAGTATTCACGAGCATGGCGATCATCGCTTTCTTCTGTAGCACCGTGGGCGTGTCACGTTCCTTTATTGCACAGGCGAATGGTCGATCGGGGCTCAGCGAGGCTTGGAATGAAGCCGCACTGGGGCTGCTCCTTGGTATTGCCTGCGGTGCCCTGCTGTTTGTCGCCGCCCCGCTGATCGCGATGATCCCACAGCTCAGCTCCCGCCCACCGCAGATTGTCAGCCTCGAATCGCAGTACATGCTCTGGGCGGCGATCTTCGGTGGCGTAATGACGATCGACACAGCGCTGTCCTCGTTCTTCAACGGTGTGGGTCGAACCCGCGAAACGCTCATGGTCGGCATCGTTGGTCAAGTAGTCGACTCAATCTTCACCGTCGGCCTGGTCTTCGGAAAGTTCGGGCTGCCCGAAATGGGAATGGCCGGAGCCGCTATCGGTACGTTGATCGGCACTCTGTCCATGCTGACGTGCTACGCAGTAATGCTGCCTCGAGAAATCTGGCTTGAGTTGATGAACATCTTCATTGCCCGTAGCGAGCGCCTACTGCCCCGGCTGTTCTTCCGGCTGCGTAGAGGTGTTCCCAGTGGCTTATCCGCCGGGGTGGATCAGCTCGGCAACACTGCATTCATCTGGATAGTCGCGGTACTGGGCTCTAGTGCGCTAGCGGCAAACAACGTCAATCTGACGATCAATTACCTGGGCATCATCCCGATCATCGGTTTGGGTATTGGTTGCAGCATTCTGTGCGCCACTGCAGTGGGCAAGGAGCAATACACTGAGTTGGCAACGATCCTACGGGTGACCGTGACCATCGAGCTGCTCTACGTGCTGCTGGTTTCCACCGTTCAAATCACTTTGCCACAGGCCTTGCTCAAGGCTTTCGGCGACCTGGGGAACAACCCGGAGACCGTCGCCCTGGCCATCGATACACAACGCGTACTGTGGACATTCTCCGCCGCCTTTGTCTTCTCTATGACGGGTGCAGCCGTCTTGGAGAGTATTGGCATGGCCAGATTTTCGCTGGTCGTGCGCCTGGTTCTGATGTGGTTTATAAGCATTCCGTTGATCTATTACGTCGCAATGAGCAATCGCGATGTCCCGTCGTCGCTGATGACATGCTGGGTCATCGGTTCGGTGTTCGAATTTTTGATTGGCGCCATTTATTTCTGGCGAATCGCCAAAGCCATTCGAGGGGCCGAAAACCGTCTTCACGTCGATCCTCATCCGGCCAGCGAGAGCGCCCTATGAACCTGAATGAAGTCATTCGTTTCGCACCTTTAGCGATCAACCGCTTTACAGGAAGTCTGGCACAGCTGTCCAGACGAGGCGGATTGGGTCACGCAACTCAGGACGCTACTGATCTGCTCACTAACGGTTTCGGGGTGGCCGTGTGGCTCCACAGCGGGCTACCCCCTTCCAGAAATGCCTCTATAAGAAAGATCCGTACAAGCACTTAGTGTGCTTTATTCTCCCAATCCCCATGCTCCTTCGTCGGCAGCCAAACCCTCTAGTAAGCGACAGTAATCGGCAAACATTGCGTCAACCAGTGTCGGAGTCAGGCGGTTAGCCGCGAGATCCCAGTGGATCAACAAACCTTCTGCCTGCTCGATACTCAGATTGTCCAGCGCCACACCGTGAGTGCGACTCGTACTTTTAACGAGTGTTACTCCCTCGGGCAGGTCCAGTGGCCCTTGTGGGTTGAGTCGGGTAAAAACCACAGGGAAATCAAGTTTGCGTGGTCGTTGTTTGTCCGTCGCCACCTTACGAAGTGCTTGCAGGCCATTGGTCATGCTGTGCTGTTGATCCTCGGTGAAGATCCGTTCGCAACGCCGGGCCTGCTCTATAAAAGTCATAGGTTCATTGTTGAAATCGATCCAGCTCAACGTAGTGAAGTCGCCGACCAGCGCGTCGATCTGCGGGTGCACTGCAGGCCTCTTCCAACCAGGGGCCACCAGAGTAAAGGCCGGCTGGGCGCAGTGTTTCGCAATGCTCCAGGCATAGGCAGAAATCAGTACCGCGTCGGCCGAGATTCCTGTTCGTGCGATACGATCACGCAGCGCTGGCCAACAATCAAGGTAGTGCTCATATTCCAGGTACAGGCCATTGATATCCCTTTCGTCATTCACCTGCGGCCCTTGGGGTAGCAGTCGGAATTTTTCCTGCCAGTAAAGAGCTGCGTTTTGCGCCGCTGGTGTGCGGTTGTACTGTCCGAGAGCCTCCATATAACTACCAAAATTGATGACCAACGGCGTCTGCGGTAGACCGTGGTAGAGATTCAGTAGTTGATGGATCAACAGATCTCGACTGGGGAGGTCGACGAGCAGCAGGTCCACCGCCAGATGCACCAGGCTGCGTTGTTCATCCAGCGTACTGACCCGCAGTTCAGCATAAGGCCACTCTCCCAGCGCCGTCACCCGGCCAAGCATCTCTTCGACGATCCGCGATCCACTGACATTCTTCTCGACCGTTTCGAGTTTCATCAATAGCGGTGCTTCCATGATCTGCTGGGTGCCATTGGGCAGAATCCGGGTCCGCAGCATCGGATGGTGCGCCACCAACTGCTGCCAGGCCTTTTCCAGTCGAGCAATGTCCAGCGCTTCGATAGCAACGGCCATATAGAGATGTGAACTGCCCTGCCCCCGGTGCAAAGAACGGTTGAAAGCGTAGGCCTGCTGCTGATCAGTCAATGCAAAAGGTATCTTTGGCGGCGCATCGGGCGCCAGCTCAAAAGGCGCCACATGAACCAGCGTTGATGTTTTGAGCGCCCACCAGTCGTTATCACCATTCGCCAACGTGACCAGCAACTGGCAATAGTTGCCAAACAGCTGATCGATCATGCCGACGGGATAGCAGTCGATGGCGACGTCCCAGCTGAAACTCAACGCCCCGCCACGCTCGCGCAATTGGTGATCGAGGTTGATCTGTGGCGTCTGGGTGACGCAGTAATGTTGGGCGTCGCCAAAGCTCGGCGCGCCGTCGATTACCGGGTTGTTGAGCATCGAGGTGAAGACCACCTCGCCACCGTTGAACAGCTTCGATTTGTCGCCACGCTGACGGACTTCGCGAAGTGCAGAGATGCCACTGACGCTGGCGTGATCAAGGTCCGCCAGCAACTGGCGCTGCACCTGTTGCGCCAGTTCGGCCAGGGTTTGTTCCGCCGCGCCGGCAAAGACAAAGAACTGCGTGGAGATCAGCGGCCCGACCAGCCGATCAATGTCCGGGTGCACCGGGAGTCGGCCATAACTGGTCGATATCAACGAAAAGGCCTTGCCGGCATTGGCCTGTTGCAGGATCAACCCGAACAGACTCAACAGCAGTGCAGTGCCTGAAACCTGCAAAGCATCGCCCCGCGCTTTCAATCGCTGCCAGCAGCTCTGCTCAAGGGTTGAGGTCAATCGACGACGCTCGCGGCCAGCAGGTCGCGATGCCTTGGGCAAGGACAAGCCAGTCGGTGCCTGCGCCAGCTTGTCGACCCAGTACTGCAAATCACGCTGGTAGCGTGGCGACTGTTTGAAAGCCTCCAGCGACAGCTGATAATCACGCAACGACACGCCCTGAGCCGGCAACTCGGTGGCAGATTCCTGATAAATCATCAGCCATTGCTGCAACAGCACCTCCAAAGAAGTGGCATCGACAATCAACTCGTCGATGCTCAGATGAACCCGGCTGACTTGGTGATCCAGCAGCGAAACGACTATTTCAAACAGCGTTTCCTGGCCGCTCAGATAAACCTTGTGCGACATCGACGTGCGAAGGGCTGCCAGCGACTGCTCGCGGTCAGTTGGTTCGCTACGGCGAAAGTCGTGGGTTTTGAAGCGATAAGGCGGCAGTTCGCCGACCTGTTGGCGGCCGTCATTCAGCAACCTGAGCCGTAACGCGTCGTGGTGAAACATCAATCGATTCCACGCCTGATTTAGCCTGTAGACGTCCAGCTCCGGCCAGTCGAATTCCAGATAGATATGGCAACCGACCCGCTCAGACTCGGCCAGCAGCCTGCGGCCCGACAAAAAGGATTGCTGGATATCATTGAGCGCAAAAGGCTGATGCCGGGCGTCGGGAGCCACCTGCAACACAGGCACAAGCTGATCGTCGCCTTGTCGCTTCAGAGCTGCCAGACAAGTTTCCACTGAGCCAAGGCTCAGGTACGGGCTCAGTTGTGCCAACGATACCGACAATTGCAGATGCTGCTCCAGCCTGGCCTTGAGGGCCACCGCGCCTAGAGAGCTGAGGCCGAGGCTGGCCAGGCTCCGCGATTCGCAACCCGCGAGTGTTTGCGGATCACATCCCAGCAACTCAGCTAGCATCTGGCGCACGCTTTTTTGTGACGGTGTCTCGCATTCGCTTGCCTGAGTTGTAGTTTCAACCCGTCGCGGCGCCAGCCAGTGACGCTCCCGCGCAAAGGCATAACCCGGTAAGCCAATTCGCTGTGGTTCACCCAGATGCGGTAGTTTTCGCCAGTCCGGTTCGATGCCCTGCCGCCAATAATCGGCCAGCGCGAGCAAGTCGCGCTCCAGCAGTGCCTGGGTGACCGTGTCGCCAATGGCAGTCGCCTGTTCATCAACCAGCGAGACATTGTCCGACAAGCCCCGAGCGAGTGCGTCCAGCTGCTGTTGCAGAGACTTGATGCTATCCACCACGCAAGCCCAGCGGCAAGCCATCGCCGTTCGCCCCACTTGCAGCGTGCAAGCAATGTCAGCCAGACACAGATCGCTGCGTTGGCTAATGGCGTGGTTCAACCGTGCCGCCTGCTCCTTCAGTCGGTCGACATCACGCGCCGACAACAGGATCAATTGAGGCTCACTGTCGCCCGCTGCCACACGATGGCGGGCGTTGTGTTCCTCCACGACCAGATGGGCATTGACACCGCCAAAACCATAACTGTTGATGCTCGCCCGACGTGGCATCTCGTGACCGTCGATGTCCTTCAACGCCGGCCATGGCCGGTTCCCGGACGAGAGCGACAGTTGCTGCGGATCGAGTGTGATCGCGGGATTGAGTTGTTGATACCCCGCAATGCCCGGCAACTGGCGCTGTTTCACTGCGTCTATCACCTTGAACAACGCCGCCATGCCGGACGCCAACTCACAATGCCCGATCAGCGGTTTCAAGGTGCTGATGTTCCAGGCCGCGCCGAGTTGGTCACCACCGCTCAACTGCACACGCGCCGCCTGGATCGCGTCAATTTCGATGGCATCGCCCATCGCCGAACCGGTGCCGTGGGCTTCCACGTAGCTGACAGTGTGCGGCGCAACCCCGGCGCTGCGGTAGGCGGCAACCATCGCCGCTTGCATGCTGGCGTGATCGGGGGCAGTCAGCGAAATCCCTCGCCCGCCATGACCCACGCCGCTGCCCTTGATTTTTAGATGGATCCGGTCTCCGTCCCGTAGCGCGTCGGCCAATGGTTTGAGCAACAGCACACCCACCCCTTCGGCACGCACATAGCCATCAGCCTCGGCCTGGAATGAACGGGTGTTCGGCTGCTCGCTGAGAAACCCCATCTGCCGGTAACCGGCCGTTTCATCCGGCGACAGCAACAGGTTAACCGCGCCGACCAACGCCTGGCGACACTCGCCGGCCCGGATCGACTGCATGGCCCGATGCAACGCGACCAGCACCGATGAGCAGGCGGTGTTGCAGTATTCGCTCGGCCCCCGCAGATCGAGGAACCAGGAAATCCGGTTGGCGTACATACACGGAGAAGAAGACGTCAGCAGATACGGGCTGTCGCGGGGAACCTCGACGACTTCGCGGTACTCACTGGGCGCGGCGGCGACAAACACGCCGGTTTCACGCTGGGCAAACGCTGCGGCAGCGATCGCAGCATCATCGAGCGCCCACCAGGCATGCTGCAACAGCAGCCGTTGCTGAGGGTCCATCAGCGCCGCTTCCGCCGCCGAAACACCAAAAAACCAATGATCGAAACACTCGATCCCATCGATGTAGCCACCCGCAGGCCCAGCCGTTGCGCGTTCGGGTGGCACGTCGCGTATCTGACTGACGCCACTGCGAACAGCTGCCCAAAACCCCTCCAGCTCCCCACCGGGGAAACAGCCGCTGATGCCGATGACGGCAAAATCATCGTCTGCTACAGCAAGCGTCGATGGCGGTTTTTGCGCTAAGGCTGCCTGAGTCTCTTTTGACGGCGGCACCTGCGTTCCGAGGCGTTCTTGCAGCGCAGCGACGATTTTCTCGACGCTGTTGTAGCGAAAGAAAAAGCTCGGTTCCAGCGACAGACCGAACGTCATGCCCAGTTGTTCGCTGAGCGCGAGCAAGTCAGCCGAGTCCAGTCCCAGCTCCATCAGGCTGTGGCGTGGTGACACTCGGCTGCCTTGCGCTTGTCCCAGGCAGCGATTGACGCCCTGACGCACCGCGTCGTCGATAGAGATCGCGGGTTGGTCAACCATTACCGTGACCAGCTGAATTTCCTGGCGCTGGCGGCAGGCCAGGTCATAACGCACCAGAACGCCGTGCCCCGCATTGTCGGCATCGGCGGGACGATAACCGGGCACCAGCCGCTCGATTTGTGCGCCGTGCAATTCGTGGAAACGCAACACCGGGTCCAGCAGCACGCCCCGCTCGTCACGGCTATGAATGTAGTCCGCCTGGGCAATGTCTCGGTACTTGGGATAGTCCTTGCAGCGGGTCACGCCGACCACAGTGTCGACGCCATTGAGCAGCGTGCAATATTGCAGCATAAACTCCAGCAACTGATCGCCGTAACCGCTGTACTGATGCGTCGGCAGGATGTTCAGGCTCTGGATTTGTACGGTGCTGCCGTTGCCATGGAACAGCTGATCGACCGTGGCGAAATTGACCGCGAACAGCCCTTCGATCCGGGTGATCCGCTGGGAATAGATGACACCGACCACTTCGCCCTTGAGCTCCAGCGCCAGTTGACCGGCAGGGTCCTGGTTCAAGCGGCGCCGCAGAATGTGTTCATCTACCCGGCCGCCTTCGGGCCAGCAAGCCTGTTCCAGCATCAGCAGCGCGGGCATGTCTGCCAGCGTCACATGCCGAACACGGTATTCCCGCGCCCGGTAACAACCACTGGTGGCCGCGCAGTCGATGCCGTCTAGCGGCAGCCTGTGCAGCATCCCTGGATCGGCAAACAGCCCGGCACCGGCCAGCGCCATCAGGTAGTGCGCTGCTTCAACCGGGTAATGACAGGCAAAGTGATCAGCCTGCGGACCGTCGGGGCGCCAGTGGCTTTCGCTGAGTACTATCGATTGCTCACCAATCAGCGCCGCCAGCGCTTTTGCCGAGGTCTGCAGACTGCCAAGCACGCTGGCGCCCTCCGCCGCCTGGCCATCACAACGCAGGTAATAACGCTGTGGCACCTGTAAGGCGGGTTGCTGCGGCGCCGTCCCCGGCTGTTGCAGGTTTTGCTGACCGATACCCAGCCACAACACTCGCGCACTGGCACCGACACCCGCGTTCCGAAGCCGCTGACGCAGCGCCGCCGGATCGCTCACTACCGCATCATCAAGCATCAGCAATTGCAGGGGGTTGCTGTCCAGCGCCTGGCCTCGGGCCGTATGGTGCCGCACCCATTGCCCCAGTTCACTCAACGCAACGCCGGGATGGCCGCCCAACTCGACGATCCAGTCCGGCTGCGCGGACAACGGCTGCGCATCGAAGACCTTGCCCAGTAACTGTTCAAGGGCGGGCCGATCACCCGGCCAGACTTGCTGCTCAGCAGCGCCCTTCAACCATTGCAACACGCCTGCCCACCGCTCACCCTTGCCGAACAGCAAGTCATCAAGGGTCGCGGGCAAACTGGCGTAGTACGCCAGAAAAGGCTCGCTCAGCCGTTCGTTTATCAGCGTTCGCCGCTCGGGATGAAGCACCAGTTGTCGTTCTTCGCAGCGAATCCATTGCTGGGTCCGGAGAAAATCGCTCAATAGCTGGATGCGTTCCGGGCCGGTCTGGTCGTTGTCGATGCGCCGTGGATCAACCCGCCCAGTGTCGATATCAATCGCCCCGTTCAGTTGCAACCGGCGCAACAGCACCAGCGATAGCAACTCGTTCAGGCCACGAATAAAAGCAGGACAGAGCAGATTCCAGTCCAGCGCCGACAGCTCCAGCCAGCGCCACAGGTGCGGTATGTCCTCCGCGCACGGCATTCGCTGCGGCGCCAACAACGAAAACAGTTCGGCCACTTCTGTGGGCAGCGTACCGATTGCCGATGCCCGGCCATTGAAGAAATACTCGTCGCCACTCGACTGGCTCAACCAGCCAAACGCCTTCAGCCCGTCAAAGGCCACCCGTAACGGACCGGCATTGATCGAAGCAGCCGCTACAAAAGGCGCAAACCCGAACGGCTGGTTGATTCCACTACGAGAGATCAGTTGACGACTTTCCAGACTCAGCACACTGGCGATGAAAAACAACTGATCGGTAAACGTGGCGTTCATCGTCTTTTCCATGACAAGGCATCCATTCGATTGTGCAGTCACGAAAAGGCGGCGGCGTTTCGCACGGTCTTGACGAGTTTGGTCAGCACCTCGCCCGGCCCGAGTTCCTCGAATTCGAATTCCCCTTGGCGCATCAGGTACTGCACGGTATCGAGCCAGCGCACCGAACCGCAGATTTGCCGGGTCAGGTTGTCGACCAGTTCATTATCGCGATAAGGCGCAGCATGGATGTTGGCGATCACCGGGGTGTGCAGCGGCGAATAGTCGAACGTTGCGAGGTACTCGCCAAATGCCCCCATCGCGCTGTGCATGTAGCGCGAATGGAAAGGAGCGCTGACCGGCAGCGCAACAAAGGTAATGTCCATCGCCTGGAAAATTTCCTTCGCCTCGCTGAGTGCCTCGACAGGACCGGCGAGCACCACCTGGGACGGTGAGTTGTAGTTGGCGATGTCCAGCGCGCCGAGGCCGTGGCGCGACAGCAGCGTATTGACTTCGTCAGGACTGCGACCAATGACGGCCGCCATGCTGCCGCCGGTGGCAAGGCCCATCAGCTCGCCGCGTTTTTTCACCAGTTTCAATCCGGTTTCGAAGGAGAATGCACCAGCGGCAAACAACGCGCAGTACTCGCCCAGGCTGTGACCAGCCAGAAAATCGGCTTTACGCGGGTCCGCTTGCTGTTTGGCGAGGAACGCCAAGGCACTGACGGTGTAGAGCGCCGGTTGGGTAAACCGGGTGTTGGACAACTGCTGATCGGGATCTTCCAGGCACAGTGTTTTCAGCGAATAGCCAAGAATTTGGTCCGCCTGCGCCAGATGCTCGGGAAACTGCTCGAACAACGCCGCGCCCATGCCCAACCGCTGCGAGCCCTGCCCCGGAAACACATAGACGCGTTTCGGCCCGGACGGCAATGGCGTCGATGGACGCTGTACCAGGCGGGTCGGCTGCTGGACCTGAAGTGCCGCAGGTTGCACAGCAGCCTGTACCGGCACAGGCGCCGTCGGGGCTGCCGGGGCTGCGTTGGCAAGCAACGGCTGCAAGGCACGGCCCAGGGTCAGCACCTCGTCGAATTTTTCCAGGTCGCGGCCAAACGGGCTAAGCACCGGGAAAATCGCCGGCAAGACACGGTCACGAATATTCTGTTTGATGAGGTTGGCCAGCGTACCGCTGGGGCCGAGGTCAAGGTAGATCATCGATTCGCCACGCTCGGCGGCCTCACGCTCGATCCGCGCCAGTGTCTGGGAAAAACGGATCGGCTGGCGGATGGTGTGCCAGAAGTGGTCGCTGTCGAGTTGCTGCAAGGTCTCGGTGTTATGGCAGGAGATCACCGGGATCTGCGCCTTGTGCAGGGTGGTCTGGCTTATCAGCGCCTCGACTTGCAGCCTGAGAAAATCGATATGGCGCGAATGGAAGGCCTGATTGACTGGCAAACGCTGGAACACAATGTCCCGAGCGCTGAGGTGAAATTCGGCATCGGCAATCGTGCCGGACGGGCCGGCAACGACGATCAGCGAAGGTGCATTGTAGGCTGCGATATCGCAGTGCTCGCGCAGCACCGGTGTCTGCTGATACAGCGACTCCGTGGCCAGGATCGCCAGCATTGCACCGTCGCCTGCCGGTGACTGACTCTGGTGGAACAGTTGCCCCTGACGCACCACGAGGCGGATCGCGTCAGGCAGCGAAATGACGCCTGCCAACGCAGCGGCGGCGAGTTCGCCGAGGCTGGTGCCCAGCAGATAATCAGGGGTGATCCGGTGCTCGATCAGCGTCTTGCCCAGCGCGTATTCGATCATGAAGATCGCCGGGTGACTCAGGCGAATATCATCGAACGCCTTCGAGCGCGGATTGTTGTCGTGATAGATCCCGGCGATTACCGACTGACCCAGTTCGGCGTGAATCAGTGTGTCAAGTTCGTTCATCCAGCGGTGGAATACCGAATTGTTCTGATAGAGCTCGCGGCCCATCTGATAGAACTGGCAGCCCTGGCCGGGAAACATGAATACCACGCAAGACGTCTGTCCCTGAAAAAGATACGGCATAAATTTCGTCCTGAAATGGATAGCTGACGTTACGGCTCGCAGTATAGGAGCCGATCTGGAACGGCCTGCGACATCGACAAAAAAATCTTCGGGGCCTTGGCCCATGACCGCTATGCTCCTCAGGCGGCCGCATCAGCGCCCTGTAATCGGCGCTGTTGTCGCGAATACAGTGAAATGCAAACTCTGCAGTTTTTTCGACACGGAGGTAGACATGACGACGCAAGGACAAGAAACCGTATCGCCAATCAGTCAGTGGTACGACATGATGACCCGGATGTTCCCCGACAAACGTCTGACCTTCCTCAACTACGGCTACCTGGCTAAAGACAGTAGCTTTGACTGGATCAACGACGAAGATCTTGAGCAAAAATGCTCGGCAAACCTGATTCGCACCCTGCTGGGCGATACCGATCTGCGCGGCAAGAAGGTCCTCGAAATCGGCTCGGGACGCGGCGGTAATTGCTCCTACCTCGCCCGCTATACCGGCGCCGCGTCCGTGACCGGGCTGGATTTTTGCCCGGCACATATCGAGTTGTGCAACCGGGTGCACCCTATTGAAGGGCTGACCTTCGTTGACGGCGACGCGATGGCACTGCCGTTTGTCGATAACGAATTCGACGTCGTTATCAATATCGAGTCGTCCCACTGCTACCCTGACCTCAACACGTTTGGTGAAGAGGTGCAGCGTGTGTTGAAAAAGGATGGCTTGTTTTTTTATGCCGACACCATGAAAGGCGACAACACCAGTGCCCTGTCCGAGCGTGACAGCATTGGTGTCGACTTCTTCACCAACGTGCTGGAGCAGCACCAGGCAATGATTCGCCACGCCGGCTTCAAGGTTGAGGAGCATGCCGACATTTCCGAAGGTGTGATCAGGGCGTTTGAAAGCGAGCAAGGTCACCTCAAGCACCTGCTCAAAAGCCTGGTGGACGAGAAAAAACAGCACAGTGACTCGCTGCCGCCCGAGGTCTGGCACGCGTTCGACACCATGTTCCATTTCTTCAACGACAGCGGCGTCAAGGCCTATAAAAACGGCCATCTGGTGTACAAATACTGGCGTTTGAAACGGGCCGCCTAGTCCATTCGGGCGGCGGGTGGAGAGACAGCTTCGGGCGTTATCCAACGGCATTCTCCACCCGCTTTTCGCCATATAAGGACGCGCAGAACTGCGCGATCACTCTGAACACTTCCGGCTGGGTCAGCAGCGTCATATGGTTGGCCGATGCCACCTCGATCATCTCGAAGTTCGGTAATTGCCGCTGCCACTCCTGCCAGTAATCGGCGTGATTAAAAGCGGCGAATTCCTGGCTATCGGTGGAGAAAAATGGCTCCAGGGCGCCCATCCACAAGCCGCTGGCATTGCGAAAGTAATAACAGGCGACGTCACCGGCCTTGGGCAATGGCTGGATTCGATAATGCTCCACCTGATATGCCTGCTGGATCTGCGTGACTTGTGCCAGAAGCTGCTGTAAACGCTCGTCGCTGGTCTTCAGGCCCCGCTCCCGGGCCAGCGCCGTCAGTTGCTGCAGATAGTCCGCTGGCGACAGCGACAGATCGACCGCGTCGCGGTGGATCAACACCTCGGCGAAGCGCTCCGGGGTCTGGCCGATGGTCATCTGCAAGGACATGTTGACGGTCTGCAACAAGCGGGTCTTGTCGGCAAGGCGGGCGGTACGTTCACCGGTCACGTCCGGTGAGTCCAGCATCACCAGGCTGGCGACGGTTTCCCCCAGCTCCTGCAACTGCCGGGTCACTTCATACGCCAGCATGCCGCCCAGCGAATAGCCGCCCAGGTCGTAGGGACCTTGCTGCTGAACCGACTGGATAACCTGAACGTAATAAGCCGCCATAGCCTGAATCCCCTGCAACGGCGCGCGGTCGGTCATCCAGCCTCGGGCCTGAAGCCCGAAAAACGGGCGCTGAATATGGTGGGCCAGGCCCTGATAGATTTCACTGCCGCCCAAGGCGCCATGGAACCAGAACACGGGTCGGCCATGCTGCACCTGATTGAGTCGTTGCAGCTCAGGGAAGCGCGTCGTCGAACCGCTCAACAGGCCGATGATTTCCGGAGGCAGCACCGGCTTTTTGAAACTGGCAGATGCTCTCAGCAATTGAAGGACATCACCGAGAGTCAGGCACTGCTGGATTTCGGCCAGGGTAACTCCAGGATCAATGTGCGCTTGCACCTGCATTGCCCACTGCAGCATCACGATGGAATCGGCACCGTAGGCGTTGAGTGGCTTGGCCGGCGACAAGTCGTTGGGTTGCATGCCCAGCAAGTCGGCAAGCAGACGCAAACCCTGTTCGGCGGCAGTTTCCCGGTCCTTGCCCACTGCCGGGCCTGCGCCCGTGATGTCGTCACGCAACGCCGTGTTTGACTGTTCCAGCCAGTAGCGCTTCTTGTCGAAGCCATACGTGGGCAACTGAATGAGATTCGCGCCGGTGTTTTGTGCAAGTTTGTCCCACGCAATCTCGCCGCCCTGAGTCCAGAGCAGCGCCAGTTGTTGCCGGTCATCGGCGGCAATCAGGCCGTTGCTCAGCGCTACGGCACCTGGGCCAGACAGCAGGCTGGCCAGCGCCGCCGGCACCTCGTCGACATTGCCGAAGGCCAGCGGCAAATCGAGTGTTTCCAGCGCGGCCATGGGTTCGCCCTGCTCCAGCACCCGCTGAATATCGGCTAACAGCGTGCGCAATTCGCCCGTGCTGGCCACCAGCAAGGCCAGCCGCAGCGGCATCGCCTCTCGGCCGATTTGCAGGGTGTGGGCCAGATCCTTGAGTCGAAGATCCGTATGGACATCGAGATGCCGCGCCAGCCTTGCCACTGCCTGCCGCAAAGAACCGCTGCTGTTCGCTGACAGCGGCACGATATGCAAAACGCCGTCCTCTTCCTGTGCCACATCGGTCACCGGCGCCTCGGGGTATTCCTCGATAATCAGATGGGCATTGGAACCACCGGCACCGAACGCGCTGAGCGATGCCCGACGCGGAACGGATTGGCGCACGCCATTGATCTCGACCACCGGCTGAGGCCAGTCGGCTAACGTGCGTTGCAGCACGAATGGTGAGTGCTCGAAGTCCAGCTTGGGATTCAGCGGACCGAGCACCAGCGACGGCGCCAGCTGCCGGTGTTGCAGTTGCAGCACCAGTTTGCTGAGCGCAGACATGCCCGAAGCCGCTTCGGCATGACCGATGTTGGATTTGACCGAGCCAATGGCGCAGGACTGACTGGCAACTCCCGCTTCGCCGAAAATGCGGCTCAGCGCGCTCAGTTCAATGGCATCGCCCATCGCTGAACCATTGGCCGCCGACTCGACGTAGCTGACAGTTCGCAGGTCAATCCCTGCGCGTTTGAAGTTGCTGTCGATCAGCGCGGCCTGCACCTTGGCGCTCGGCACCGAGAAACCATGAGTGTGGCCGCCGTGGTTGGTGGCGGTCGACTTGATCACCGCCAGAATGTGGTCGCCATCTCGTTCGGCGTCGGCCAGCGTCTTGAGCAACACTGCGCCGACGCCCTCTGCCGGCAGATAACCGTCGCCATCGGCAAAGCTGCGGCTGCCGACATGACTGCCAAGCACCTGGCCTACGCTCAGGCCGATGTACTTCTTCGGATGCAGGGTCAGGTTGACACCGCCGGCAATCGCCAGTCGACAGTCGCCATTGCGCAGCGCCTCGCCCGCGGCATGGATCGCCGAGATCGACGACGAGCACATGGTGTCGATTGCCAGGCTCGGCCCCTGAAAATCGAAGAAATAGGACACCCGGTTGGCAATGGCGCTGTAGGACGTCACCGAAACCAGCGACTCCCGGACCAGATCCGACTCAAACGCCTGGTATTGCTGGTACATCACGCCGACAAACACACCCACCTGTTGTTGATAGCGTTGCTTGACGTGTTGCCGGGTGATCCCTGCGCTTTCCAGCAGGTTCCAGCACGTTTCCAGGAACAGCCGATCGTTGGGATTGATGATTTGTGCCTCTCGGGGTGAGAGGTTGAAAAACAGCGGATCAAAGTCCTCGACCCCGTCGAGAAAACCGCCCCACTTGCAGTACGTCTTGTCGAATCGGTCGCGCGCTTCGTCAAAGTACGCCTGATGATCCCAGCGCGAGGTCGGCACTTCGCTGATCAGGTCTTCGCCGCCAGCGAGCTTGCGCCAAAACGTCTCCAGGTCTTCGGCACCGGGGTAGCGACCACTGAGACCGATGATCGCCAGATCGCGGCTGTTGCTGGTCCCTGGCGGCGTCGCGCGCTGTTGGCGGCGGCTGTGCTGGCGCCGGGGTTCTTGCGCCTCGGGTATCGACGCGGCTTTCTCACTGGACGTGCTGCGCTTGGCTGGTTCGGGCACCAGCAACTGGCGCATCGTTTCGAGGTGCTGCTGGATGAAATACTCGCTCAGCTCGCGCACCGTCTGGTATTCGTACAACAGCGTGTTGGGCAGCGAGCCAAACGTGCGCTCCAGTTGGCTGGTCAGCTCGGTGAGCATGATCGAGTCGACACCGTAGCGCTCGAACGAGCCGTCACTGTCGATCTTGTCCAACGGTCGCTTGAGCGTTTTCGACAGCAGTTGCTTGAAATGCCGGATCGCCAGCGCGTTCAGGTCGCCCTCCACGGTTTGCGCCAAGGGTGCCGCCTCGACCGGCGCTTGCATCATTGGCGGCGCTGGCGGCTCATCGAACATGACCGCCACCGGCTCATGCCACTGACCAGCGATAAACGTCTTGATCCTGGTGATATCGCCTTGCAGAACCATCCAGCGTTCGGCCCCGCGGGTATCGGCCAAGACCCGGCGCAGCAACGCCAGGCCGGCGCTGTCACTCAAAGGGTGAATCCCGGTCTGCTCGATCATCTGTTGTTCTCGCCGGGCATCGATCTGCATCCCGCCGTTGCGCCACAGTGGCCAGTTGATCGCCAGCGTACGGCCCTGACGTTGGCCGGCCCGGGTCTGGCGGTTACGCCAGCCGGCCCACTCGTCCATGAACGCGTTGGCCAGCGCATAGTCGCCCTGCCCCGGATTACCGATCACCGCGCTCACCGAGGAGAACAACACAAAGCAGTCCAGCGGCAGATGCGCGCTGGCCCGGTCCAGGTTCAGCACGCCCGCCACCTTGGGCGCCAGCACCGCCGCCAGATCGGCCTCGCTTTTGTTCTTGAGCAGGCTGTCTCGGGTGATACCGGCGCAGTGGAAGATACCGTTGATCACGCCGAACGCTTGCTCGCACCGTGCAAGCAGTGCCTCTACAGCGCTCTGGTCGGCGACGTCCAGCGCCTCAAGCCGCACCTCGGCACCCAGTGCCTTGATCGCCTCGATTCGCCCGCTGACTTCGGGAGAAGGTTGACTGGCCGAGCGGCTGGCCAGGATCAACCTGACGCCCCGCGCCTGCCGGGCAATGCTTTCAGCCAGCAACAAACCCAAACCGCCTGCACCACCGGTCAGCAGGTAAACGCCGCCATCGCGCCACGGCGCGGCGTCAGCATCCGGCAGCGAAGCTTCCTGCCAGGACGCCACTTGACGTCGACCGCCCTGGTAACGCACCCGTTCATCGTTCTGATGGCCATTGTCGATCAGCCACTGCGGCAAGAGGCTCCCGCGAGCCTCGATAGACTGCACGGCGGCGATCAGCCCTTCGTTTTTTGCTGTCTTCAGCAGCGCCAGCAGCGAGGCGAAAACCGCGTCGGTTTCATCAAGGTCGCAAAGGACCAGTTGCACCAGAGTGTCCGCCGGGCACGTTTGCACGAGGTCGATCAGGAACCCGGCCAGCAATGGCAGAGCGATTGCGGGATCATTCGAAGCCATTGGCAACCGCTCGATGTGGATCTGACAACTGCCTCCCGCCAGCGCCCGGCAGCGATCCACCAGTTCGTCTACGGCAACAGGTTGATCTGCGGCCAACACAATCACCTGCCGGGCGTAGCTTCGCGGAGCATTGTTGACGAGCGCTTTGTCATGCCAGACCGGCATCATGGTCAGCATGGGCATGGCTGCCGGTTCAAGTCTTCTCGACGAAAAACCTTGCAGGCGCAGTGCCACGCGGCCCTGCTCATCGCAGATGTCCACGTCCAGTTTATTGATCCGTTCCGGCTGGTGACTGGCGCTATAGCGCACCCATGCATGGCAGGGCTGATTGAGCAGGCGCAGGTCGCCAAAAATCATCGTGTCCAGCGCAAACGGCACCAGAGGCTGACGCTGCTGGCCCGGCTGGGTCGGCTCCAGTAACGCCAGTCCGAGTGCGGCCTGCAACGCAGCATCAAGCAGACCGGGCGACAGGAGCAGTGATTCACCGCGCTCAGCGTTTTCACCCGCCAACACCAGTTTGGCCAGCACCTGACCGTTGCCCGCCTGCAACGCGCTGATCCGGCGAAAGTGCACGCCATACGCCAGCCCCATCTCGCCGAAAATCTCGTAGCACTGCTCTGGTGCCAGTCGCTGCCCGGCAGTGGCCACGGCGATGGCTGGAAGGTCCAGCGACGCCAGGCTCTCGGCGCTGCCAACTGTCGCCACACCGGCGCAATAGCTCGGGCCATCGGCCGTCGCGCCACGAATCTCGAAACGGATCTCGCCGTTGTCCTGCTCGGCCAGATCGATATCGATGGACAGCTCGCCGCCGTCATGGCGCATCGGTTGACGCCAGGCAATGTTCTTCAGGCGGACCACCGCGCCGTCATCAGTCAGTGACAGCTTAAGCGCAGCCCTGGCCATTTCCAGATAAGCCACGCCGGGCAGGACCTTCAGACCGTTGACCCGGTGTTCGGCAAAAAACCATTCGTTGCCGTCGAACCGGCTAGTGAAACGCTGGCCTGCCAGGTCCGACGTATTGCGCTGCACCAGTGGGTGCAGCCACGCCTCGCCCATGCGTTCGACCGCAGGAGATTCGCTGATCCAGTACCGCTCGCGGCTGAACGGGTAGGTCGGCAGCGGGATTCGGCGCGGCTGAGCATGTTGGTAAAGCTGACGCCAGTCCACGGTTGCGCCCTGGCGCCACAGTGCCAGCACGCTGTCGATATCCTGTTGTTGCAACGCCCGAATCACCTCGTCCGGCGCAATCTTGCTGGCAGGTTTGCCGCCCTCGCCGGTTTCGCTGGCACGCAGTTGGCTCAAAAGACTGTCGCGGTTGTCCGCCGCAATCACCCGCCGGTATTCCATCGCCTCACGGCCCAGTTGCAGGCTGACGGCGACATCCACCAACGGCAGTTGAGGCTGGCATTGCAGAAAATCGATCAACTGTTCAACCCGCGACTGCAGCGCTTCGGGGGTTTTAGCCGAGAGTGGAAATATCGTCGCGGCGTGCCCCTGTTCCGTTACGGTGGTCAAAGGCTCAACCGCCTCCAGCACAACATGGGCATTGGCCCCGCCAAAACCGAACGAACTGACTCCCGCCCGGCGCGGCGCCTTGTTGCCCTGGCGGTCGGACGGCTGCGGCCACTCCCGGCCAGCCTGCAAAACCTCGAACGGACTGCCGGCCAGATCGATATACGGATTGAGCTGTTCGCTATGCAGGCTCTTGGGCAGGTACCCCTGCTTGAGGGCCAGCAAGGTCTTGATCAGCCCGGCGACGCCGGCAGCGGATTCGAGGTGGCCGATATTGGTTTTCACCGAACCTAGGTAACAGCGCTGCTCGGCGCTGGCGCCCAGTTCGGCAAAGGCCTGCTTGAGTCCGCTGATCTCGATGGGATCGCCCAAGCGCGTGCCGGTGCCGTGGACTTCGATGTAACCGATGCTGTTGATGTCGATGCCTTGGCAGGCCTGTTTGATCAGGTCGGCCTGGGCTCTGGGATTGGGTGCGGTCAAGGAGTTGGCGTGGCCGCCGTGGTTTTCCGCGGAACCGATAATTGTCGCGACAATATTGTCGCCATCGGCCAATGCCTGCTGATAGTCCTTGAGGACCAACACCCCGACGCCTTCACCGCGCACATAGCCGTCGGCATCGGCGGCAAAGGCCTTGCAGCGCCCGGTGGGGCTGAGCATGCCGGCCTTGACCGCACCGATAAACACCATCGGTTCAAAGCACAGATTGACCCCGCCGGCGACAGCCACCGTGCAGTCGCCGTTGAGGATCGACTGCGCGGCCCTGTGTACCGCCACCAGTGAACTGGAGCAGGCGGTATCGATGGGCGCGCTGGGGCCATGGAAATCGAACAGGTAGGAGATGCGGTTGGCGATGATCGAGTGCGCATTGCCCGTGGCGTCGTGCGCGCCGGCCTCGGAACGGGCCAGCAGGCCGTTGTAGTCGGCGGAAGAGATGCCGATAAATACCCCGGTATTGCTGCCGCGCAGGTTCTGCGGGCAGATAGCGGCATCTTCGAAAGCGGCCCAGGTCTGCTCCAGCACCAGACGATGCTGCGGATCCATGGCCTCGGCTTCGCGTGCAGAGATGTTGAAGAAGTCGGCGTCGAATGCGGTCGGGTCGTTGATGAAACCGCCCGGACAGGTGAATGTCTGGCGCAGGTAAGCGCGTTCGGCAATGCCCGACAAATGCCAATATGGCAGTTCGCTGATCTGCGAGCGCTCCTCCATCAACAGTTGCCAGAATTGCTCGGCATTGTCGGCGCCGGGAAAACGCCCGGCGAACCCGACAATCGCCACCCTGGCAGTCGGCGCTCGCGATGGAGCGGTGCCTTGTGGCCCTTCGCCGATCTGCCGCCGGGTCCGTTGCGCCGGCGTGGTCGAGTGTAGTTGAGCGGGCCGCTGATTAGGCAGGCGGATGTCATGTGCATTGTTCGATGTTGAGTCGTTCATTGTTCTGAATGCCCTTACCGTCCTGGTTTACCCGGCGGCATGGCCTGCCGGGTCAATTCTTCAGATCAATTGAATGGTTTCTAAACGGCTTGCAGCTTTGCCGCCAACTCGCCCAGTTGCTGCTTTTCATAAAACAGGTCGGGCATCAGTCTGGTGCCAAAGCGCTTGTTCACGCTGTCCGTCAGTTGCACCACCATGATCGAGTCCAGCCCCAGGTCATGGACCTGCGCCGATTCGCCAGTTTCCTGCGGCGCAAACCCCAGCTTGTGCTGCAACTCTTGCTGGATAAACGCGAGAATTCGCTCGCCGAGAGTGGCTTCACCATCGCCACCCTGCGTTTGCGCAATGGCACCAACAGGCTGAGTCGTTGGCTCAAACGATGGCCGTACGACCGCTGCAATACTCCCAGCCAGCCAATGGTGATCGCGGCGGATGTTCGCCAGTTCCTGCTCGCCAAGATGCAGGCTGACCCGATCAGCCTTGAGGTAAATCCGGGCCTGCTCATCCAGCACCAGCACGCTGAACGACAGCACATCAGCGTTGAGCCCGATCTGCGTCAGGATCACCGAGAAGTTGCCGACGGGCTGTTCGTAGCAACACAGCTGCTCGATATTGCGCACAATGACCCGGCCTTGCGGCAGCCCCAGCTCTTCGAGCAACAGGTAAAACGCCTTGTCGAGGGTGGTCGCCAGATAAGGCGACAACTGAACGTTGCCGGCATGGTGATTGTGCCGATTGACCGGTGGCCGGCCTTCCAGCAGCAAGCCATTGCGGCTGATCACCAGCTCGCCCTCGTTGTCGAGGTAGGGCGAAAAATCGTAGCCAGCCTGGGCCAGTCGCCGGTTGACATCGGCGGTGCCCGACGCGCCATCGCCACCACGGTGCCCTGGCTGGCGGTTCAACAGCTCACTGGCGGCGTCCAGCAACGACTGCGCCAATGCCGGTTCGTTGCCGGTCAACGGGTTGATCAGGGCAAACCCCAGGTTGACCGACTGTTCGCCCTGGCGTCGCACATCGAACTCCAGCTCCAACTGCCCTTCGTCAATTTCCAGCAAGCGGTACGCAAGCCCGGTAACCGACGCCCAGTCGGCAATAAAGTGCTCGAACGCGCAGGACACCGACAGCGTGCAACCGTCAAACCGCGACACCAGCGCCGGTATCGCCAGCGCGACGTCGGCGAAGTTGAAGGCACTGATGCGTTGCCCGTCTGCGGCCTTGTAAACGTAATCGAGCAATTGCGCCTGGACGAAGTCGCTGCGAAACAGCGCGCCCGGTTGCGGCGTCGAACAGTTCTCGGTCACCAGCGGGTGCAGTTTTTTGGTGAACATCAAGGGATTGATGATCGCCGACTCGTAGCCTGGCTCGGTGTACCAGCAGCGGTTTTTTTCAAAACCGTAAACCGGCAGGCTGATGCGCTGTGGCTGCTGACCATACAGGCTGGCCCAATCGACCTGGTTATCGCCGTTCAGCCACTGGTTCAACAGCGGCGTCAACGGACCATCCACCTCTGGTAGCTGCGCCGCATCGTTTTCCTGAAAGCGGTAGAACGTCGTGCTGTCGTAACGCCCTTCGATACAGGACGTCAGCGCGTCCAGCAGCGCTGGTCGACTGTCGCAGCGAATCACCAATCGGTTGCGCAGGTTGTTTTTGCCGACCTGCAGCGTATAGGCGATCTGTGCCAACGACGCCTCGCTGCTCGCCAGCCAGTCCCTGAAACGGGTCAGGTTTTCCACCAGTACCGACAGCTTGTGCACCGAGAACACAAACGCCAGGCGGTCATCGGCAATCTGCCCGGCGCTGTCCCCTGGCTGCGGATATTCTTCGACGATCATGTGCGCGTTCATGCCACCTGCGGCAATCGAAGTCAGCCCGGCCCGTCGTGGAAACCGTTGTTTTTCTCCATTGATCAGCCGTTCCGGGCGACGCCATTCTGTCAACTGCTGCGGCACCACGAACGGTGTGTCGGCGAAGTCGATGTCCTGATTGAGCAGGCCCGAATGGATCGACGGTGCAATCTGCCCATGCTTGAGTTGCAACAGGGTCTTGGTCAACCCGGCCACGCCCGATGCAGCCAGCAGGTGGCCGATGTTCGACTTGATCGAACCGAGGTAACAGAACTGCTTGTCGTCGGTGTCGCGGTTAAAGGCGTTATTGAGCCCCAGCACCTCGATCGGGTCCCCCAGCCGCGTGCCTGAGCCATGACCTTCCACATAGGAAATCGACGATGGGTGCACCTTGGCCTGCTCCATCGCCTGACGGATCGCCAGGGTTTGCAGGTCCGGGTTGGGCACGTTGAAACCGTTGCGTTCGCCGGCATTGGTGATCGCCGAGCCCTTGATCACGCCGTAGATCTGATCGCGATCGGCAATTGCCCGGTCCAGGCGTTTGAGCAGCACCGCCCCGACCCCTTCGCCGATCACCGTGCCGTCGGCGCCAACCCCATAGCTGTTGACCGACTCGGAGGTGATCGAGGTGAAGTTGCCCTGTGACGTATTGACCACTGTATAGGGGTGGTACATCAGGTTCAGGCCGCCGGCCAGCACCATCATGGTCTCGTCGTGACGCAGCATCTGGAACGCAGTGTGAATGCAGGTCGAGGACGACGAGCACATGGTGTCGATAAACAGGCTCGGCCCGGTCAGGCCGTAGAAATAGGATACCGTCATCGGGATGGTTGCCATGCCCGAACCCGACGCAATCGAACCGCCGGACAAATTGTGCTCGAAGCCGTAGTAGTGATAGTCGTTGGTCATGGCGCCCAGCAACACGCCGACGTTGCCGCCATAACGGCTTTGCAGGGTTTCACGCGAATAACCGGCGTCTTCAAAGGTATGCACCGCCGCCTGAAGGAACAGCCGGACTTCCGGCGACATGTGATCGGCATAGACCTTGGGCATTTTGAAATAGCTGTAGTCGAACTTGTCCACGTCCTTGATGAAGGAGCCGTTGATGCAGGTGGTCTTGCCCAGCACGTCACGGTTCTTGTAGTAGAGCTTGCTGTGGTCCCAGCGCTCGGCGGGGAACTCGCTCATGCAGTCGACGCCGTTGGCGAGGTTCTGCCACAGCTGGTCCATGTTGTCCGCACCCGGGTAATAACCGCCCAGGCCGATCACGGCGACGTACTGCGCCAGATCACTGTCTTCGATCTGTGCAGGGGAGACTGGCGTGGCGGGTTGGCTGGCGGCTGCGAAACGATTGAACGCCGGTTCAATTGAAGGTGCTTGAGCGACCGAAGCACTTAGCGGCGGCTGCTCATCATCGCCGAACATCGCGGCAAACCGGTCGCGATATTTCACCGCGAAATGGTCAACCATGCCGGCAATGTTGACGTGTTCGAAGAGCAGGGTCTTGGGCAAAGAACCGAGGTGTTTTTCCAGCTCGTTGGTCACGCCCACTGCCATGATCGAATCAAAGCCATAGACTTCGAACTTCTCCGCCGGATGGATTTTCGCTGCGTCAATCTGGGTCACCTTGGCGATGATCCGGGTGACAAACGTTTCGATGTGTTTTCGCAGTTCGCTGTCGCTGAGCCCCGTCGTCCTGCCTGATTGTTGCGGCGCCTGTTTTACTGGGGTTTGCTGCTGGGCAGGCGCCGCTTGACCCATACTCGCCAGCCGCGATGACTCGCCATACACCACCCACGCCTGAGCGCTGACTGAGTTCGTCAACAGCCGCCGCAGGCTACCGAGGCCCTCCTCCAGCGGCATTGGTACGATGCCGAACTGTTCGCGCATCTGTTGCTCGATTACCGGCGCCAGGCGCATGCCGCCGTTGCGCCACAGCGGCCAGTTGATGCTCAGCGAGCGCCCCTTGCGCTTGCCATCGGCGGTAAGGTTTTGCCGGTAGTGCATGAAGGCATCCATCCAGGCATTGGCGCAGGCATAGTCCGCCTGCCCCAGATTGCCCATCGCCGCCTGGGACGAACAGCACACCAGAAAGTCCAGCGGCCGCTCGCCGATGGCCCGGTCCAGCGCCTCGACACCGGCCACTTTCGCCGCCAGCACCTGTTCAAAATCACTGGAGGACTTGTGCATGATCAGGCTGTCACGGATCACCCCCGCGCCATGGATCACCCCGTGCAGGGTGCCCTGCTCGGCGTAAATGCCGTCAATCCACTGCCCGACCGCCGTTGCGTCGCTGACGTCCAGTGGCTGGTAAAGCACGCGGGCGCCGAGCGCCTCCAGTTGCTCGAATTTCTGTTGTGCAGGCGCACTCGGCACCGAGCGGCCCGCCAGGTACAGCACCGGGTTGTGGCAACTGCTGGCGATCTGTTCCGCGAAGATCAATCCGAGGCCCCCGGCACCGCCAGTGATCGCATAGACACCGGCATCGCGAAATGGCACGGGCTCAGGGTCTTGCACCGGTTCCGCGGCCAGCTCACGCCATTGGCTGCCATACAGGTTGCCGCTGGCGAAGATCCGCACCCGTTGCTGGCAGTGGAAGCGGCTCTGCTCGGCGATCACACGACTCATCGCCGCGTCGCCCATGTCGGGATCAACCGCCACCAGTCGGGCCTTCAACTCGCAATTTTCAATCATCGCGGTGCTCAACAGCGCATCCAGCGCGCTCAGGCGCAGGTCATCCTGGCCCTGGCCGACGTACAGTTGCAGATAGTCGCCAGCCTTGGCGTCCCATTGCTGCAAGCACTTGAGCAGCGCCAGCGCCGCCGCTTGGTAAATCGCGGCACTGGTTTCGCCCGCCGCACCGGACAAAACACTGACCTGGGTGCCGAACTGCCGACGCAGCTCGGCCACCACCGCGTCGGGCAACCCCAACAGCAGCAGGTGCGGCCGGACATCAACGGGCAGCGCTTCGCCGGGACTGTCGAGGGGCTGCCAGAACGGGGTGCGGATCAAACGGCCAAGGGCTTCGATCGGCTGCGTCGTGTCCTGTGCCTGAATCGCGTGCCGTTCAGCGCCGGTCCGGCGCGAGCTGAAGCCCTCCAGTTGCAGCAGGCATTCACCGGCGTGATTGCAGATGTGTAGATCGATCTTCTCGACCGGAGCGCCGTCTGGCATCGCGTGGCGCGTCGCGATCACTGTCAGCGGCCCGAGGCGCAGCGATTGTTCGACCGAGCCGTACAGGCGCAGGCTTTCCAGGGCAAACGGCAGTGCCGGTTCAGCAGCTTGCTGCCCGGAACCCAGTAAAGCGGCGATGTGCAGCGCGCTGTCGAGTATTCCCGGTGGCAGCAGCACGCCGTCCATCTGCGGATCGAGCGCTGCGTCGGACAATTGGCCTAGCACCCGGTCGCGTCCCATGTGGATCTGCCCGGCAGCACGGAAGCTGCTGCCGTAATGCACACCCATGGACTCGAAGTCGCAATACAACGCGTCGTGGCTGCGCTCGCCGAGGCTGCACTCAGCCGCCCATTGCGCCAGCTCAAGCGCTGGTGGCGCGGGAGCGGCAACGGTTGCCAGCAGCGCGTCGCCCTGAGCATGCAGTTGCTGTGTCACGCCGTCGAGGCTGTAAATCCTGAAGGACAGGTTATCGCCGGCCTTGAGTGTCAACTCACAGAACAGCTCGGTCTCGCGCGGGTCGCCGGTAACTGAAAATGCCAGTGGCCGCAACCAGACCATGTTGCGCAGCGTGATGTGCTGCGCTGGCAGCTCGCTGGCCCTGACAATCGCTTCGCGAGCTATTTCCAGATAAGCGGTGCCCGGGAAAATCAGTTGATCGCCGATCCGGTGATCGACCAGAAACCTTTCGCGACCGCTGAAGCGGCTGACAAAACACTGACGAGCCAAGGTTGAGATATTGCGATGCAACAGCGGGTGCAGTCGCTCCACACCCTGGCCAGTATCGCGCTGTGAATGCTGATGGATTTCAGGCCAATAACGCTCGCGAGCAAACGGATAACCCGGCAGCGATACACGTGGCGGCGACGCCACAAACAGGCGCCGACCGTCGATGTCATAGCCCTGACGATAACTATCCGCCAGCCCCGACAGCAGCTCGCGGAGCTCGTTTTCATCGGCATTGAGGCTGTCGCCCAGCAACTGTTCGATATAACGGCTGACGGTTTTGCGCGGGGAAAATTCGCGCTCGACTTCACCGCCAAACAGGTTGGGCCGCTTCTCGCCGACCAGATAACGCTGCAGGCCGTAGCGCGCTTCTTCCAGATCCGCCGCCACCAAGGCCAGGCGATAACGGAAGTGATGCCGACCTTCGAGCAGCGTATGGCTGATCGACGGCAACTGCTCATCAACGTAGCCGCCCTGCTCCAGCGCCACGTTCAGTTGTGCGACTTTTTCCTGCAAGGCTTCGGCGGTCTTGGCCGATAACACCAGCAAGTAGCAAGGTCGCCGCAGCGCAGCGCCATCGTGCTGCTGGCTGTAGCTTTGCAACACCACGTGAGCGTTGGTGCCGCTCATGCCGAAGGCGCTGACCGCGCCGATGCGTTCGCGGTCGCGGCCTGCCTGCGGCCAGGCCTTGCTGGCCTTGTTGACGTAGAACGGGCTCTGTTGCCACTGGATATAGTCGTTTTCCTGCTCGCAATGCAGGCTGGCCGGAATGGTTTCGTGGCGCAGCGCCTGCAACAGGCTGATGACGCTGACCAGCCCCGAGGCGGCAAAAGTGTGGCCCAGATTGGTCTTGGTCGAGGTCAGCGCGCAATGGCCCGCCGTGTTACCCCGGAACGCATCGTTGAGGGCGTTGATTTCTACCGGGTCACCCAGCTGGGTGCCGGTGCCGTGGGTGACGATGTAGTCCACTGTCTGGGTGTCGATCCCGGCGCGGCGATAAACGTCTTCCAGCAGGCGTTGCTGCGAAACGCCGCTGGGCGCGGTGATGCCGTTGGTCTTGCCGTCGTAGTTGATGCCGCTGGCGCGCAGCACGCCGTAAATCCGGTCGCCATCGGCCTCGGCACGGGCCAGCGGCTTGAGCAGCACGCAGCACACCGCCTCGCCCGGCACCATGCCGTTGGCCCGGTGATCGAAGGTGAAACACTTGCCATCCGGCGAGAGCATCCCCGCCTGGGTCATGCCGATAAAGGCGTCTGGCGAGAAAATCAGATTGACGCCAGCGGCGATGGCCATCTCGCATTCGTGGTTACGCAGGCTCGATGCCGCCTGATGCAGCGCCACCAGTGCCGACGAACAGGCGGTGTTGATCGCCATGGTCGGCCCGGTGAGGTTCAGAAAGTACGCTAGCCGCGACGCGAGAATGCCGTTATGGCTGGAGGTCAGACTCTCTTCGCCGGCGAGTCGCTGGAAGTCGCCCTCCTCGACGCCGACGAACATGCCGACCCGCTGCGCTGCCAGGTGACGCGGGCCGATGCCGGCGTCTTCCAGGGCGTTCCAGGACTCCTGCAACAGCAGGCGCTGCCGGGGGTCAAGATTGTTTGCCTCGCGCGGTGAAATCTCGAAAAACAGCGGATCAAATTCGTCGATCCCCGGCACGCTGCCCATCCAGATACAGCGGGTCTTGGCCGGGTTCTCCCGCGGATCGCCATAATGCTCGCGCCAGTCGTAACGCTCGGCCGGGATCTCGCCGACCATGTCGCGGCCCTCGACCAGCAATTGCCACAATTCATCGGGCGTACGGGCGCCGGGGAAGCGGCCACTGATGCCGATGATCGCGATGGCGTTGGTGTCCGGGCTTGAGGTGATTGCACTGGCCGGCCCCGGCAACGGTTCAGGTGCGCAGGTCACGGTACGCAAGTAGCAGGCCTCTACCGCCTGCCGGTGCTGTTCCAGCAAATGCGCGGCGAGTTTTGCCAAAGTCGAATGGCTGAAAAATACTTCCGGGGTCAACTTCAGGGCAAAGTGCCGGCTCAGCAGCCCGGCATACTCCGCCAGGCTGATGGAGTCGAAACCGAAATCGGCCAGATTGGTGTCTTCGCCGAGCGTCTGCCGTTCGGCATTCAGCGGCCGGCTCGCCAGTTCCCGCAAGTCCCATAACAGCGACTGCGCAAGGCTCAACCCTTTGAGTTCGGGACGGCGGTGCGCCGGGTTGCGTGCGGGGGCTGCCGGCGGTGTTTCAGCCCTGGTTTTTTGCGCCGGTTCGTTGATCCCGGCTACCAGCTGTTGCAACCGCGCCGGTTGCCCGGCCAACACCAATACCTGCTCGACGTCACTGCTGACGATCCGGCGCAGCAATGTCAGGCCTTCGGCGCTTTCCAGCATCCGCTGGCCGCTGGACTTGAGGTAGAACTCAGTCGACTCGCACTCGCCCACCAGCATGCCGCCATCACGCCACAGCGGCCAATCGATCGCCACGACCCGCCGTGCGCGCCCGGTCTGGACGTAACGCGCATAGGTCTGTTGGAAACGGTTGGCCATCGCGTAGCTGCACGCACCCATATCCCCCAGCAATGCCGAGCTTGAGGAGAAATGGCAGATCAACGCCAGCGGTTGCGCCGCCAGCACGTCGTCCAGCACTTGTGTGGCCTTGATCTTGGCGTTGAGCACTGCATCGAAATCCGCAGGTGAACTGGCAAATACACTGCCATTGGCCTTGAGGCCGGCGGCATGAATCAGGCCGTCGATCGGCCCGCTCTGCGCCAGCACCTCAACCAGTGCAGCCGTCAGTGCCAGACGATCTGCGCAATCGGCCTGCACATGGAATACCCTGCAGCATTCATGGCTCAGCGCATCGATTCGCGCCTGTGTGGCCGCCGACAATGGCGAGCGACTATTGAGTAGCAGATTCAGTTGACCGCTGCCGCGTTGCCTGGCCTGGTTCGACAGTTCGCCCGCCAGCAGCAAGCCCAATTCGCCGAGTCCGCCAGTGATCAGCAGGGTATTAAGTTGATCCAGAGCCAGCGGCTCGACGGCGGGCTCGGCGAGGGTCGGCGTCAAGACCGGCCGCAGGGTCAGCGTGTCCTGATACAACCTGCTGCCCGCCGGTTTGCCGCTGAGTTGCAGCCACACGCGGCGCAGCCAGCGGTTGTCGTCGGCGGCACGGTGAGGCAAATCGATGGCCACCTCGACGGGGCAATCCATCACCGCGCCAAGGGAGCGTTCGATGCCTATCCAGGACTCAAGGTGGCATCGTTCAAGCGCATCGTCAGCCCGGCCAGCCAGCAGCAAGCGTTCGATAGGCGTCGTGGTGGCAGCCATGGCCTTAAGCAAGGCAACTATCGGGCTGCTGTCGCGAATCCAGCGTCGATCATCCATGCCCCACAAATACACAATCCGGGTTGCGCCGTGGGTCGACAGCGCCTGTTGCAGTCCTTCCTGCAACTGTTGCAGGTCGTGCGCCGCTACGCGGTAATGGCCATCCTCATCGCGACCATTGGCGTCACCGGCAGCGATAAAGAGCAGCTCGGTGTGCGGGCTCAGGTCGCGGATTTCACGGGCCAGTTGCTGGCGTAGCCGAGGTTCAGCCAACAGGCAGATCACCCGCTTTATCCCGCTCCCTCCAACCGGTTCCTCGACCGAAAGCCATTGTTCGGTGTGAGTGAGCAACGTGCTGTCGGCGGCCGCTGCCGCGGCGGTTGGCATCGGCGCTTCCAACCAGTGGCGTTCCCTGGCAAAGGCGTAACCCGGCAGGCTGATTCGTGCGGGATGCCGCCCCGCGCCATAGAGACGCGACCAGTCGATATTGTCCTCGTTGTCAGCACCCGCAAGCCACAGCGCTGCCAGCTGCCGCAGGTCAGCACCGGCCAGGGCCTGTTCGGCGCTCATGACCGGTGCAGCAAAATCGATATCGCGCTCGCCAGCGATCCAGGCTTGCAGCCGGTGTTGCAACTGTTCAAGGCTGTCGACCATGAAAGTCGCCCGCGCCGCCATCGCCTCTCGCCCGGTTTGGAGGGTGTACGCCAGTGCAGCGAGGTCCGGCGTGTGCTGCTCCAGGTGTTCCAGTAACCGCACCACCTGCTCTCGCAGGCGTTGTTCATTGCGTGCGGACAACGGCACCAGCACCTGCTGGCCCTGATGCGTGGCGAACTGGCGTTGCTCGCGATACTCCTCCAGCACCGCATGGGCGTTGGTGCCGGAAAAACCGAAGGAGCTGATTCCAGCTCGTCGCGGTGTGTCTTGTTCCGGCCAGTCACGGCCCTCGGTGTCGATCAGCAGCGGCGAGTCTTCGAGTTTGATATGAGCGTTCTGCTCTTTGAAATGCCCCAGCGCCGGCAGTTTCCGGTGCTTCATCTGCTGCAGCACTTTGAGCACCCCGGCGATGCCGGCTGCGCCCTCGGTATGGCCGATGTTGGCCTTGACCGAGCCGATATGGCAGAAACCCCGATCGTCGGTATATCGCGCAAAGGCGCGCTTGAGCGCATTGATCTCGATCGGGTCGCCCAGTCGGGTGCCGGTGCCGTGGGCCTCGATATAACTCAAGGTGCGTGGATCGATACCGGCGTTCTGCCAGGCATGCACGATCACGTTTTCCTCTCCCGCCACGCTCGGCGCCGTCAGCGAAGGTGTGTAACCGCCATGCAGCGCCGCCGAACCCTTGATCACGCCGTGGATCGGGTCGCCATCGGCCAGCGCCTGTGACAACGGTTTGAGCAACAGCGTGGCGACGCATTCACCCGGCACATAGCCGTCGGCGCGGGCGTCAAAGGTGTGGCAACGCCCCGTCGGCGACAGCGCGCGGATCGCCGAAAAATAGCGGTAGTGCCAGGACGACAGCAACAAGTTGCTACCACCGACAAAGGCCATCGCGCACTCGCCGTTGCGCAACGCCACGCAGGCGGCATGCAACGCAACCAGCGACGAGGAGCAGGCGGTGTTGAACATCAGGCTAGGGCCTTTGAAGTCGAACCAGAACGAAATCCGGTTGGCCGCGATCGTGCCGCTGCCGGTGGCGATGTACGGGTCCATTGGCAGGCCAAGTTCGCTTATCTTGTCGACGTACTCGTTGAAACAGGAACCGATGAACACGCCGGTATTGCTGCCGCGCAAGCGCTGGACCACCCCGGCATTCTCGGCGCTGGTGTAGGCGCTCTGCAGCAGCAGCCGCACTTGTGGGTCCATCCACTGGGCTTCGCGGCGGGACATGTTGAAAAAGCCGGCGTCGAACTTGTCGACGTCGTCGATGAAACTGCCCCAGCGGGAATAGGTTTTGTCTTTGGCGTCGGGATCGGCATCGAACCACGGAGAAATATCCCAGTGATCCGCCGGCACTGGCTTGATCAGTTCCAGGTCCTGCCAGAGGTTGCGCCAGAACTGATCCAGATCGCCGGCCTCGCCGAACTGCCCGTGCATTCCGATGATTGCAATATCGGTCTGAGGATTGCTACTGCTGTGCGCAGTGGCGGCGGGTTCAGTCACCGGGATAATCCCGGTCGTCATGCCCTGCTCGCCCAGCAATGGGGTGAACGCCGTGCGGTGCTCCTGCCAGAGAAACATCGCCAGCTCGGCGATGCTCGGGTATTCAAAAAACACCGTGGGTTCCAGTTCGATCTGCGCCGCGCTGGCGATACGTTGCGCCAGATTGACCAGTTGCATGGACTCAAGTCCCAAGTCCATCAGGTTGCGCTGGCGTTGTTTTTTTCCAATCTGGCTGGCGCCGATGGCGTGCAACTGGGTCAGCAGATAGTCTTCGACCGCTACGCTGCTGCCGACAATCTCAACCGCGCGCGGCTCAGCCTGATCAACCAGATTGGCACCGCGCAGCCGCTTCAACGAGCAGCCATTGAACTGAGCAATCAATGCGCCGTCGTCGCCGTACAGCTCGGCATCAAACAACACCAGTTCGCCGGAGTTCTTCACCAGACGGGCGTGGATCCAGCCGGTTGCCGGTGCCTGGCGCCGATGAAACGTCAGGGACTTGATTCCTAGGGGAATGTAATGGCTGGCGAGCTGCTCCCCGGCCAGCAGAGGAATGATTGTCAGAAAAGCGCTGTTGATCAGCAATGGATGCAGGCCGTAGTGGCGCGCATCGCTCAGCTCCACCCGCGACAGCGCCTGACAGCCGTCCGGCTGCTGGTAGAGCGCTTGCAGGGTGCGATAGCTCTCGCCAATGTGGATGTGCTCGCTGATCTGGTAGATCGAAGCCAATTCCACCGCCGTCATACCGGTCATGAGTTCAGCAGGCAACACTTGCTGGCGTTCAACAGCGACCGCCGACAGTTCGCCACTGGCCACCACTTGCCAGGGCGCCAGCGGCGTACGGCGGCACACGGCCTCGAACCCGGGCTGGCTGGCACGGATCGCCACTTCAAGCTGCTCGCCCTCGACCAGCGCAATGGGTGCGGCAAACGTCAGTTTTTTCAGTTGCAGCGCTTCACCCTCGGAGAGCTGACCCAGACCGTGCTCCAGCGCCAGGCTGGCATAAGTCAGCCCCAACAGGATCTGCTGGTGATTGAACTGGTGATCGCGCAGGCACGGCTCGTCGTAGCGATAGACAGCGGCGGCGATCAGGTCGGCGCTGGCCGGTGGTGCCTCGATCAGTCGCGGCACCGGGTCGTGGCGAGCGCCGGCTCTGAGCTTCTCGAATTCCAGCGCCGCTTGTTCGACGCTGATTTCCTGCCGTTGGATTTTGCCGTGCAGAACCCTGATTTTACTGTCCACTGCTCTCTCCAATCCCTGGTTCTGATAGTGCCTGCAATACCGCAAATACGATGTGCGCCCTGCCCGATCAGGCGCCGCTGAGGTCGAGGAACGCTTTGTTCGAGGGACGTAAAAATGGCAAGTAGGCCGGCGGCGGCATCTTGCCCACCAGACGCGGCACAATGCCCTTGGGCCCCAGCTCCCGGGCCAGCATCGCGATAAACAGAGTGATCTCCAGCGCGGCGACATGCCGCCCGAGGCACGCGTGGGGACCGCCGCCAAACTGGCAGGTTTCCACCTGGTTCAGCGCACGGTCCAGACCCAGCCAGCGTTCCGGCTGCCAGCTGTCGGGATCCGGGTAGCGCTCGGGGTTGCGCGAAACATGCAGCAGGCTGACCCCGGCCATCACCCCGGCCGGAATCGTGCGCCCCATCAATTCGAACTCGGTGTGTACCTTGCGCATTTCAAAAGGCGCCGGTGGATAGAGGCGCATGGTTTCGCGGAATATCCCCTCGGCCAGTGGTACCTGTTTGACCAGTTCCTCGTGGGTAAAGGGCATGCTGTCGAGCCCCGCGACCTGCTCGCACAACTGCTGCCAGATTTCCTGATGCTGCGACAGCATCAACGCCGACCAGGCCATCACGGCGGCGGTGGTTTCCGAACCGGCAAAGCCAAGGCCGAGGATGTTATGCACCAACTCGACCTCGGACATGCCGTTGCCGTGGTCATCACGGCCGAAGATCATCGCCCCGACCAGGCTGTCGTGGTCATTGTTGGCCCGTGTGGTGGCGACAATCTGCGCCACCCGCTGTTCCAGCCAGCCCCGCGCCTTTCGACAGCGCCACGCCGGAAACCCGGGCAGGTTGACCTTCAGTGGAATCATGCCCAGGAAAAACTCTTCGTACTGGTGACGCCACAACTCCAGCTCGTGCGTCTCAATGCCCAGAATGCGGAACACTACTTCCAGGGCGATGTCCTTGGTCTGCGGAAATATCGCCAGTTTGCTTTCGCGGCTCCAGTGCTTGAGGCGTTGATCGATGGTTTCCACGATGAACTGGCCCACCTGCGCGCGGGTCAGTCCCTTGGGGGTAAACGCATCGGTGCTGGCCCGCCGTGCATTGCGATGGCGCGGGCCGTCAAACGCGTTCATGGCCTCTCCGGTAATCACCGGCATCTGTTCGCGCAGGAACGAATTGTCGGTGTACTTGTTCTGCAGGATCTCCAGGCCTGCCTCGTCCATGATTTGCAGCACCGGCAGCTGGGTGCCGAAATAAGTCCAGAAGATCGGCCCGCACGCGGCCTCGGCCTGACGCAGCTCACCGAGCGCGTCCTTGCCGATCTTGTGCACATGACCGAGCAAGGGAATTTTGCCGGGCATGACCGGGAAACCGTCTTTCATCTTCACGTTGCCGGCAACCGGATGAGCGAGTCTGGCCGCTTGCTGGCCGACAACCGCATCACTTTGCGCGGGTACGGTAGTGTCTTGAATCTGGCTCATAACGTTCCCTGTTCATTGGTTGAGGTGGTGAGCAGTCGTTCAAATTGCGCGGCGTCCAGTTCGCCGCTGCTGATGCGCCGATACAGTTCACTGGAAAACAACGCGGGTGGCGCTGTGCCAGACTGCGGCGGCGCCAGTGGATGCTCAAACTCATAGCCGGGCAGCGCGATCCGGTTGCCGCCGTCCGGGTACAGCGCCGGGACACTCAGCTCGGCACCGCGACACCAGGCTTCTCCCCTCTGCATCAGTGACCCCGACGCGGTCCCAGGCTCGCCCTCTTCAATGCCATCAACCGGTGATAGCCAACAGCCGCTATCTGGTGTGCCCGCCAACAGCAATTGCAAGCGTGCCCGCAGTTGCTGTTTGTCGCCGACCACCAACGCGGCGCGGTGGGCCAGACGGTGTTCACGCAGGGCTAAACTGTAGGCCAGATCTGACAGATCGAAAGTCGAATTCGCATCGATTAAGGTCTGGAGTTTTTTCAGATAGGCCAAGAGGCTGCCCCGGCTGGCTGCGGCGACAATCAACAGTTGCTCACCGCCTGTGTTTCTGAACGTTGCCCGACTCTCCTGATACTCCTCGACCACCAGACTGGCGTAAGTTCCGCCAGCCCCAAAAGAATTGATCAGGCAACGGCGCGGCTGACCGTTGCCATCAGCCGTCCAGGGCGAAGCGTGTTGTTGCAAAAAAAAGGCGCTGCCCTCCAGGCGAATATGCGGGTTCAGCGGTTCGGCATTGATCGAAGGCGCCAACTGCCGGTGTTGCAGTTGCAGCAGCACTTTGGTCAGTTGGGAAATCCCCGATGCCGCCTCTAGGTGACCGATATTCGACTTTACCGTGCCCAGCGCGCAGGTGCCGGGCGGCAGTTCGCCGAAGACCTTTTTCAACGCCGCCACTTCAATCGGGTCACCCAGCTCCGAGCCGTTGGCCGCCGCTTCAACGTAGTTGATTTGCGCGGGTTGCAGGCCGGCGCGCTTGATGGTCTCGGCGATCAAGCGGGTCTGCTGGCGGGTGTTGGGCGCCGAGTACATCAGTTTGCCGCCGCCATGGTTGAGGCCGGTGCTCTTGATCACCCCGTAAATCCGGTCGCCATCGGCCACCGCAGCCGCCAATGGTTTGAGCAGCACGGCGCCGGCGCCTTCACCCGGCAGCATGCCGTCGCTCTGGCCGAAGCCGCGACTCAGGTCCGAACTGCCGAGGAAGTTGGCCAGCTCGAGGGTCTGGTATCTGGACGGATCGAGGATCAGGTTGACGCCACCGGCCATCGCCATCGCACAGTCGCCCTGCAAAATGCTCTGGCAGGCCAGGTGGATCGCCGACATCGAACTGGCGCACGCCGTGTTGACCGCCAGGCTCGGGCCCTTGAGATCGAAGTAGTGGGAAATCCGGTTGGGGATCTGCCAGTCGGTGACATTGGCCTTGATCGCCGCGTGCGCAGGACTGCTTGCGCGCAACGGCGACTGGTTGTACATCGAACCGATAAACACCCCGACCGCCGCCGTATCGCCCTGCTGAAACCGGGCCAGCGCATCGCTGTTGTAACCGGCGATTTCGAAGGTCAGCCAGGCCACTTCCAGCATCTGCCGCAACTCTGGCGAAAAGTGCTGCGCCTCGGTATCGGAAATCCCGAACAGGCCGTGATCAAAGGCCTCAACCTGTTCCAGGAAGCCGCCGTAGTAGCACTCATCTGCGTTCAAGGCCGTTGACCAACGTCGACCATCGGCCTCACTGACACAGTTACGACCATTGCGCAGGTTGTCCCAGAAGCTGTCCAGATCAGCCGCCATCGGGTAGCGGCCATTGACCCCGATAATTGCAATGTCGCGGTTTGTTGCCGGCGCTTCAACGCTGTTTGACTGCTGCGGCGCGGGCCTGACCGGGGTGTGACGACCGACCGCGAGCGGCGCAACGGGCTGCGCTGCCACCGGGCGTTCAACCTGCCGGACCGGCGCAAAATAGCTGACCAGCGCGGGACGATGTTCGGTCAGCAGGTAATTCGTCAGCTGATTGATGGTGTTGTGTTCGAACAGAATGGTGCGCGACAGCTCGCCGGTGCGTTTCTCGAGCGCCTGAATCAGGCTGATCTGCAAGATGGAATCGATGCCGTAGCGATCAAACGCGGTGTCGCGCTGCAAACGCTCGGGCGCCATGTTCACCAGCTTCGACAGCACCTCGGTGATCAGTTGCCGACATTGCCCCGCCAACACTTCTTCATCGACATCTGCTGTCGGGACAGGACCTGGCGCCTGCGGCTCGGCGACCGCCACGACAGCGGCGGCCCGCGCGGGCAGGCACACCACGCCATCGCTGGCGGCGACGATGATCTGCTGGCCCAACGGATGACTTGCCGAAGCCGGAAAGGCAATGTCGTCAAAGCCCTGCGCCTGCAACAGTTGTTGCCAGCGCTCGGGATACAGGCCGGGGCAACCGGGGATGCGCAGCGCCGTGTCGTTGTGCAGCCACCAGCCTTCGAGCAGGCCAAAGGTCAGGTGGGTGAACATCGAACGGTCGCTGATTTCATTGAGCAACAGCAGACCACCCTGACGCAGCGCGGTTTTGGCGTTTTGCAGCGTGCGCCGCAGGTCGGGCGTTGCGTGCAGCACGTTGGTGGCGATCACCAGGTCATAGTGTTGCAGGCTGATGCCTTGCTCGGCGCAGGGTTGGCCGACATCGAAAATCGCCGTGCGCAGGTAAGGCGCCTGGGGCGCGAAATGCGTTTCGGCATGGCGCAGGAATGCCTGGGACACATCGGTGTAGCAGTATTCGCCGATCCCTTGTTGCCACGGGCGCAGTGTGTCGATCAGCCCGGCGGTGGTGCCGCCCGTGCCGGCGCCGATTTCCAGAATCCGCAACGGCCTGCCGCTCTGCGCCTGACGGCGAGCGACATCGGCCACCACCTCGCCGAGCACGGCGTTGAAGTAGTCGCAGACCCGGTTGTTTTTGTAGATGCCCTCCACCAGTGTCATTGAGCCGTCAGGGAACATCACCCCGGTGGCCTGCTGCTCACCGCGCAGGATCGCCGGCAGCGCGCGAACGCAGGTTTGCACCAGTTGCAATTGAGCGTGCAAATCAGCGTCGCGGCGCCACTGCTCGCTGGCCTGCTGCCATTGCGACCACAGTGCCCCCCGGTCAGGTAGGGCCGACAACAACTGGCCGTGTGCATCGATATCACCGTTGTCCGTCAGCAAACGCAGGCTTTCGCGCAGCCAGCGACGGTAAAACGGGTGAGCTTGCAGATTGGCCGCCACTGCCGGCTCGGCGGCGATCCGTTGCTCTGTCAGCGGTCCGCCAGCAGCCAGTTCACCGAGGCAGGCGAAGGTCTGCGTCAGCAACAGCCGGTTCATCTCGTTGGCCGCCGGGTGATGTTGCGGCGCCGGAGCGCAGTGCCGGGCGACCTGCGCCCAGTCATCGGACGCCAGTGACTCCTGCGCCGGGTAGCAATCGAGCTTCCAGCCGCTGTCGATGCCGGCGATGGCCATCGGCGCCAGCAGTTTGATCAGTCCTAACTGCGGCAAGGGGCTGGTCAGCAGGCGATCCAGTGCCGCCATCCCTTCTTGCGGTTCGATGGAACCCAGCCCCTGCGCGGCCATCCGCGCCCGGTAACCCGCATCGGCAACCACGCCCACGGACCCCCAATAGCCCCAGTTGATGACCTTGACCGGACATGGGCCGTGCTGATCGAGTTGAGCGGCAAAGGCGTCGGCGAAGGCGCAGCCAGCGGCGTAGTTGCTCTGGCCGGCGGCTCGGCTGAAGGCAATCATTGACGAGAAAAACAGTACGAAGTCCAGCGCCGGGTTGTCCGCCGCCGTACAGACCTGCGCCATCGCAATACTGGTCAGCCGCTTGGCGTCGAACGCGGCGCTGAACTGCGCCTCGTCCATCTGCGCAAGACGAGCATCGTCCAGCACCAGTGCCGAGTGCACCCAGCCATTGATCGGCCCGCAGGCCTCGACCACCTGTTGCCTGGCCCGGGTCAGTTGCCCGGCGTCGGTGGCATCGGCCTGGAGATACAGCGGCGGCGCCGCGTGGTGTTGCCGGGCAAATTGCGCCAGCACCGCGAGTTGGTGATTGATCTCATCGTCAGCAACGCGGCGGCCCAGCCAGATCACTCGGGCACGCCAATGGCTGATCAAATGGCGTGTCCACACTTCGCCGATGCCACCGGCGCCGCCGATCACCACGTACACGCCGCCTTCACGGTAATGCACAGCGCCAGCGGCTGTTTGCGCACGCTCGGTCAGCGGCAACAAACGTTGGCGAAACCATTCGCCCTCACGCCAGGCCAGGCATTCACCGGGCAACGCTGGCTCGAGCATTGTCTGCGGCAGCTGTTGGCTGTCCGCCGGCAGATCGATCAGTTCAACCCGCCACTGTTCCTGTTCTCTGGCCAACGACCCGGCCAGGCCATGGCAAGCCGTCTGCTCTGGCGCCAACGGCTCATCGGGGTGCAGCGCAATGCTGGCCGTAAAGATGAGTTGCAACTGCAACGCTCGTTGGGCAAAACCCAGCTGCAACAGCGACTTGATCAAGCGGAACAGCATCAGCGTGCTGTGTTCTGCCGGCGCCAGCCAGATCAGGCGCTGGAACGGTGCGCAAGCCGACAGCTGGGCGGCGATTCCGTCAATGGTGGACGCCTGCGACGGCAAGAATTCGATCTGCGGATGTTGTCCGGCCAGCCAGTCGTGGCGCTCACCGGCTGCGCCAATGGCCAGAGTCGGCAACGCTTGCAGCGACAACGACGGACTATCGGCAATCAGCCATTGAGGCGCGAGCAGGCTCAGGCCCGCCGGCAGTAACTGATCGGCGCTGACTGGCGCCGGACGGTCGCGCCCGGCCCGAATTGGCCGCGAGCTGAACCCGCGTAACGCCACGGCGATCTGCCCTTGCTCGTCGCACAGGTCGATATCGATCCGCTGCACAGCGCTGCCCGAATTGCGCCCATCGACGCTGATCAGTGCCCACATCAGCGGCTGGCAACACCCAAATACGTTCAGTTGCTCAAGGGCAAAGGGCAACAGCGTCTCGCCCATCCCGTCGCTGTTTAGCAGGAGGCCAATCGAAGCCTGAACGGCGGAATCGAGCATGCCCGGATGCAGCACCCAATCACCGTCAAACAACCCCGGAGCCAGCTCAAGCCGGGCCAATACCCTGCCCTCACCCAGCCACAGCCGCGAAACACCACGATGGCCGGGACCGTAGTGAATGCCCATCGCTTCAAACAGTGGATACACCCCATCCGCTTCAAGGCTGCGCTGCCAGGGCGCCGCGCAAAGACTGTCGAGGTCCAGCGGTTGCACATCGGCCGCCGGGATCACCTGCGCGCTACCCTTGCAGTGTTCCAGCGCTACGCCCTCGACCTGCGAGTAAATTCTGAAGTCGACTTTCTGCTGCTCAAGCGTCAGTTCGATATGCAGTTCGTTGTCTTGCGATGTCGGCGTGTAAGGCGTCAGCCAGACGATGTTCTTGAATTGCAGCAAGCCGGCATCCAGTGCCTGCGAATCCAGCGACCGGGTAATCGCCGCCCGGGCCATTTCCAGAAAACCGACGCCGGGCATGGTGTTGCGGCTGTGGACCTGATGATCGACAAACCAGCCCTCGTCACCCTGCCAACGGCTGCTGAAACGCTGCTGATAAAAGTCCGAGGTATTGCGTTCGAGCATCGGGTGCAGCCACACGCTGCCTTGAACGGGGCTGGCCACCTGGCCGGTGGCGAGATCCGTGACCCAGTAGCGTTCCTGGGCAAAGGGATAACCCGGCAGGCTGAGGCGGCGCATCGTTTGACCGTCACGGTAGAACTGACGCCAGTCGATCGTCAGGCCCTGAGCCCACAGTTCCAGCAACTTGTGGTACTTGCGTTTGTCGATCCAGGCCGCAAGCGCGGCAGCCATGTCCTCATCCTGACGAAACAGCGCCAATGCCGGGTTGTCGCCTTCACTGGTGCCGCGATAGAGCGCCTTGCCTGTTGCCGCGAAGTCGCCGAGTTGGTGTTGCAGGTCACTCAGGGAATCGCTCAACAGCGCCACACGTTCCGGCATCAGGTCGCGGCCAACTTGCAGCGTATAAGCCAGCTCATCGAGGTAGTGCTGGCTTTGCGCAGGCGCGGCGGCGATGAAACTGGCCAGGCGACGCGCGGATTCACGCAGCTGTTCCGGGGTTTTGGCCGACAGCAGAAACGGTCTGGCACCCGACGCGACTTCGTTGCGAGCCGGCGACGACACCCGATATTCCTCCAGCAAAATATGTGCATTCGCGCCGCCAAAACCGAACGAACTGACACCCGCCCGACGCGGCAACTCATTGCCGTGACGGTCCTTGACCGCGACCCACGGACGGCTTTGCTGGACCACATAAAACGGGCTGTTGTCGAGTTCGATATAAGGGTTGAGCTGTTCGCTGTGCAGGCTCTTGAAGAGGGTCTTGTGCTTGAGTTGCAGCAGGACCTTGATCACCCCGGCAATCCCGGCGGCCAGTTCAAGGTGGCCGATGTTCGACTTCACCGAACCGACGCCGCAAAAGCCCTGTCCCGGTTCATCGGCGCTAAACTCTTCGGCCAGTTCGCGGAAGGCCATTTTCAAGCCGTTGATTTCAATCGGGTCACCCAATTCCGTACCGGTGCCATGGGCCTCTATGTAGCCGACACTGCGCGGATCGACCCCGGCCTTGCGGTAAGCCGACTTCAACAGCTCGGCCTGGGCGCGTGGATTGGGCGCCGTCAGCGAGTTGGCCTTGCCGCCGTGGTTTTCTGCGGTGCTGCGGATCAGCGCATAAATGTGGTCGCCGTCGGCCTCGGCCTGGCTGCGTTTCTTCAGCACGATCATCCCGACGCCTTCGCCACGGGCATAGCCGTTGGCCTGGGCCGAGAAGGTCTTGCTGCGCCCGTCCAGGGCCAGCATGCCGGCCTTGCTGAAGCTGATCTGCGCCTCGGGCGCGATCAACGTATTGACCCCGCCGACCACCGCCATCCGGCAATCACCGCTGCGCATCGCCTGCACTGCGCGATGGATCGCCACCAGTGACGACGAGCAGGCGGTTTCGACCGGTTCGCTGGGACCGTGAAAATCCAGTAGAAAACTCATGCGGTTGGGGCCGACCGAAGGCACCATCGCCGTGGCGCTATAGCCTTCGACCGGTACGCCGGCCTTGGCGATCAGGCTGCTGTAGCCGGTCACCCCGGTGCCGACGAAAATCCCGGTGTCGCTGCCCGCCAGATCAGCGGTGGCGTAGCCGGCGTCTTCGATGGCCAGCCACACGTACGTCATCAGCAGGCGCTGCTGCGGGTCCATCAATTGCGCTTCGCGTGGCGAGATGGCGAAGAACAGCGGGTCGAAGTGATCGACGCCGTGGATAAAGCCGCCCCACTTCACGTTGGTCTTGTCGACCTCGCGGTGCGGATCGCCGTAGTACTCGCGCCAGTCCCAGCGGTTGGCGGGAATCTCGCTGATGCAGTCGCGTCCGTCGTTGAGGTTATGGAAAAACTGCTCGATGTCCTCGGCCATCGGAAAACGGCCGCTGACGCCGATCACTGCGATGTCATCGTCAGCTTCGGTGACAGACGGTTTAGCCATGACAACGCTGGCGGTTTGCAGCGGGCGCCGGGCTGTTGCTGCTTGCGGGTGTCGTTGCCGGGGTTGCGCTACCGGCGCTGCTGTTTGTTGCGGCGCCAGTCTGGTCGCGAGCGCACTGCGGTGCTCGCGTTCCAGGTAGTCGGCGAAACGGCCAACCGTGGCGTGTTCGAAAAAGATCGTCGGCGCCAGGTTGAGCCGCCATTGCTGTTTCAGTGTGTTGGCCAGCGTGGTCAGGCTAATCGAGTCGAAGCCGTACTGACTGAACTCCACATCGAGGCGGATTTCGCCAGCGGGGATTTTCATCTGCGCAGACACCAGCTCGATCAGCGCCCGGTGCAGTGCTTCGGTCAACGGTGCGTCATGGTCGGGGGCTACCTGCGCGACGATTTGCGGCTTCGACGTTTCGGCAGTGCCACGCCCCGTCACCAGCGCGCTGATCGGCGCTCGCCGACCGTGCATCACCAGCACCTGCGGCAGCGCCAGCGCAACGCACTGGCGCAGGGCATGAATCCCGGCGTTGCTCGGCATGGCGACCATGCCGGTGCTGTACGCCATCTGCTGCGCGGTCGTTTCGTCGACCCGCATGCCGCCCTCTTTCCACAACGGCCAGTTGATCGCCAGGCTCTGGCCGCTACGGAGACCTTGGGCAGTCAATCGGTTGCGGTAGGCGGCGTAGCGGTCGACAAAAGCATTGGCTGCCGCATAGTCGGCCTGACCGGCATTGCCGACGACGCCGGTCCCGGATGAAAAACAGATCCAGAAATCCAGCGCCAATCCGGCGGTGACGAGGTCCAGATTGCGGGTGCCGGCTACCTTGGCCGCCATCACCTGTTTGAGTTCTTCATCCTGTTTATTGATCAGCAAGCTGTCGCGGATCACCCCGGCGCTGTGCAGCACGCCGTTGAGGCCATGATGTTCGCCGACAATCCCGTCGATCAGGCGCTGTACCGCCTCAGCGTCGCTGACATCCAGCTGCCGGTACTCGACCCGGTTGCGGCCCGCGTCAATCCCGGTCAGCAACTGCGGGACCGGCGCTGAGCGGCCAGTGAGAATCAAGGTGGCGTCACTGACACTGGCGGCGATGGCCTGGGCAAACAAGCGCCCCAGACCGCCGAGGCCACCGGTAATCAGGTACACACCACGGTCCTTCCACGGCGCGTCAATTGCCAGATCCACCACCGGGCAAGGACGCCAGTGTTGCACCTGGCGCCGGCCCGACTGGTAGCGAATCCCGACATCGCCGGCGGCGGCATTTTCCGCCAGCCGCTGCGCCAGCGATTGTTGCTCGTCCAGCTCGATCACTTGCCCGGTCACATCCGGTACTTCCAGCTGCAAGCTGCGCAGCATCGCCGCCAGGCCGCCGGTCATCCGCTCGCCATTCGGGTCATGCACGGCGAGCTGGAGCAACCTCCGTCCGCCGCCCGCGCCGAGCAGCAGCCTGATTTTTTGCAACAGCGCGAGTGCCGTCTGTTGATAATCAACGGCGCAATCCTGCTCGGGAACGTCCAGCACCGTGCAGCGGCAAGCGGCCAGTTGTTGTTGCACCTGAGCGGCGATCCGGGAATCAAAGCCACTGAGCAGGATCAGGCGTTGACTGAAGCCGGGCGCTTCAACCGACGGTGCCGCCTCGTCAACCCACTGTGGTTGGAATAACAGGGTTTCCATCAATGGCTGGTCAGTGGTTGCCGGCTCACTTTGGTTGCCCAGAACCCGTGAGGTGAAACCCTGCATCAACACGCAGAGCTTGCCTTGCTGATCGAACAGCTCGATGTTCAAGCGCTGCAAACCGCTGTCGGCCTGCTGATCGTCGCGGCGTTCGGCGTAACTCACCCGGGCCCACATCTGTTCGCTGCAACGATCCAGTATCTGCAAGCCTTCAAGGGCAAACGGCAGCGTCGGGCGCGTCAACGGTGGCAGTTGCTGCCGGTCGTCTTCGGTCAGTACCACGTCGGCACCGAGACTCAGGGCGATGGCTGCCTGCAGCGCCGAATCCATCAGCGACGGGTGCAGCACATAGCCCTCAAAGCTGTCGCGCTGGCAAGCGGGCAGCAGCAGTTGCGCCAACACTTCGCCACGCCCGAGGCCCACTGATTGCAGACCCTGATAGGCCGGGCCGTGTTCAAACGTCATCGCCTGATAGGCGTCATAACACTGTTTAGCGCTCAACTGGCCGCCGGTCATCCGCGCCTTGAGCGCTGCCAGATCAACCTGATGCGCCGCCGATGGCGAAGCAAAACCCGCCAGCCCCTGACTGTGCAGCAGCGGTTCACCCGTGGTTTGGCCGGTGAGCGAATCAAGCTCGCGACTGGAAATCTCGAAGCGGATCTGCTCGTCGTCTTCCAGCGTCAGCTCGATATCGACCTGCCGTGCCTGGGCACCGACGATCAATGGCCGCAACCACACCACCTGACTGAATGACGGCTGCCGCCCCGCCGTGGCCATCGCCACCGCCGCCCGGGCCATTTCCAGATGCGCGACGCCGGGGAAAATTCGTTGCCCGCCAACCACATGCTGCTTGAGGAAAAACTCCTCGCCATCAAACACACTGCTAAAGCGCTGGCGGTGCAGATCTGAGGTGTTTCGCGCCAGGAATGGATGCAGAGGGCGGATGTTGGAAACGGCACCGGCGCTGACCTCGCCTCCCGCCGCGCCACGTTGCGCGGGCGGTATCCAGAAATTCTGCCGGGCAAACGGATAGACCGGCGCGTGCACACGGCGGGCGTCGCCACGGTGCTGACGATTGAATTGCGCCCAGTCGAGTTTGCCGCCCGTGACCCAGGCCTCAGCCAACGGTTGCAGACTCGCCGCGTCGGCGATGGCAGGCAGCTCGATGTCCGCACGTTCACCCGTTTCGATCTGCCCGGACCAGCAGTGCCGGGGCGAACGGCCGTCCAGCCAGTCATTCAGTTGTTGCCGCAATTGGTCCTTGTCGGAGCACAGGAAGATCAATCGATGCTCCTGCGCCAACCGCCCCGTTTGCAGGGTGTAAGCGAGGTCCGTCAGGCGCAGGGCCGGATCTCGCAGTGCCTGATGTACCCGGCGGACATAGCGTTTGAGGCTGTCGGCAGTGCGCGCCGACAGTGGCAGCAGACAGGGCCGCGCCTCGTCGGTAACCGGCGGCGCGGCGACTTCGGGGGCCTCGCGGATGACCATGTGCACATTGGTGCCGCTATGGCCAAAGGAGTTGAGCGCCGCCATCTTCGGGCCGCTGCCGAGCCATTCTCGGGGCTCGCGATGGATATGAAACGCCGAGCCCGCCAGTTCGATCCGTGGGTTGAGCTGTTCGAAATTCAATACCCCGGGCAACTGCCGGTACTTCATCGACAGCAGGATCTTGATCAGGCTGACCACACCGGCCGCCGCCGAGGTATGACCGATATGCGCCTTGGCGCTGCCCAGCGCGCAATAACCGGTATCGGCGGTGAACTGGCGGAAAGCCCGGACCAACGCGTTGACCTCGACCGGATCGCCCAGTGGCGTGCCGGTGCCATGGGCCTCGACGTAGCTGATCTGCCGGGGATCGATGGCGAAACGCCGATACAGCTCGCTGATCAGCCGCTCCTGGGCCTGGCCGCTGGGGGCGGTAATGCCGTTGCTGGCGCCGTCCTGGTTCATGCCCGAGGCACAGATCACCCCGTAGATCGGGTCGCCGTCGGCCAGCGCCTGGGAGAGACGCTTGAGGGTCACCATGCCAACCGCTTCGGACAGCACAATGCCGTCGCTGCGCTGATCGAAAGTATGGCAATGCCCTGTCGGCGAGAGCATGTCCATTTGCGCCAGGCTGATCAGGCCGGGCTCGCCGAGGGTGGCGAAAACGCCGCCGGCCAGCGCCAGGTCCGCCTCGCCATTGCGCAGGCTTTCGCAGGCCAGGTGAATGGCCGTGGCCGAGGACGAGCAGCCGGTATTGACCACCAGCGCCGGACCTTTGAAGTCGAGGAAGTAGGACAGCCGTGAGGCAATGATCGCGTCGGAGGCGCCGATAAAGGTTTCGTGGAAATAGCCGGTCGGTTCTGCGCCGACAAAGATGCCCACCGACTGATCGCGAAAACTTTTCGGGTTGTAGCCGGCATCTTCCAGGGCCTTCCAGCTCTCCTGGAGGATCAGCCGCTGATGCGGGTTCATCGACTCGGCATCGCGGGGCGAAATATTGAAAAACAGCGGATCGAAATCATCCCGCCGCTCAAGGACGCCGCCCCACTTACAATACGTCTTGCCGGGCTGGCGCTGGGCCGAATAGCTGCGCTCAGCGTCCAGATAACGCTCGCCCAGCTCAACCACACCATCGTTACCCGTGCTGAGGTTGTGCCAGAAGCGTTCGACGTTGTCGGCGGCGGGAAACTGCCCTGACATGCCAATCACGGCAATCTCGTCGTGCGCCTGCGGGCGAGCGGCTGGCGGTGTTTCCACTGTGGCCTGGGCGCCAGCCTTGAGTTGTTGCAGCAACTGCCGGGCCTCGTCAGCCGTGATCTGGCGCTGTTGGAGCCGGGCGATAATGGATTGAAATGCTTGGCTGCTCATGATTGTACTTTCCCGGTCGTTGCCTGCGCTGTGCCGTGGTTTGCCATGGCGCTGTCGTTGACGATTTTCAGCAATTCATCGATTGCCAGTTCACCGCACAGAAACGCTGCCTCGAGTTGCTGCTCGGGTGCGACTGGCTCGGGTGCAACAGGCTGCGCTGTCCCTGCGCCCAACCGGGCACACTGCGCCGGGTATTGGCCAAGCAGGTAGTCCACCAGGCTTTCCAGCGACGGATAGTCGAACAGCAACGCGGTGTTGAGCTCCGTGCCCAGGGCCTCGCCGATGTGGCTGACAAAACTCACGCCAAGGATCGAGTCAATGCCGTAGTCGGCAAAGGGTTGATCCACCTGAATGCGCCCAGGCGTCAGTTGCAACGTAGTGGCCAGACCGTCCAGCGCCAACGCGGTCAGCACCTCACGGCCGTCGCCGGTTGTGGCAGATGCCGGTTGCAGAATTCGTTCAGGGTTGCCGAACGGTTTTTCGGACTTATCCAGCGCCGCCAGACACTCCACACCATCGCTTTGCGCGACGATAATCTGCTGACCAAGGCCGTGGGCGCATTGCGCCGGGAACGCGACGCTATGAAAACCAGTCTCGCCCAGCACACTGGCCCAGCTTTGCGGATACAGGGCCGGCGTGCCGGAGATGCGCAGCTCGGGGTCTTCGTACAGCCACCAACCTTTGAGCAGGCCGAACGTCAGGTGGGCGAATAGCGACCGGTCGCTGATTTCATTCATCACTACAATGCCGCCACGGCGCAGCAACGCTGCGGCGTGTGCAAGCGTGCGCCGAATGCTACTGGTGGCGTGCAGCACGTTGGCGGCGATCACGATGTCATAGCCGCCCAGCTCCAGCCCCTGGGCTTGCGGCGGCTGTTCGACATTCCATACCTGATAGGTGAGGAACGGATTGGCCGCACCATAGGTTTTTTTGGCGTACATCAGAAACGCCTTGGAGATGTCGGTGTAACAATATTCGGCAATCTGCCTGCGCCAGGGTTGCAGCGCCGGCAGCACGATGGAGCTGGTGCCGCCGGTGCCTGCACCGACTTCCAGAATACGGAGTTGCCGGTGCGGCTCGCGGATCAACAGTGCTTCGATGTGCTGCTGCACCACGCCTGCGACCACCTGATTGAAGTAGTCGGACAAGGCGTTGTGGCGATAGACGCCCTCGACTTTGTCCATCGAACCGTTGGGGAACATGACATGGGTGGCCTGGGTTCGCCCGCCGAGTATTGCCGACAGCTGTTGCAGGCAGGCGTCAACCAGTTCCACCTGGGCCTTGCGTTGCGGCACGGCGACCAACTCATCCCTGAGCATGCTCCAGCGTTGCTCCAGTTGCTGAAGGTTCGCGTGCTCGGTGATCGCGATCTGCGTGCCCCGACGCTGCACCAGCCCCTGCTGTTGCAGCAGTTCGAGGCTGGTCGCCCACCAGCGGCCATAGTGCTCGCCAATCCCGGCCTGACGACGCAGGACTTCGCTGTCCTCAAACTGCCCCGACTGGGTGAACAGCCCCATGCGGCACAGTTGCACCAGCGTCATCCCGGCCATGGCCCGGTCAAACGGCAGAGGATCATGAGCCGCCAGCAACGGCGCGGCAGCTATACGGTAGCGCTCGAAACCATCGTCGGGCGGCTGAACGCCGGTCTCGCCAAGGACTATCGGTTCCGGTTGCAGCTGCATCAACTGCTGGACCGGCGCCGAGGCGGCCATGCACAGCACCTGATCGAGCTGGCCGTGACTCAGGGCTTCGACAAAGCGGGCAAAACACTCAAAGCCCTCGCGGTCCTCCAGCGCTCCGGCGTGGCGGCTCATCGGTTGCGCAGACGGGTCCGCCGCCTGTTGCTCGGTCAGCGATGACAGCCAGAACCCCCAGTTGATGGCGCCCACCGGGAACGCCGCCTGCCGACGCAGGCTGCGCACCAGCGTGTCGCCGAAGGTGATGCCGGCGGCATAGGCGCCCAACCGCGCCGCGCCGGAGAAGGCAAAGCTTTGCCCGGACGAGAAGTAGCACATGAAATCCAGCGGCTCATGGGCCAGTGCCCGGTAGAACTCGATACCGCCACGGCTTTTCACTTGCAGGATTTCGTCGAACTGCGGTTCGGGGATGCGGGTGATCGGGTCTTCATGGTTGAACACCACTGCGGAGAAAATCGCCCCGTTGATCGCGCCATGACGCTGTTTGATCTGCGCCACGGCCCGTTGCAGCGATGCCGGGTCGTTGGCGTCGGCCTGCAAATACTGCAACTGCGCCGGATCGACCGTGCCATCAACACGTTGCAGGCATTTCGCGAGCCGTTGTTGCACCTTGGGATCGTCGGCACCGCTGCGTCCCAGCCAGATAACCCGGGCCTGATAATCGGCCAGCAAATAGCGGCTGATAATCGAGCCCACCGTGCCACTGCCGCCAAGAATCACATAGACGCCACCACGCTTGAGCCCCGAGCTGACAAACCGGCCTTCGGCCAACGGTGGCTGGGGTTGCCAGCTCAGGTTGAAAATGCGCTGACGATAGCGCACGCCATCGCGCAGGCACAGCACCTCACCTCGAGCCAACCCGCCCTCGCCCTGCACCTGACGCAGCAAGTGTGGCCGGCGTCGGTTGTCGGCCAGCTCACGGCTGTCGACATCCAGATTGCGCACCCGGAACCGATGCTCGCCCTGGGCAATCGCATAGGCCATGCCCGTCAGGCCGCCACCCACGGCGCTGACTGGCTCGCCGGTAATGTCGAAGTTGTCCTGGCTGATGATGTAGCTGTCGATCGCCTGGCAAGGGCTGTGTTGTTTGAGCCATTTGATCAACCGCAGCAGCAGGTTCTCATTGGTTTTCGGGCTGTCGAGCTGCGCTTGCCAGTCAGTGGCCTCGGCGTTGCCGCCGAAGAAATACAGGCAATCGATGGCCGGCCCCGCGCTCAGGCATTGCTCCAGCGCTTGCGGATCGGCCGCGTCCAGCGACCAGTGATCCGGTGCCAGACAGACCGTTTGCAGGCCTGGCTCCAGACGGATCACCCGGCCTGCGCCGGTGGCAAAACCGGCGCTGAGCAGGTAGTGCGCGGTGATCGCCTCTGCCGCTGGCCGGGTCGACGCATCGCCGACAATCAGCACGCAACGGTGCTCGACAGTCTGTGGCTCACCACCCTGCCCGTCGGCCTGCCAGCGCGCCAGATAGCTCACGCGGTCACTGTTGGTGGAGGCCATCGGTGCGGTGAGAGCCGTTTCAGTGACGGGCGCCGCCGTCGACTGAATACCCGGCAACCAAAACGTCTCGCGGGCAAAGGGGTAGACCGGCACGCTGATCCGATACGGCAGTGGACCGGTACGCTGAGCATGCAGCAGTGACCAGTCGATGACTTCGCCGTTGACCCACAACTCCAGCAACTTGTGCAGCTTGCCGCTCTCGGCCCAACGGCGAATTACCGGCGCCAGCTCCGCATCAGCCTGGGCAACGAGGCGGTTACGCTGGATGTCGCCGGTGTAGAGGCCTGCGTCCGGTTGTACGCCACGGTCGATAAACGTGCGCAATTTCGTCGCCAGTGCGGCGGGCGAATCAATCACCAGCCCTAGCCGCGCCGCCATCATTTCCCGTCCGGTTTGCAGGGTGTACGCCAGGTTCGCCAGGTCGGCGCCCGACAGCGATGGCCGGGCATCCACATAGGCCAGCAGCGCCTGCGCGTAGTCACGCAAGCGTTCGCCGTCGCGAGCCGACAGCAGAATCACTTCGGCGCCGCTGGCGTTTGGCAGCTCGCGGTATTCGTCGTGCTCCTGCAGCAATACGTGGCCGTTGGCTCCACCAGCGCCAAAGGAGGAGACCCCGGCGATACGCGGCCCATGATCTGCCGGGCGCCAATCGCCCAGCGTCTGTTGCAGGTAAAACGGCGTGGCGTCCAGCGTCAGGTTGGGATTGAGGGTGGTGGCATGCAGGCTCGGCACGAGCTGCTTGTGTTTGAGCTGGAGAATGACCTTGCTGACCCCGGCAATGCCGGCGGCGCCTTCCAGATGACCGATATTGGCTTTCACCGAACCCAGCGCGCAGTGGCCGGGGTCGACACCATCAAGCGCAAAGGCCTGGCTCAGGCCGCTCACCTCGATGGGGTCGCCCAGTTCAGTTCCGGTGCCGTGGGCCTCGATGTAGCTGATCTGGTTGGCGTCGAGCCCGGCCTGATCGATGGCCAGGCGAATCACCTTGGCCTGGGCCTGGGGATTGGGCACGGTGTAACCGTTGGTTTTACCGCCGTGATTGACCGCCACGGCGCGGATCAGTGCGTGGATGTTGTCGCGGTCCGCCAGTGCCCGGGACAACGGCTTGAGCAATACTGAACCGACGCCTTCGCCCGGTACAAAGCCGTTGCCGCCCTCGCCGAAACTGCGGCAGCGGCCGTCTTTGGAGAGCATCTGCCCGGCGCTCAACTCAACGTAATTGGAGGGATGCAGGTACAGGTTGACGCCACCGGCAAAGGCCATCCGGCACTCGCCACGACGCAGACTTTCGCAGGCCCGGTGCAGCGCGGTCAGCGACGAGGAACACATGGTGTCCACCGGTTCGCTCGGCCCGTTGAGGTCCAGCACATAGGAGACCCGGTTGGCGGTCGAGCCGAACGAGGTTCGCGGAAAGACCATGTGGCCTTGCTCCCGCAGCGTCGGCCCGTAGAGGCTGTACCCGGTCTTGGTGATTCCAGCGAAGACCCCGACATTGCCCTGATACTGTTCGGCCAGATCGGCTTTGGTGATCCCGGCATCTTCCAGCGACTGCCAGCAGGATTGCAGGAACAGCCGTTCCTGCGGATCCATGTTGACTGCCTCACGCGGCGAGATATTGAAAAACAGCGGATCGAAATCGGCAAAACCGTCGATGAAGCCACCCCACTTGCTGTAGCTGCGGGCCTGCTTCAGCGCCTCGGCGACCGAATCGACATAGAAGCCTTCAAGCGGCCAGCGCTGCGGTGGAATCTCGGTGATGCTGTCGCGGCCCTCCTTGAGGTTGCGCCAGTATTCGTCGAGATTGTCGGCCTGCGGATAACGGCCACTGATGCCGATGATCGCGATGGGCTCGGCGGCCGACATCGCTGCTGGGGCCTGGGTTGTCTGACTGACAAACGGCGCAGTCGGCAAGGGCGTCGGCACCTCGGCCAGACCGCTCCACAGCAGGCAGGCACGATGATATTCGGCGACCAGATAGCCGGTCAGCGCGTCCAGGCTGTGGTATTCGAAAAACAGCGTTTTCGACAACTGGCGTTCTGCCGGGCGCAGTTGCGTCATCGCCGAAAAGACATCCTCCAGCGCCTTGTTGAGCCGAGTGATCATGATCGAATCGATGCCGTACTGTTCCAGCGGCGCTTGGCTCTCGACCCGGGCCGACGGCAGCTTGGTGACGGCACAGAACACCGCTTTGAGCCGTTCGAGAATGACGCCAGTGAGCCGCGTGCGGTCAATCGCGACCGAAGTCGGCGTCAGCGCTGGCTCTGCATCGCCTTCCTCGGCGGCACCAAAGTGCGCACGAATCTGCGCCAGATCGCCCTCGATCACCAACAGCCGTTCCAGGCCGGCATTGAGGCCCAGTTGCAATGCCTGGATGCCATGCACCGACTGCATCGGCGCCATGCCGGTCTTGTGGCGGATGTGCGCGCAATCAGCGGCGCTGACCTGCATGCCGCCGTCGCGCCACAGCGGGTAATTGATCGACAGCGTGTGACCGAATCGCAGGCCCTGATCGACGCGTTTGTTACGCAGCTCGGCAAAGTGATCGACGAAGCCGTTGGCGGCGGCGTAATCCGACTGACCGATGCTGCCCAGCACCGCCGAGCAGGATGAAAACAGCACAAAGAAATCCAGATATAGCCGACGGCAAGCACGGTCCAGCAGCTCTGTGCCGACCACTTTGGCGGCAAACACCTCGACCATCTCCTGTGGGGTTTTATGCGCGAGCAGCCGATCCCGGTTGATCCCGGCGCCATGCAGCACACCATTGAGGCTGCCGTGTCTGGCGCAGATGTCGTCGATCAACTGCTCCAGCGCTTCGGCGTCGGTCAGGTCGACCTGCTGGTAACTGACCACAGCACCGGCGTCGCGAATTTCCTGCAAGCGCGCCTGCTGGCGCGAGTCGAGGGCCGAGCGGCCAATCAGAATCAACGTGACGTTGCGGCATTGCTCGGCAATGGCCCCGGCAAATATCAGCCCCAGGCCACCGGCGCCGCCGGTAATCAGGTAAACCCCCTGATCTTTCCAGGTGATGCGGTCGTGCTCACGGCTGGCGGCGACATCGTCTGCCAGCTCCTGCCATTGCAGTTCCTGGTGCTCGCCTTGTGGGCCACTGCGCTGCAACACCGAGCGGGCGCGCTGACGCCTTTCGCCAAGCGTGATCGTCAACTGTTTGAGCTGCGCAGCCGACAATGGCTGGCCGACCTCGACCTTTATCATCAGGCACCTGGCACTCAGTGACGGTTGTTCCAGGCATGCGGTTTTCAGCAGGCCGTCGAGACCGGCGTACAGCAGGTGTTCCGGTGCCTGGTCGGCGATCATCAGTTCAATGTGGACCCGGCCCCTGAGCGTCTGCAATCGCAGCAACAGCGCAATCGCCAGCTCCTGATAACGCGCTGCCGGGGCGGTCTTGCCGCAGGCCAGAATTTCACCGCTGACGCCGGCTCCTGCGGCGTTGGTCAGGCTTTGCAACTGCGCCACTTGCTCGCGGCTGAAGCCGACCCACAATAGCAAGCGCTGGCCGATGTCGTCGTCTGCATCAACACTTGCACCCATCGGTTCCTGCCATACGGGACGCGCCAGAAACAGGCCGGTGGCCGACTCATCCACTGCGCTCGACGCTTCAGGCGTATCGCGCTCGACGATGGGCTGTGGCGTCTGATCGACCCAGTAGCGCTCCTTGGCAAACTGGTAAGCCGGCAGATGAATACGCTGAGCCGAGCCAGTCGGCCACAGTGCCGCCCAGTCGATATCGCTTCCGGCGACCCACTCGTTGGCCAGCCGCCCGGCGTCGTCAGTCGTAACAGTCGGTTTTTCGCCGTTGGCCAGCCGTGCCAGTTGAGTGCGCAATTGCGCAACATCGCTGACGATCAAAGCCGCCCTCACCTGCATCGGCTCCCTGGCTGTCTGCAAGGTAAAGGCAATGTGGCTCAGCGGCGCTTCGGTCTTGTCCAGCCAGTGCGCCAGGGCCCGAGCGTTGTCGCGCAGGCTTGCGGCGGTTTTGGCTGACAGGGGAATGACCCGGCTCATCGCAGGTGGCGCTGCGCACTGACCTGCGGTTTGTGCGCTCTGGTATTCACCAATCACCAGATGCGCGTTGGTGCCGCTATGGCCAAAGGAGTTGAGTGCCGCCATCAGTCGTTCGCCGCCACTGGCTTGCCAGTCGAGCGCCTGACGGTTGATGTAGAACGGTGAATGTTCGAGTTCGATCAGCGGGTTGATCTGCGCAAAGCCCGGCATGGCCGGCAACGTGCGTTGGCGGATCGACAGCAGTACCTTGATCAGGCCGATGACACCGGCCCCCGCCGCAGCATGACCAAGGTTGGCTTTGGCGCTACCCAGCACGCAATACCCCTGGGCGTCGGTGAACGAGCGGAACGCCCGGATCAACGCGTTGGCCTCGACCGGGTCACCCAGCCGGGTGCCGGTGCCATGCGCCTCGACATAGCTGATCTGTGCGGGATCGACGCCGAATTTCAGCCAGGTGTCGCGCAGCAATTGCTCTTGCGCATCTCCATTGGGCGCGGTAATGCCGTTGCTGGCGCCGTCCTGATTGACCCCCGACGCCTCGATGACGGCGTAGATCGGGTCGCCCTCGGCCTCGGCGTCTTCCAGGCGTTTGAGCACGACCATGCCCACGCCTTCGGAAATCACGGTGCCGTCGGCTGCCGCATCGAACGCATGGCATTGGCCGCTGGTACTGAGCATGTCGATGGCTGACAGGCTGATCAGCCCGCGTTGATCCAGGAGCGCATACACCCCGCCGGCCAGTGCCATGCGGCTTTCACCGTGGCGCAGGCTTTCACAGGCCTGGTGGATCGCCACCGCGGAAGACGAGCAACCGGTGTTGACCACCATCGCAGGGCCTTTGAGGTCGAGGAAGTACGACAAGCGAGAGGCGACAATGGCCTCGGAGCTGCCGGTAAAGGAGTCGTGGTGATAGCCCCCCGGCTCGGCGCCGACATAGAGGCTGACCGCCTGACCTGCCAGGGTCATCGGGTTACACCCGGCATCTTCCAGCGCCTTCCAGCTTTCTTGCAGCACCAGCCGCTGATGCGGGGTCATCGACTCTGCTTCGTGGGGGGTAAGGTTGAAAAACAGCGGATCGAAGCAGTCGCGGTCCTTGAGTATGCCGGCGCGATTGCAATAGCTTTTGCCCGGCTGTTTATCGGCGCTGTAGGCACGGGATTCGAGATAGTCCGGCCCCAGTACCTGCACGCCGTTGCGCCCGGCCAGCAGGTTGTCCCACAGTTGCTCGATGTTATCGGCACCGGGGAACTGCCCGGCCATTCCGATCACGGCAATTCGCCGGTTTTTGCGGGTCTGCGGACTTGTGCTCGGAGTTTCTTCTTCGCCCGCCAGCGCAGCCGCCATGACCGGGTTGGTCATCAAGGCGGGGGGAGTTGCTGCCTGCGGGCTATTCGTGGCTGTCGCCGCCAGCGCTCGCTCAATCTGCAAGCCATAAGACTTTTGCAGGTAACTGTGCAGTTTGCTCACCGTCGCCTGCTCGAACAGGATCGCGCTGTTGAGCTTGATCCCCAATTGATTGCCCAGCTGTTTGACGAAACCCACCCCAAGAATCGAATCCACGCCGTAATCGGAGAACGGCGTGCGCAGCGCGATGCTCTGGCCATCGGCCTTGAGGGTTTTGGCCAGGGCTTCAATGATCACGTGTTGCAGTCTGTCTGCAACGTCCACAGACGCTCCGGTCCGGCTGGCAGGATGCTCGTTCAACGTAAACTCCTTGTTTTGTGCGGACGTGGCGGGCAGTTGCGGCTCAAAGGTGTGCAGAGTCAGTGCGTCACCGTGGGCGGTGATGATCTGTTGACCCAGGGCGATTCCCGGTGGAAGGTGCAGATCGACCTGTTGAAAGCCGCTGCTCCACAACAACTCAAGCCAGGTCTGCTCGGCGATCAACGGCGAGCCTGGGATTCGCAGCGCGGGATCCTCATACAACCACCAGCCATCGAGCAGGCCGAAGGTGACGGTCGCGGCGGTGGTTTTGCGGTTCAGTTCGTTCAGCGCCAGCAAGCCGCCGCTGCGCAATAGCGACCGGACATGCGCCAGGGTGCTGCGCATGTTGGCGGTGGCATGCAGCACGTTGGTGGCGACAACAATGTCATACGCCTCACTGCCGTCAGCGGGCTGGCTGATGTCGAGAATTTGCGTGGTGAAGTAAGGCCGGCCTGCAGCGAAGCTGGTTTCCCCGTGCCGTAGAAATGCCCGGGAGAGATCGCTGTAGCAATATTCGCCGATATGCCCGGCCAGCGGTTCCAGCGCGGCCAGCAGCGCGGCGGTGGTCCCGCCGGTGCCCGCGCCGATTTCCAGGATGCGCACCGGGCGCGCCGGCTCGGCCAAAACCCGCCGCCGAACATGCGCGATCACCTGCGACGCCAGTTGCTCGTTGAAGAAGTCCGACAAGGTGTTGTGCTTGTAGATGCCCTCGACCTTGCCCATCGAACCGTCCGGAAACATCAGGTCCGTCGCCTGAATCTGCCCCGTGAGAATCTGCGGCAGCTGCAGCAGGCAATCATCGATCAGGGTCACTTGAACCCGGCGCTCGCGGTCCTCGAAATAGTGATCGCGCTGGACTTTCCAGGCGGCCAGGATGGCAGCGTGTCGTGTCCGGGCAATGGGCGTCGCCACGGCAAACGCCGCACCTTGCTGCTGCAAATAACCGTGCTCCACCAGAATCGCCAGGCATTCCTGCCACCAGCGGCGATAGCGCTCGCTGATCCCGGCCTGCTGACGCCAGGCTTCGGCGCTGTGCGCACCGGGAACGGTGAAGATGCCGAGGGTCTGCAACTGGATCAACAGCAGCACGGCAATCGATTGATCGAGCGTTTGCGGATCAAAGATCTGCTGCAACAGTTCGCGCTCGGCGGGCTCCAGCTCCACGCCCGGCGCCGCTACTGGCGGCAGTACGCCTGGATCAAACCGCAGCTGCTGACCCTCAGGCACGTTCATCAATTGGCGCACCGCCGGCGATGCCTTGATGCACAGCAAACGGCGCAGCGAACCGCTGGACAGGTGCGCGACAAAGCGGCTGAAACAGGCAAAGCCCTCGTCGTCATCAAGCGCGTCCAGATGCTGGCTGACCGTTTGCGCTTGTAGCGAAGCGCGCCAGAACCCCCAGTTGATCACGCCGACCGGAAAACGCGCTGCCGGGCCGATGGCCTCGGCAAAAGCGTCAGCAAAGGTGATGCCGCAGGCATAGGCCGACAGCTTCGCCGCGCCGGAAAAGGCAAAGCCCTGCCCGGAGGAGAAATAGCAGAGGAAATCCAGCGGCTGCTCGGCCAGAGCCTGATAAAAATGGAGGCTGCCACGGCTCTTGATGTCGAAAATCTGCTGGAACTGGGCTTCGGTGGTGTGCTGGATGCTGTTCTCGAAGTCGAAGACCATGGCGCAGAACACGGCGCCATTGATTCGCCCGTACCGTTGATTGATCTGCGCCACGGCCTGCTGCAATTGCGCCAGATTTGTCGCATCGACCTGGAGATAATCGACCCGGCCCCGAAACTGCTCGGTCTTCAGGCTCTGTTGCACCTGCTCACACTCGGCGGGCTTGCGCCCCAGCCAGATGACCCGGGCCTGATAGTGCTCGATCAGCTGACGGCTGATGACCTGACCAATCACGCCGCTACCGCCCAGGATCAGGTAAACCCCCTCCTGTTTCAGCACCGAAGTGTTGGTGCGACTCGGCGGCAAAGCCAGGGGCATCAACTGCTGGATAAAGCGCTCGCCGTGGCTGAGTTTGATCAGCTCGCCGCGCTCTGAAGCAGGCTCGGCAAGGATCTGCGCGAGCAGCCGTTGGCGGCTGTGCGGCGTTTCAAGCTCGTCGAGGTTGAGGTCCAGATTGCGCAGGTGCACCCGGTGCTCGCTCTGGGCCATGGCATAGCCCAGCCCGGCCATGCCCGCCCCCAACGGATTGCCCCGTTGCGGCGCTCCGGCAAAGGCGTAGCGGCCAAACGACAACAGGAAACAGTCCGTCGCGTTGCCGTCGACCGCTTGCTGTTGCAACGCCTTGAACAGCCGCAGCAGCGGTAACTCGTGGTGTTGCAGGCTGTCGACGAGCGCCGACGGCGTCATGTCGCTGGCGGATTGCGCGCCGATCACCATGATCTGCGCCACCGGGACAAGGACCGAAAGAATGTGCGCAAAGCCTGCCGGATCATCGTCACTGCAATGCCAATGACCTGCCGCTAATTCGGCCGTGGCGCCAATACCGCAGTCGATCCGCAGCACATTCCGGGTACCCTGATAATGCTCGGCAAGTGCCGCCAATAGCATCCCGGTCGCGTTGCCGGATTCGCCCAGAGTCACCAGCACAACCGCTCCGGCGCCTGGCACCGTGGCCTGCTCGTCTGCGGTTTGAGCCTGCCAGCGCGGCAGGTAGCAGCACTCGGTCAGGTCCTGCTCGGTTGGCGCTTCGACGAGGGGCGCATCGCCTGTTGGATGTGCCAGGCCCGGCATCCAGTAGCTGTTTTTGGCGAACGGATAACCCGGCAGGCTGATCCGCATGGGCCGCCGATACGTACTGTCGAGATAGAGTCGCTGCCAGTCGATGGCCTCGCCACGTACCCAGGCCGTCGCCAGTTCGGTCAACTGCTGATGTTGCAGCCAGTGATCGATCGGCAGCGAGATGGGCTCGTCCAGCGCTGCGTCATAAGGATCGCTATGGCCACAGAACACGTTGTCTTGCGGTTCGCGCGCAATCCACAGCGCCAGACAACGCTGCAAATCCGCAATGGATTCAACCCGCAGCGCCAGCCGCTCGGCCATCGCTTCGCGCCCGGTTTGCAGGGTCCACGCCAGGTCGGTCATGACCGTCTGTTGCGCGTCTTCAGTGTCGAGAAACGCATGCAAGCGCGACGCTGATTCCGTCAGGCGTTGCCTATCACGGGCCGACAACAGGATCAACCAGGGGCCGCGCATGGCTGGGCGTGAGTCCGTCGCGCCGAGGTGTTCTTCGACAATCAACGAGGCATTGGCCCCCCCGGCGCCAAACGAGGAAATTGCAGCAATACGTGTCGCGCCGTTGGCAGCCCAGGGCGCCAATTGCTGTTGCACGCGAAACGGTGAGTGTTCGAAATCGATGTTCGGGTTGGGCTGCACAGCATGCAGCGACGGCACCAGTTGGCGGTGTTGCAATTGCAGCAGCACCTTGCTCAACCCGGCGATGCCGGCGGCACTTTCACAGTGACCGATATTGCTTTTGATCGAGCCGATCGCGCAGCGGGCGCCGGCGCTATGAGCAAAGACCCGGCTCAGGCCGCTGATTTCGATGGGATCGCCCAGCGCGGTGCCGGTGCCGTGGGCTTCGATGTAGCTGATGCGGCTGGCGTCGATGGCTGACCGCGCCAGGGCTTTTTCCAGCACTCGCTGCTGGGCTCCGGCGCTCGGTACGGTGTAGCCGTTGGTCTTGCCACCGGCGTTGATCGCGCCGCCACGAATCACCGCGTAGATCCGATCGCCGTCGGCAATCGCCTTGTTCAGTGGTTTGAGCACGACCGCGCCGACGCCTTCAGCATCGACAAAGCCATCGGCGTCATCACCAAAGGCGCGGCATTGTTCGCCGGGTGACAGCATCATCATTTCGCACAGGTTAAGGTAGTGCTGCGGATTGATGATCAGGTTGATGCCACCGGCAATCGCCATGTTGCAACTGCCACTGGTCAGGCTCTCGACCGCCAGATGAATCGCCGTCAACGATGACGAACAGGCACTGTCGACGACAAAACTCGGGCCCTGCAGATCCAGCTGGTAGGACACCCGATTGGCAATCGACCAGTAGTTGCTGATGGGGTTGTAACTGCCGTTCATGACCCCGACAAACACCCCGACCTCGCCCTGTTGATGCAAGGTCGCCGGGTTGTAGCCCGCGTCTTCGATGCTGTGATAGGCGACTTGCAGAAACAGCCGTTCCTGCGGGTCCATCCGTTCAGCTTCGGTGCGCGAGATGCGGAAGAAGGCCGGATCAAACTGATCGATGCCTTCGATAAACCCGCCCCAGCGCGTATAGAGATGCCCGGACGTGCCCTTCTGCGCATCAAAATAGCGCCGCCAATCCCAGCGCTCGGCGGGGATTTCGTCGATGGCGCAATGACCGTCGGCCAGGTTGCGCCACAAATGACTCATTGATTGCGCGCCGGGATAACGACCATCGAGACCGATAATGGCGATGTCGCTGGCATCGCCCTTCTCGACCGGAACTGAGGTCTTCTCTTGAACGGTGATATTTGCCGTCGTATCGCGATATTCGACCTCGGGTTGCCCCAACAGCGTTTCCAGCTCGTCGGCGCGGTGCTGGATAAAATGCTCGGTCAGCGCCGCCAGGGTCGGCACCTCAAAAAACAACGCGCTGTCGATGGCTGCAAAATGCTCGCTGAACGCATGAGTCAGCCGGACCACCAGAATCGAGTCCAGGCCATAGTCCTCCAGTGGCCGCGACAGGCTCATCTTCTCTGCCGGGATCTTCAGCGTGGAGCTGACCAGATTGCGCAGGTAGTCGGCGACCCGACGCCACCTGCCGTCCGGAGCGGTCTCGTCATGCTTCGGTGTAAACGTATCTTGAGGCTGGCGGTTATCGGCGGGCGGTGCCGCTGGCCGGTCGCTGCTGGCGACTGGCTGACGCACGATGCCGTCGCTCTCGGCCAGGATGATTTGCTGACCCCGGTCATGTGCCTGCCGGGCCGGGAACAACACCGGGCTGAAGCCCTCTTGCTCCAGCACCGCCTGCCACCCAGCCGGCGAAAGTCCGGGGCAACCGGGTATGCGCAGGACGCCATCGCGGTGCAGCCACCAGCCTTCGAGCAGACCGAAACTCAGATGGGTGAACAGTGACGCTTCGCTGATTTCGTTGAGCATCAGCAATCCCCCTTTGCGCAGCACGGCCTTGGCGTTGCGCAATGTCTGGCGGATTTCGGGGGTGGCGTGCAGCACATTGGTCGCCACCACCAGATGATAATGATCGGTGTCGATGCCCTGCTCGGCGCAAGGGCGCGAAACATCGAATAGCCGGGTTTGCAGGAACGGGTTGTCCCGACCAAATTGGTCGGCGCCATGTTGCAGAAACGCACGCGACAGATCGGTGTAGCAGTATTCGCTTATCTGCAACCGCCACGGTGCCAGCGCCGCCAGCAAGCCCGCGGTGGTGCCGCCCGTGCCGGCGCCAATTTCGAGAATGCGCAGCGGTTCGGCGCCCGCAGGACGACTTTCGATAAAGGCCAGCGCCGCCTCGATCAGCACCTGATTGAAGTAGTCGCAAATCCGGTTGTTCTTGTAAATACCTTCTACCAGCGTCATCGAGCCGTCAGGAAAGAGCACGCGAGTCGCGGTCTGTTCACCACGCAGCAAAGCCGGCAGTCCCTTGAGACAGGCGTCGAGCAACTGCGCCCTGGCCGCCAGATCCGGGTCCTGGCACCAGCCCGGCAAGCGCTCATTCCACTGCTGCCACAGCGCATCGGCAGCGCCGGTTTCAATACCGGCGACATATTTGAAGCTTTCAGCCAGCCACAGGTGCAGATAATCCGGCGTGACCTGGCCGTGCTGCGTCGCGAGGCGTTGCAGGTCCTCGGCGCAAGACAGCCCAAGCACCTGCAACTGGCTCGCCAGCAGGCGGCGCGCCAGTGCATCGAGTTCGCCGGATCCGGCGGCGGTTGTCTGATGTGCAGCTGTTTGCATGCTTCAACTTCCCTGTGTCGCGTCTGCTGTGGGTGAATGGGTGTTTGCCCTGGGGCGTTACATGATCGCTGCCAACGCCGCCAGCCTCTCCCCTAACCTGTCCTGCATCGCCGCCATGGCGCCGGATGTGTGCGCAGAGAGCGCGATGTGTTCATGGCCGAGAAGACCGGCCAGACTGTGGTGCCCGTCGATTTCGTCACTTTGCAAGAGCTTGAGCAGCGCCAGTTGGTGCAGCTCGCCCGCCAGCAATTGCTCGAGCGCGCGCAGGCCTTCCTCGGGTTCGATGGAGCCCAGGCCGAGCGCGGTCATCCGCTCCCGATAACGGGCATCACTCACCGTACCGACGCTGCCCCAATACCCCCAGTTGATCACCTTGATCGGGCACGACCATTGGCCCCTGAGCTGATCGGCAAACGCATCGGCGAAGGTACAGCCCGCCGCGTAGTTGCTTTGGCCGGCGGAGGTGCTGAAGGACATCATCGAGGAGAAAAACATCACGAAATCAAGCGCGGCAGCACTGTCCCCGAACGTGCGGGCCAGTGCCACGCTGGTGGCGACCTTGGCGTTCAGCACGCTGGTGAATGTCTGCTCATCCATGTTGGCCAGGCTTTGATCCTTGAGAACGATGGCCGAATGCACCACGCCATTGATCGGGCCAAAACGCTCGGTGATCTGCTGTTTCGCCATGGCCAGTTGCTGTTCGTCTGCGGCATCGACTTGCAGGTAAACCGGTGCCGGGGCGTCATGCATCAGGCTGACGGCGGTGAGATCGTCAAGTTTGGCTTCCAGTTGCGCATCCAGCGCACGGCGACCGATCCAGATCACCCGGGCGCGATGTTGGCTGATCATGTGTCGGCTCCAGACGGCCCCGATTCCCCCGGCACCACCGATGACCAGATAGACGCCGCCGTCCCGATAGACCGGCAGGCGGGTTGGCGTTGTGTCGGCCTTCACCTGCGCCAGTTGGCGAAACCACCATTGGCCTTGACGTAGTGCCAGCAGTTCACCTGAGGCGACGCCGGCGAACGGTACTGCGTCCAGCAAGGCCAGACGCTCATCAGGCAAATCCGCGAGCTGCACGATCCAGTGCGGATACTCTTTGGCCAGTGAACCCGCCAGTCCATGCACCGCCGCGTGAGCCGAACGGCAGGACTCGCCGGGGCGGATGCCGATCGCCTGATTGGTGACCAGGGTCAAGCGCAGAGGCCGAGGACCGTAGCCCTGACTCAGCAGCGCCTTGATCAACCTGAACAACGCCACGATGCCGTGCTGCTGCGCCGCGATCAGGTCAGTGCTGCCATCGTCGGGCGGTGCCAGCCACATGACCTCGGCCAATCCGGGCCGGGCGTGCAGTTCGGCTTCGTAGTCGGGCGGCGAGTCGTCCACCCATGCAGCCTGAGGATAGAGCTCGGCCAGCGCCTGACGACGGGCCGGGGTCGCACCGAAGATCAACCTCGCGCCATGGATGTGCTGCCGCTCGCTGACCGTGCCGTCGACCACCGACCAGATTGGCGTCATTAGCTGCTGTACTTGTTTCGTCACCGGCTTTTTCGCAGCCGCCGTAAGCTGTCTCGAGCTCAAGCCGACAAACCGCGCACAGATACGTCCCTGATCGTCACACAGATCGATATTGATCCGGCCAGCCGGGTTGTCGGCGAGGTCGCTGCGCAACACGGCCCACATCTCCCGCTGACACGGCGCGATAATCTCCAGCCGCTGCAAGGCAAAGGGCATCACGAGCGACAGCGGCGCAGCGCCGCGGTCGTCCAGTGGCAGCAGCATGCCGATGGCGGCCTGCAATGCACTGTCGGTCATCCCTGGCTCCAGCCACCATTCGCCATCGGGAAAGCTGCCCTCCAGATTCAACTGCGCCAGCACTTCGCGCTGGCCGCCCTGCTCCGCTATCAGCAGCTGGCGGATACCGCGATGGCTGGCGCCGTACGCCAGGCCCATCTGGTCGAACAATCGATAGACTTCGCGGTCGTCCAGGCGCCGTTGCCAAGTGCGGTCGCGCCAGTGCGCCAGATCCAGTCGCTCGGCTACCGGCTGCACATCCGTTATCACTCGGGCCTGACAATGCGGTTGATCGCCGTCTTCGCCAAGCACCGTCACCGCAAGCTGACCATTCACGCGTTCCAGGTTGACCCGCAGGCGACGCGGTGCGGATTCTACCGTCAGCGGCGCCAGCCAGTTGAGCTGCTCGATGACCATGGCCTGCGCCTCACCGCCCACCAGTGAATGCGTCACCGCCGCCCTGATCAGCTCCAGGCAGGCAGCACCGGGCAGCGTTTTACGCCCGTTCACCACGTGGTCGCGCAACCACGGCTCATCACCGCTGAAGACGCTGGTGAATTGCTGATGGTCGAAGGTCGAACTGTTGCGACGCAGCAACGGATGCAAGCCCATCGGTGCCGAAGTCAAGCAACGGGCACCCGTGGGCGCCCAGTACCGGCTGGTGGCGAAGGGATAAGTTGGCAGGCTGATGCGCTGGCGTCGCTCGCCGCTGGCGGCCCACAACGCCGTCCAGTCGATACGCAGCCCCGCGCTCCACAGCTCCAGCAATTGTTGCTGCTCACCGTTGGCAAACAACCTGGCCAACTGCTCGCGCCACTGGCTCGGGAAGCGGTTCTTGAACTGTTCGACGTGGTCGCTGCTGGCGTTCGTGTCACCGCAAATCCAGCCACGGCTGTCGCCGCCAGCCAGACCGCGCAAAGCGTCGCGCAGGCTTGCCATCGAAGCCGTGATAAATGCCGCGCGATGCTCCATCGCCTCGCGACCTACCTGCAATGTGTACGCAATAGCGGCCAGCCTGTGAGTAGCCGGCGCCTGCTCCAGTCTGGCGAGCAGACGGCTGGCGGTCTGGCGCAACTGCTCAGGCTCGCGGGCAGACAGCATAATCATTTCGGGCTTGCCATCGGCAACGGATACCCGATTTGCTTGCAAGTACTGCGCAACGATCAAGTGGGCGTTGGAGCCGCCCGCGCCAAACGAGGAAATCCCGGCGATGCGCGGCATTGGCTGACCGTCGTGCGACGGCTGCGGCCAATCGCGCAGGTGCTGGTTGACCTCGAACGGGGTCGCCGCAAAATCGATAAAGGGGTTGAGTGTCCTGGAGTGCAGCGAGGGCACGATTTGCCCGTGTTTGAGCTGCAAAAGCACCTTGGTCAAGCCGGCGATGCCGGCAGCCGCTTCGCAGTGACCGATGTTCGATTTCACCGAGCCGATCCAGCAGGTCTGCGCAGGTGTGCGCTTACCCAAGGCATTGGCCAGGCCAGCTATTTCGATCGGATCGCCCAGACGAGTGCCGGTGCCGTGGGCCTCGATGTAACTGATGGCCGCCGGGTCAACCTGCGCATCCTTGAGCGCGCCGCTGATCGCGGCCTGCTGCGCCCGTGGATCGGGCACGCTGTAACCGGTGTTCTTGCCGCCGTGGTTGAGGTAGCTGCCCTTGATCAGCCCGTAAATCTGATCGCCATCGCGCTCGGCATCCGCCAGTCGCTTGAGGATCACCACACCCACGCCTTCGCCCGGCACATAACCGTCCCCGCCTTCACCGAAGCTGGCGCACTGGCCCTGGCTGGAGATGAATTGGCCGCTGCTGAGCATCAGGTACTTGTTGGGATGCAGCGTCAGGTTGACACCACCGGCAATGGCCATGGTGGTGCGACCACTGCGCAGGTCCTGACAGGCCAGATGCAGAGCGGTCAGTGAGCTTGAACACATCGAATCGAGCGACAGGCTCGGGCCTTGCAAGTTGAGGCAGAACGACACCCGGTTGGCGATACTCGCGCTGGAGCCGGCAAACCCCATGCGCTCGCCGCGCAGGCTGGCTTCTGCGCCCAGCAGTTGGTATTCGCTGTACATCACGCCGGCATAGACGCCGACCTGCTGGCCGTTATCACCGAGCTGGCGGCTGTAGCCGGCGTCTTCCATGGCCGCCCAGGCAGTTTGCAGAAACAGTCGCTCCTGCGGGTCGATCAGCTCGGCTTCCAGCGGCGAAATATTGAAGAACAGCGGATCAAACTGATCGATGCCGTCAATAAAGCCGCCCCACTTGCTGTTGTGCACCCCGCTCACCCTGCGGTTAGTGCTGTAGTAGTCGCGCCAGTCCCAGCGTTCGGGAGGAATTTCGCCGATACTGTTTTTGCCCTGGCTGAGGTTCTGCCAGAAGGCTTCAAGGTTATCGGCGTCAGGGTAGCGCCCGGCGATGCCAATGATCGCGACATCGTCGCGCTGTTGCGGGGTCGGCGGCAGATGGTACGCGGGGCTGTCGAATAGCCGGCGCTGTTGATCGCGGGTTGCGGCGACGGGTTCGGTAACCGCCGTGGTGTTTCTTGATGCCAGATAGTCCGCCAGGGCCCGGAGGCTGGAATGCTCGAACAGCAGCGCGGGCGATAGCGCGCCAAAACGTTGTTCGAGGCGCCGCGTGAGGTCGAGGATCTGCAACGAGTCGATACCATGGTCCTCGAAACACTGCTGGTCATCGATCTGTTCCGGCGGCGTGTTCAAGGTACTCGCCAGCAAGGTCCGCAGCTGGATTATCAATGGCTCCTGTGGCGGTTTTCGCGCCTGCCGCGTGGCCAGATGGTCAGCCAGGCCCTGCAGGCTCGGGTATTCAAAAAACAATGTTTTGGACAATGCGCCGAAGCGTTTTTCCAGCGCGGCGGTCATCTCCATGATCATCAGCGAATCAATGCCGTACTGTTCAAACGGCACGTCGTTATCCAACCGCGACGGGCCGATCTTCACCGTATTGGCCAACAACTGACGCAGCCAGGCCAGCAGGTTTTCACCGTCTATAGGCGCTGCCTCGACAGCCGGGGTCGATTCGTGGCTGAGCAACGCGACCAGTTTGTCGGTGTCGCCGGCCAGCACCATCAGTTGGTCTTCATTGCTGTGCAACGCCTGACAGAACGCCTGAATGCCGGTGGCGCTGGCCATCGCTTCGATGCCGGTGCGTTGCGCCAGAACGCGCCGCGCCGTATCGCTCATATGCAGACCACCTTCGAGCCACAGCGGCCAGTTGATCGCCAGCGTGCGGCCATGCCGCGTTCCCGTTGCGACCTGCTGATTGCGCAGGCTGGCGAAGGCGTCCAGATAGCCGTTGGCAGCGGCGTAATCCGTCTGTCCGGCGTTGCCCAGGACGCTGGCAATCGAGGAGTACAGCACGAAGAAATCCAGCGCCGAGCCGGCACTGAAGCGGTCGAGATGGTGCACGCCGTCAACCTTGGCGGCGAACACAGCGGCAAAGTCCTCCCTGGGTTTGTCTGTCAGCAAGGCGTCGCGGGTGATGCCGGCGCAATGGATGATCCCGTGCAATGCGCCGTGATGGTTGACGACATCAGCGATCAGGCATTGAACCTGATCGGCATCGGCCAGATCCACTGCGCGGTAATCAACGCCAGTACCCAGTTGCGCCAGCTTGTCGACCACTGACGGTGCATCGGTCGGCGTGCGGCCACAGAGCACGACACGGGCCTGAGGCGCGGCAGCGATGATCGCTCGCGCCATGACCGTGCCGACACCGCCCAAACCACCGGTAATCAGGTAGACACCCTCTGGCCGCCAAGGCGCGGGAGCATGGTCCAGCGGCTGGTGGCGCCAGCTCAGTTGCTGACGGCGCAGTGTGCCGGCATCGGCCAGATAGCGCAGTTGGCGCTCGCCAGGGTCTGCAGCCTCGGCTGACAATTGCGTCAGCAGTTGCTGCGTGTCGAGCCCCGGTGCCACTTCTATCAGTTGGCTGATGAGCGCCGGTTGTTCGCGGCTGACGCTGCACAACAGGCCGCCGAGACCGCAATAACCGTGAGGGTCGTTGATCGGGACCAGCAGTTGTGTCAGGCAGGGCTGGCCAGTGCGGAGCAAGGATTTGAGCTGTTCGGCAAGCGCCAGCGCGGCGTGTTGATAGTCACCCTCTGGCAAGGCGAAACAACTGATGCCCCGCGCCTGTAGAGGCTCCATCAAGTCGTAAAACGCGTGCGTCAGCACCACCTGAGTAATGCCCTGCGCTACTGACGTACCCGTCTGCTCAGCGTCGCGCCAGTTTTTGTGACACAGCAGTCCGCCGCTGGCGCCAAGGCCTTGGCCGGATACGGTCTTGAACGACAACTGATTCAACGTCGCGCAGCACTGGCCATTTTCATCGAACAACGCCAGATCAAAGCGATAACCGCCCGGCGTGGTCCCGACGCTGCGGATCTGCACTTGCAGGATCGCCGGGCAGTCGGAAAACAACACGCATTCACCCAGACCGTCGGGCAGCAGCAACGCCGGACGCTCGCCCAGTTCATCAAACAGCAAGGCCATGACACCCTGCATGGCGGCATCCAGCAACGCCGGATGCAGGGCGAAACCGGCGTTCAACGCCGGGTCTTGCAGGGCGACACGCGCCAACGCCTTATCGTCCTGGCGCAACAGCGACAGCAGACGACGATGACCGATGCCATAGTCGATGCCCATCACGGCAAAGCACTGGTAGCAGGCTTCAACGTCCATTACTCGGGCGCCGAGGCTGTTGAAGTCGAGTTGCGCCGCCTGGACCACGGCGGTGGCCGCCAAGGCCCGGCAATGCAGCTGCAACTGACCGGCGCGATCGTAGGAGCAAATCCCGATCTGGTATTCGCCCTCTGCTTGTACCGACAGCTCAAGGAACAGCTCGCCCTTGTTGGCGGCGTCAATGCTGAATGATTGAAGCCAGGCCAGATTGCGAATCACCAGCGACCTGCCCGCAGGCACCGCGCCGCCCAAGGCGTCGGTCAAAGCCGCCTGAATCATGGCGATCATCGCCGCCCCCGGCAGAACGCCCTTCCCGTTGACCTGATGCTCAACCAACACGCTCTCGCCACCGGTGAACCGGGTCAGGTAACGCAAGCCGCGCAGGTCCGACACGTTGCGATGTAGCAGTGGGTGCAGCCGTTCCTCGTTCGCGATAGCCGACACGACTGATTGCTGCGGATCGCGCCAGTAGCGCTCGCGAGCAAAGGGGTAACCCGGCAAGCTGAGCGGCGCGGGCGCGCCCTGCGGGTACATCAGGCGCCAATCCAGGGTGACGCCGCTGAGCCAGGCGTCGAGCAGTTTTTGTTGCTCGCCGCGTTCGATCCAGCCGACGATGTCGGCGCTCGAAGCCTGAGCGTCAGGCTTGAGCCGGCCACGCGCCTGCGCGCCGCCGTTGTCGATGAAATCCCGCAGCCGGGTTTTCAACTGGGTCAGTGAACTGACCAGCAATCCGTGGCGATGCTCCATCGCCTCACGAGCGACCTGTAAGGTAAAGGCCAGCGCCGGCAGATCGGCGTCGCCAAGTGCGTCCTGCGCAAGCTCGTCCAGCAACAGTCTGGCTTGCTGCACCAATTGCTCGCGGGTCCTGGCAGACAACGGGATGATCGCCGGTTGCTGCTCATTGACGGCAATCTGTGGCCGCACCCTGTGGTCTTCGTATTCTTCGATCACCACGTGGGCGTTGGCGCCACCCGCGCCGAAGGAAGACACCGTGGCAATGCGCTTGAACGTCTGCAACATGCCGTCGATCAGCACTTGCGGCCGCGACCATTCGGCCAGCGACTGCTGCACGGCGAACGGGCTGTTGACGAAATCGATCTCCGGGTTGAGTGCATCGGCGTGCAGTGACGGCACCAATTGGCGGTGCTGAAGTTGCAGCAGCACCTTGGTGATACCGGCGATGCCGGCGGCGCTTTCGCAATGGCCGATATTGGATTTGACCGAGCCAATGGCGCAGTACTGCCTGACGGGTGTTTGCACACCGGTATTGAATGCCCGCGTCAGACCGGCGATCTCGATCGGGTCGCCCAGCGCGGTGCCGGTGCCGTGGGCCTCGACGTAGCTCACGGCTCTGGCATCGACACCGGCCCGAGCCAGCGAATCAACTACCAGTCGGCTCTGGGCCAAGGGATTTGGCACGGTGTAGCCATTGGTTTTGCCACCGGCATTGATCATGCTTGCTTTGATCACGCCGTAGATACGGTCGCCATCAGCCTCGGCCTGCGCCAGTGGTTTGAGCAGCAATGCGCCCACGCCCTCGCCCGCGACAAATCCGTCGGCCTCGGCGCCGAACGCCTTGCACTGCCTGCCTGCGGACAACATCTTCATCTCGGTCAGGCCCCTGTAGTGAACAGGGTCGACCACCAGATTGACCCCGCCGACCAGCACACAGTCGCTGACACCGCTGTGCAGGCTTTCCAGCGCCAGATGAATCGCGGTAATTGATGACGAACAGGCGGTGTCCACCGCAAGGCTCGGGCCTTGGAAATTGAATTGATAAGACACGCGGTTGGCCACCGACCAGTAAGTGGACTGGCGGGCGTAGGTGCCATTCATTACGCCGACAAACACCCCGACCCGATGCCGTTCGGCCAGCCGTCCCGGCGTGTAGCCGGCATCGCTGATGCAGTGATAGGCCTCTTCCAGGAACAGCCGTTCCTGGGGGTCCATTTTCAGTGCTTCGCGGGGCGAAAGATGAAAGAACAGCGGATCGAACTTGTCGATTTCACGGATGAAGCCACCCCACGGGGTATAGATGCGGCCCGCCGTGCCCGGTGCCTGATCAAAATACTGATGCCAGTCCCAGCGATCAGCCGGCACTTCATCAATGCAGTTCTCGGCATTTTTCAGGTGCTGCCAGAGCTCGCGAACATTGTCGGAGTTGGCGTAACGCCCCGCCAGACCGACGATGGCGACATCTGAACCGCGCGCCATTGCTGGCGTGTTGTCGGTTGCCTTGGCGATAAAGCGCGACTTGCCCGGTGTGATCAATGGCTCGACGCTTTCGACTGCGGATGGCGCCACGGTTGCCGTTGTCTGATCAAGACCCAGCAGCGTCTTGAGCCGGTCTTTCTGCGTGACGACAAAATGATCTGCCAGCGCCTCGACGGTCTGGTATTCGAAGAACAGCGTGCTGCTGATCCCTGCCAGTTTGTCGCGCAACAGGTTGGTCAGCTGCACCACCAGAATCGAGTCGATGCCATAGGTTTCCAGCGCTTCACGGGCGTCGATCTGCTCGGGCACAATTTTGAACAGCCCGCCGATGACCTGCTTGAGGTAGCGGACTGTCTCGGCTTTGAGCTGCGTGCTGCTGACTTCGGCCATCGGTGCTGCGATAACGCCGGATTGTGGCGCTCGCGGCGCCTGAGCAGCCACTTTCGCCCAGTTGACGGGCGCTGTTCTGGCCGGTTCGACTTTATCGCTGCGGTCCTGCCAGACCATGCCATTGCTCTGGGCGATGACGATCTGCTGCCCGAGGTCGTGGTCGGCCAGCGCCGGGAAGTACACCTGCCGATACCCTTCGCTTTCCAGCACCTGCTTCCACTGTTTTGGCGCGAGCGCCGGGCCGCCGGGCATGCGCAGCTCCGGGTCGTCGAACAGCCACCAGCCCTTGAGCAGACCGAAGGTCAGGTGGGTAAACAGACCATTGCGCGCAATCTCGTTGATCAGCACCAAGCCATTGTGTTTGAGCGCGGCCTTGGCGTTTTTCAGGGCCCGGTGCAGGTCTTGCGTCGCATGCAGGACGTTGGTGGCAATCACCAGATCGTAGGCGCCAGGCGTGATGCCCTGTGCTGCCAGCGGCTTGTCGACATCGAGCAGCTGATAGCTGAGGTACGGGGTTTGCGGACCATAGACCTGCCGTGCGTGCATCAGGAACACCTGGGAGACGTCGCTGTAGCAGTATTCAGCAATCTGCGCTTGATACGGCCGCAGCTTTTCAAAGGCCCGCGCGCTGGTGCCGCCGGTGCCGGCGCCGATTTCCAGGATCCGAAGCGGCGTCTGTGGCGACTGTTCCAGACGGCCCCTGACAAATTCGAGCATGGCATCGAGCAACACTTCGTTGAAGAAGTCGGACACCGGATTGTCCTTGTAGATGCCCTCGACCATGGACATCGAGGCGTCGGGGAACAGGATGTCGGTGGCAACGATCCGGCCATCGAGGATCTGCGGCAATACACGCAGGGTCGCTTCGGCGAGCAGTGCTTCGGCTTTAAGGCTGGGTTGTTCGAGCCAGGCCGGCTGTTGCGCTTCCCATTCGTGCCACAGGGCTTCGACCGCCAGCGGTTGCGGGTGGGTGACACGGCAGATGTCGCCCTCCAGCTGCACGTAGCCGCGTTGGGCCAGCTCCTCAAGACTCTTGTCGAGCCAGCGCTGATACATCGGCAACAGGCCACTGCGTTGCATCATTTCGGTGACCGATTCGCGCTCGCGACGCAAGTAGCCCAGTTGCTGCAACTGGGCGTAGAGCAAGCGAACTTGCAGTTCGTCGAGGGCCGCCTTGTGTGTCTGTACCTGTGCCGTTGCGCTGCGAACCTGCTGATTGTCCACCCGTAGATTTTTCTGCATCCGGGTGATCAGCGATGGGTAGGCAGGCGGATGAATTTCGCCGTACTCACCAAAAGGCCCGGCAGGATGTCGTGCCAGCGCCAGGTGGTTGAACGTGTCACTCAATCGCTGCGAAGTGCGCAGGAAGGTCAACTGGCTGAGCGGGGCACCCTCATCACGGGCACCCAGCAGTGTTTCCAGCGCCAGCATCGCCTGTTCGCCTTCGATTGAACCGAGTCCGACGTCGGCCATTCTGCGCCGATAGTCATCACTGGCCACTGAGCCGACATCGCCCCAATAACCCCAGTTGATCACCTTCACCGGGTAGCCACGGTGTTGCGCCAGATAGTGGCCGAAGGCGTTCTTGAAGGTGCAACCGGCGGCGTAATTGCTCTGGCCAGCCGACTTGGTGAAGCTTTGCAACGACGAGAAGAACAGCATGAAGTCCAGCGGCTGGTGTTCGAACACCTCGGCCAGCCGTACGCAGACATCGACCTTGGCGGCGAGGCCTGCGGCAAATTTTTGCGCGTCCATGCGCGCCAGGCTTTGATCCTCAAGCTGGATCGCCGCATGGATCACCCCGTGAATCCGGCCATGCTCGGCCAGCACTTGCTTCACCGCCTGTTGCAGCGCGGCGTGGTTGCTGGCGTCGGCGCTGATGTAGTGTGGCGCGGGGCCAAGCTGGGCCAGTTCGCTGATCGCCGCGTCAATCCGGCTGTCCTGCTCGCGACGCCCCAGCCAGATGACCTGGGCGCCACGGGTGCGGATCAGGTGTTCGCTCCACAGCCGACCAATGCCGCCAGCGCCGCCGACGACCAGGTACACGCCGCCATCGCGGTAAAGACTTTCGGCAGCCACTTCGGCTGGCGGCAGGCAAGGCGCCAGATACTGGCGATACCAGACGTCGTTACGGCAGGCCAGCGTGTCGCCACGCGGATCGGCGGGTAACGACAACAGATCCAGACTCGGCCAGCTATCGCCTGCCGGCAAGTCCACCAGCCGCACTAGCCAGTGGCTATATTCCTTGGCCATCACGCCGATCAGCCCGTGGAGGCTGGCGTGAGCGGGCGCCACCGGTTCAGTGGTGGCCTGATGCAGCGGGCTGGCTTCACCGAACACCGTCAGCGTTGCGCGGGTGATTACCGTCCATTTGAGAGGTTGCTGATCCAGCGCCAATACCAACAGCGCCTTGATCAAGCGGAAGCAGCTCTGCACGCCAGTCTGCTGGGCGTTGATCATGCCGTCGGCGCTTTCGCCCATCGCCTTTTCCGTCGGCGCCAGCCACAGCAGATGCTCCACCGGGCCTGCCTCGCCCAGCAGCCCGGTGAGTTTTTCGATGGATTCGCTGCCATCCAGCAACAGCGAAACGGCGTGCGGATAACGGGCGGTCAACTGTTGCTGGCCTTGGAGATCATTGGCTATCAGCAACAGCCGGGCGCTGCTTGGTGGCAACGGTTGAGGACTGACCCGGCGCCATTTTTCCACCAGATAGCAGTCGGTCTGTGGGCGGTCGTCGAGCATCATCTCCAGCGGTGACGGCGCCTTCATTTCGCGCAAGACAAAACCCTGAAGTGCGACGCAATGCTCGCCCTGCTGATTGTAAATGTCGATATCAAAGCTCGACTGCCCCGCCTCCGTGTTCTCGGCACCGGGCCGCACCCAAGCCCATATCTGCTCACCCAGTGCCCCACCGTTCTGCTGTAACCGGGCCAGCGCAAAAGGCACTCGGGTTTGCCTGAGTTGCGGTGCTGCACCTTGGTCAAGCTGATCTGCTACCAGCAGGCCCACAGTCGACTGCAAGGCGCCGTCCATCAGGCTCGGGTGCAGAACAAATTGTCGGTGGCCGGCACTCAGGGACGGGGGCAGTTCGATCCGCGCCAGCAACTGCCCGTCGTCGATATGCAGTTCGCGAACCGGTCGGTGGCTGGGGCCGTAGTGGATGTCGATGCTATCGAACAGCCGGTAAAGCGCATCGGCGTCGAGGCGATGACCCTTGATAGCGGCTTGCAAGGACGCCAGCGATGCAGCCGGTTCGAGCGAGTTTTGCAGCAACACGGCTTCGCCCTGGCAACACAGGGTTTGCTGTTGGTGTTCGCGAATCTCGAACGTCAGCCGATGGGGCTCGACGCTGTTGATGTGGATATCGACGGTGGCAGGTTCATCGCCCTGCTCGCCGAGCATCAGCGGTTGCGACCATACCAGATTGCACAGACTCACGGCGCCGGACGATGGCAGCTCGCCGAGGGAGCGGCTGATGGCTTCTCGCGCCATCTCCAGGTAGGCCACGCCGGGCAGCACTTTCTGGTTACGCACGCGATGATCTCTCAGGAAAAACTCATTGCCGCTGAACACCGAGGTGAATTTCTGTTGCGACAGATCGGACACGTTGCGGTGCAGCAACGGGTGCAAGCGGGCCTCGCCGACCTGCTCAGCCTGAGGCGGAAAATGGAAGTCGCCGGACACCCAGATCCGCTCGCGGGCGAAGGGATAACCGGGCAGGCTGATCCGTCTGGCCGCGCCCGTGGTCGCCGCCCCGAACAGCGCCCAGTCGAACGTCAGCCCTTTGACCCACAGCTCCAGCAACTTCTGGTATTTGCCTTTATCGGCCCAGGCCGCCAGCGTTGCCGCCATGTCCTCATCGTGGGCCAGAACCGCTATTGCGGCCTTGTTGTCTTGCACCCGACCGATATGCAGGCCGTCGAAGCAGCCACAGTGTTCCGGGGCCTTGATCAGTTGCGCCAGGCCCTGCGCCAAACGCTCCTGCAGCTCACTGATTGCGGCGACGCTGAAGGCCAGGCGATATTCCAGCGCTTCCCTGCCCCGTTGCAGGGTAAAGGCCAGGTCCGCCAGACGCGGCAGCTCGCCTTCCGTGTCGCACCGTTGCAGGAACTGCTGCAAACGCTCGACTTGCTGTTGCAGCTGGGCCGGGGTTCTGGCCGACAGCACAATGATCGCGGGCTGCCCGGCAACCGGCTCGTCCCGGACAGGCGCCACGTATTGGGCGATGATCACATGGCCGTTCGATCCGCCAGAGCCAAAAGACGAGACCGAGGCTACCAGCGGATACTCGCGTTCGCGGCCATCGAGATTGAGCAGCGGTCGACGCCACGCTTGCAGTTGCTGAGGAATGTAGAACGGCGAGTCGGCAAAGGAAATTCCAGGGTTGAGACGACTCGAATGCAGCGACGGCGCCAATTGGCGATGCTTGAGTTGCAACAGCACCTTGGCGATCCCGGCGATGCCGGCTGCCGACTCCAGATGGCCGATGTTCGATTTGGCGGAACCGAGCGCGCACTGTTGCGCCAATGCCGGCTCGCTGCCGAGTACCGCGCTGCGTCGGGCAAAGCCCTGTTGCAGACCGCTGATTTCAATCGGATCGCCCAACGCGGTGCCCGTGCCGTGCGCCTCGATATAGCTCAGCTCGCGTGGATTCATGCCGGCCTTTTCCAGCGACTCGGCGATCATTGCGCCTTGGGCATTGGGGCTCGGCACGGTGTAGCCATGGGTCTTGCCGTTATGGTTGACCGAGGTCGCGCGGATGACGCCGTAGATATTGTCGCCATCGGCCTGCGCCCGGGCCAGCGGTTTGAGCAACACCGCACCAGCACCTTCGCCGGGCACAAAACCATCGCCGCCTTCGCCGAAACTGCGGCAGCGGCCATCGGTCGAGGACATGGTCAGCTGCGACTGGATAAAGTATTTATTGGGGTGCAACGACAAGTTGACGCCACCGGCCAGCGCCACCTGGCACTCGCCGCGTTTCAGACTCTCGACGGCCAGGTGCAGCGCGGTCAGTGAGGACGAGCAGATGGTGTCGATGGCCATGCTCGGGCCGTTGCAGTCAAAGACGTAGGACACGCGATTGGCAATCGAACCAAACGATGAATCCACCGCGTCATCGGCGCAATCGGCGGCAGCAGAGCGCGTATACAGCAAATATTCGCCATGCATCACGCCGACAAACACGCCCATTCGTCCCTGGTAATGACGTTGCAGTGCGGCCCGATCGTAGCCCGCGTCTTCGAGGGTATGCCAGGCGGTTTCGAGGAAGATCCGTTCCTGCGGATCCATGCGTTCGGCGTCGCGCGGCGAAATGTTGAAAAACAGTGGATCGAAGCGGTCGACGCCGTCGATGAAGCCGCCCCACTTGGTGTTGATCTTGCCTTTGAGGCTACGGTCGCGGCTGTAGTAATGATGGTGCTGCCAACGCTCGGCGGGGATCTCGCTGATGCTGTCGACTGCATTTTTCAGGTTGTCCCAAAAACTGTCGACATCCGGTGCACCGGGAAAGCGCCCGGCCAGGCCGATGATCGCAATCGGTTCGTCGCGCCCCTGGCGTCGGTTTGTTTCAGGACGTTGTGCTGCTCTGGCGGACTGGGCGGCTTGTTTGGCGGGCGCCTGAATCCCCAGTATTTGGCGGCTGCGCGATGGATGTTCGGCAGCAAACCAGGTCGCCAGTGCGCTGATACTCTGGTGCTCGAAGAACAGCGTGCTGGACAACTCGCCAAACGCTTCTGCCAGCCGCTGGTTGAGCGAGGTGATCATCAGCGAGGTCAAGCCGTAGCGATCAAAGCTTTCGAGACTGTCGATGCTGTTCTCGGGAATTGCCGACACCCTGGAAAAGTGCTGCTTGAGATAGCCCTCAAGCGCCGTTTGCAGCGTGTCATCTCGCGCTGGCGGCTGTGCAGATTCGTCTCCGGCACAAGCCACGATATGACAGTCGACGGCTGCAAAGGGGTATGGCGCCAACGCCACTCGCCGAGAGTCATGCCGGGCAATCTCGGCCAGATCGCTCTCGCCGACGACCCAGCGGCTGGCGATAGCGTTCAGGGCGTGGCGGTCGAGGCCGCGCAAGTCCAGTTCGAGAGCAGCCGGTTGCGCCTCTCTGGCGAGGGTGCCACGCAGCGCTGACTGGCTATGCTCGGCCTTGAGTAACGTCAGCAGCTCGGCTTCGGTGTCGGCCACCAGCACCAGACGATGGCCGAGCGGGACCCGGCCGACACAGAGGGTGTAGCTGATATCGCCGAGGCTGGCGTCGCCCAGGCGTCCTGCCTGCAGATCGTCGGCAAAAGCCGTCACCACTTGTTCAAGCTGCGCGCGGCTAGCGGCGGTAAAGGGAAACAGCCAGGGCCCGACGGCCTGCGTCGTTGCGGCCTGTGGTGGCGGCGCATCAAGGATCAGGTGACCACCGGAGCCGCTGGCGCCGAAGGCGTTGATCAATGCACGTTGCGGCCCTTGCCACTCACTCAACGTGTCGGCGATGGCAAGGTTGCTGTTCTCAAGTCCCACAAGTGGACTCAACGGATTGCAGCCGAGAGTCGGCGCTATTTGTCGGTGTTTGAACTGCATCAATACCTTGGTGATCTGCGACAATGCCGACGCCGATTCGAGGTGGCCGATATTGGCCTTGATCGACCCGACTTTCAGCGGCAGATCACCGAGGCGGCTGCCGAAGACTTTGTTGATCGCCGCAAACTCGGCCCCGTCCGCCAGACTGGCGCCAGGCGCTGCGGCTTCCACGTAGCCAATCGCCTCGGCAGGCAGCCCCGCCTGTTGCAGCACCCGGCGCATCGACGCGGCCTGACTGTCGGCGCTCGGGGTGCCGTAGCGAAATGTCTTGCCGCTATGGCTGATAGCGGTGGTGCGGATGACACCGAGGATCTGATCACCGTCGCGCCTGGCGTCTTCAAGTGGCCGGATCAACAACGCGCCAACGCCTTCGCCCGCCACCCAGCCGTTGGCGTTAAGGCCGAACGGGTGCGACTGGCCGTCGCCGGACAACAGCGCAAGCGACGTCAGCAGCTCAAGGTGTGAAGGATGACTGATCAGATTCACGCCGCCGACAATCGCCGCCTGACATTCACCCTGGCGAATACTGCTGCATGCAAAATGCAGGGCCGTCATCGCTGACGAACATGAGGTGTCGAATGCAACGCTGGGGCCATTGAAGTCGTTGAAGAACGACACACGGTTGGCAATCGCCGAGAGGAACGAGGTGGTTCGCTCGCCTTGTTCGCCGGGCTGGTGGTGCTGGTAATCGCCCCACATCGCGCCGACAAATACACCGACCCGCTCGGCCCTGCGCCGCAAACCGGCGGCGGTATAACCGCTGTTTTCCAGGCAATGCCAGACCGTTTGCAGGAACAGGCGTTCCTGAGGATCCAGGGTCTTCGCCTCGGCGGGAGTGATCTTGAACAGCAGCGGATCAAACAGTTGCTTGCCGGCCAGCGCGCCGACCGCCCATTGTGGCGAATCCGCGCTGACGTCGTCGCCATACAGCAGCGATTCGCGGCTGACGGTATTGATCGCCGAGCGGCCAGTGCTGAGGTTTTGCCACAACTCTTGCGGATTGGCGGCTCCGGGATAGCGACCGCTGATGCCGATGATCGCCAGCGCGCCGTCATTCGCATACACAGAGGCGCTACGGCTGCCACTGTGGAGCTCCAGCCGTGGCCAGCCCACCGGAAGCAACTGCGTGACGGTGCCGCCAACGAAACTGTGCAGCAGTTCGTCGCCCTCATCCAGGTCAAAAGCGCCGCGAATTCTGTCGAAGTACATCGAGCCGATTGGGCACAGCCCGATGCCGAACTCAGCCTGTTTCTCCAACAGCAACTGGCCGATTCGTCCGGCCTGGAGGAGGTTGAAATAACGACTTTCACCGCCGTAAGCCGGTGAGCGACCGGCGATGATGAAGATCCGCAACCGGGCCTGCTGCGCGTGTTTGCGGTTGAACGGTGTGTAGCTGCCATTGAACGCCAGTGGATCGCCTTCGCCAATGCGACTCAGGCTATGGCTGTCGCGATGGTAGCGGTAAATGCCGGGAGGCGGACATTGTGCCTCGCCGTGCCCGGTGGTCGGCCCGGCCAGGTGCAGGTAGATCTTCAGGTCCAGTGCGGCGTCGGCGTTGTACAAATAACCGCTGCCCTGCCCGGCTTTCAACAGACTCAACAACCGGCTCAACTGCGCCACGCTCAGTGGCTCGCCTCCGTACTGTCGCTTGGCGGCCCGCAGTCGCAGTGCATCGGCGCTGACCGGGGCAGTGGGCAGTTCGATGACGCTGTCACCCTGCTCCGGCAGATCATGGCGAATCTGGCGTTGTTGGCGGTGCAGTTGCTCCAGCGCCTCCTTGCCCGGCAGGTCAAAACCGTTGTTGTTTTCTGCCAGGAACTCAGCGAACAAGTGGCCGGGCTGCCCAGTCAGAACAGCCGGTGAGTCGCCCTCGATCAGGCAATGCAGCAAACGGTGGCTCGGCTGCAACTTGAACAGCGCGACCACCGCCGCGACGTCCACGTCATAGGCCGGTGTCAACGCGATGTCGAAGTCCGCCTGGCGCGACAGCAACAGTTGCTCGATATAACCCGCTTCAAGCACCAGCAGTGACGGGGCGGCATGGTTGTAGAGCGGCGTGATGGCCGCGGTTTCGGCGACCAGAAACAGCGCAAAACCGGCTTCGGCCAGTTGCGCGCGCTGCTCCGCACGCAGGGCCTGCGAGTCCAGAATGGCCGGCACACTGACGGGTAACAGACGGTTGAGCCGTGGCTGGTAGTACCAGGCGCCGCCCGGCAGCCCCCCGATCCGCCCCTCGGCGACATACACATAACACTGGATGGCGTTGAGGCCGCCAGCCGATGAATAGAGGTATTTGCCCTCGCCCTCCAGCGTCACTTCGCGCAATAACGAGAGCAGGCAACCCAGCCGTTCAAGGCTGGCGGGTGAAGCGTCGTCGGTTCGCTGATAAGCGCGCGAATCAAAGCGCACCGTCTCCAGCCGAATCAACTCATGGGCGGTTGGCTGTGGCGGCGGCGCGGCCTCCACCAGCGGCGCCTGCTCGGGTGTAACGCCCTTGGCCTCGAGAATAAAGGCCGTGACGGCGGCAATGGTCGGTTGCTCAAGGAACATCTCGACCGGCAGCGTCACCTGGTACTGCTGATGGATGCTGTGGACCGCTTGCACTAGGGTAAAGGAGGTTGCGCCCTGATCAAAAAGATCATCGTCAACCGCCAGCTCATTGATGCCGAGCGCCTCGATAAAATAGTGTTGCAGCCAGGCGGTCAGTGCCTGGGGATCCACGGCTGGAGCCTGGGAACTGCCTGGCGAGAGGCCGTCACCGGCCAGCAGCGCCTGACGATCCGCCTTGCCATGGGGCGTGACCGGGATCTGCTCGACGAAATGAACCAGATTCGGCGTCATGTACTCGGGCAGACGGGATTTTACGAAGTCGCGTATCGCCTTTTTATCCAGTCCCTCGGCGACGACATAGGCCACCAGTTTGGGATCTTCAGAGCCGGGATCCTTGACCAGCACCACCGCATCGCTGATCAACGGATGGCTTTTGAGGGTGTTTTCGATCTCGCCCAGCTCGATGCGAAAACCCCGCAGTTTGACCTGCGAGTCGAAACGCCCCAGCACTTCGATCTCGCCATTGTCGAGGAAACGTGCCTCATCACCGGTGCGGTAAAGCCGGGCGTGGGGTTCAGTGGAGAACGGATCGTGGACGAATTTCTCAGCCGTCAGCTCGGGCCGATTGAGATAACCCCGAGCCAGGCCGACGCCGCCAATGCACAGCTCGCCGGTCTGGCCTATCGGCACCGGATTGGACCCGGCATCGAGGATGTGGATTTGAATATTGTCGATGGGCCGGCCGATCGGCACGCGCTGGTCCTCGCGCGGTTCGGCGAGCCACCAGGTGACGTCCACCGCCGCCTCGGTCGGGCCATAGAGGTTGTGCAATTGCGCGCTCAGCAGCGCGCGACACTGCAGCAGCAGGTCGTGGGTCAGTGCTTCGCCGCTGACAAACACCTTGCTCAGTGACCGGCATTCGCCAACCGCCGGGTGCTTGAGGAAGAAGCGCAACATGGATGGCACGAAGTGGCAGATGGTGATCCGCTGCGCCTTGATGATGTCCACCAGATAGTGGGCGTCTTTGTGGCCTTCCGGCCTCGCCATGACCAGACAGGCACCGCTGAGCAACGGCAGAAACAGCTCCCAGACCGACACATCAAAAGTGTAAGGCGTCTTCTGCAGGATCCGGTCAGCCGGCCCCACGGCGTAATGGCGCTGCATCCACAGCAGCCGGTTGCAGATCGCCTTGTGCGGCAACATGCAGCCTTTGGGCCGACCGGTTGAGCCCGAGGTGTAGATCACGTAGGCGAGATCATCAGGGCGATTGATGGACGCGGGATTGGCGTCGTTTTCGTGCAGCACTTCGTTCGCGGGATCGTCCAGGCACAGCACTGCAACGTCATGGGCCTTGAGGCGCAGCTCAAAACGCTGCTGCGTCAGCACCACGGTGACCGAGGCGTCGTCGATGATCAGGGCCAGCCGCTCCTCGGGGTAACCCGGGTCCAGCGGCAGGTAGGCGCCACCGGCCTTGAGGATGGCGAGCAGCGCGATCATCAGCTCAAGCGAACGCTCCATCTGCACGCCGACCAGGCTGTCGGGGCCGATGCCGAGTTCGCGCAGGTAACGGGCCAAGCGATTGGCTCGGCGATTCAACTGGCAAAAACTCAGGCTTTGATCGTCGAAGCGCACCGCCACGGCGTCAGGGCTGCGTTCCACCTGTTGCTCGATCAGCTGCTGTAGGCACTGGTCCAGCGGGTATTCGTGGTGGGTATCGTTCCAGCCGGCAATGATCGCGCGTTCCTGGAGACGATCACCGAGCTGAGCTGCGGGCGTAGTGCTCTGTGCACCGTCATTCGTTGAGTGGTTGTCTGACACTGCGCGACTTCCCTGTCAAGTTGGGCCGACGTCATCGGCGACTTTTGATCCGTGTCACCCGTCAGCGCGGCACGCTCATGTAAGCGTCTTGCCGTGCGAGCCTTCAGTCGATTACCGGGGGATTGTTCGGGTTTTTTGTGCAGCTAATGATTGAGGGGCGCGTTGCTGCGCAAGCTAACCGTCCTCGAAGGGACGCTTGTGACAAACTCACAGGCGCCTGCCCGTGAGAGAGAAAAGCGGAAAGCAGCCCTCGGCCTTCCTGCGGTGGCAAGAATTTGGGCTGTTCAATGTAGATTCAGTGAGGAGCAAGACCAACACATCCGTGTTCCTGAACACAGTAATTCCCTTTACCAGTGAGTGCCTGAGGCTTGCCAGCGACAATGATGCAGCCTTGCGCCATTGTAGACTCGCACCACTTGAGATCGTATTTTCTCGCTTGCGCCTGCAGGTCTGGACCTCTTCCTACAGAATACCGGTACCAGCCTAGTAGGAAGAGATGACCTGTCAAATCCAGATTCGAATACTTTACAAATGAAGGACGGACGGCCAGCCGGATACTGACCGACCAGACAGGCTTCCCCCCGACGGGGCTCTGCCCCACCAGTTTCGTAGATTAAAAGCTGACTTCCCCCCCCTCAAGAAAACATTCGCAATCGCAATTTTCCAGATCGGTATTAGGCTAACGATCTACGCGCCAGTCGGTGTAAGGCACGTTACCACCATGGAAAAGGATGACATTCGTGAGCACTCCCAACACGGATCGTTTTCATATTTTTGGCGTCTGCACGCTAAAAAATTACTGCCTGTTCGTCGACTACGTGCTCGACGAAATCAAGGATCGCGAAAGCAGTTTGCTGCAGCGCATACAGGAAACACCTGACCCGGCATTACGCGTCTGGCGAGAAACCACACCACTGCAGGCACGGATGTTTTCGAGATCGAATGCGTGAAACACCGGGAAACAGCGCAAGAAGCGGTCGAGTTCTGGCGTGCGTATTTTCAGGGCTTGGCCAAGCTCAGGACCCAAGACCCACGCTGATCAAGCGTTGCCCCAGTATCCCCGTCTGCTACCACATGCACTCCAAAGCCAGCACGCATCGTTGGCACGGCGGATAAATCCCACGATCCAGTTCGGATGGTTTGTATCGAGTGTCGGCGGCCGGATTGGTCTCGAGCCCTCCCTCGACGATGACGTACCGGAAAGTTGATTAACCAAATTCGACACTTCTCCGCCGCCGTCAGCGCACCACGACGTTCAATCTGCACACCACCTCCAGCGCACCCTCAGACTCGACGTATTGAGTCACGTCGACGCTGAAAGACTGCTCCTTAGGTATTTTGCGCGGTCAGGCGCTGGCATTACACGCCTGCCGCCGATGAGCGCGTGGATCGATACCCCTCGCAACATCACGCAGAGCGCGAGCATCTCGCAAGCCAATTTCAGGATAGGTACCGAGAGAAATACGGGGTTGCTTATCCGCCCAGGAAAAGCGGAAGTGCCAGCACTTGGCGCCTTTCGTATTCACGAAAAGGGCGAGGCTGTTGTAGTCGGGGAGGGTGTAGTCCTTGGCGCGGGGTTTGGCGTGCCGGACTGCCGTATCGGTGAGAGCCATCGGACAATCTCCGTCTCGTTTGAATAGAGGAGATTTGTACGGTTTCCAGAGAGGCGAGTCCCACGAAAAAGTGATCTACCAAGCGCCGGATTAATGTACTAAACAATGTACTAAAAACCGTGGCTGCTAGTACTTCCGAGAAGAACTTACTGGAACGAAAAAAGAGGCCGAAGCCTCTTTTTTCAGTTTCTGCAGACTTCAATAGAAGCCTGTAGAACAATAATTGGAGCGGGAAACGAGACTCGTATCTTGTGTCCGACTCATTGAAATTTAAGGGTTTTATTTTCTTGCCGAGGCAGGAAAAGACTTAATCCTGGACTTGTTTTTTGGCTGTATCAAGAGAAAGAAAGGGATTAATCCAAGACACGCTACTGGGTTCTACCTCAAGCCAGTTTCAACTCGCCGATGGCCGCAGCATAGTGCGCGTTGAGCGTCATCGCCCCTATCATGGCACGCTCAGTCAACTCTGGCCGTTGCGCTCAAGCATCACCCACCACCGGGACTTAAAGTCGAAGTGCCAGGGGACATTCCCCCGCTCACAATTCCAAGAATAGAGCCACTTCAATGAGCCTGACCAAATCCCTGCCAGCGTGCCTGGCACTCAGCTTCGCGTCATTTGCCGCCCATGCAGCCGACGGCCCTCCTCCACCTTCCGTAAGCCAACCCAGCGGTATCAACCTGGGCGGCACCAGCTTCTACGACGGGTTTGCGGGGCCACCCGGGCTGACTCACCAGACCTACCTGAAGTTCAGCACCGCCAGCAGCATCAGGACCAACGGCGGCAAGAAAAACGGCGCCTTCGATGACCCGAAGATCAACGTCATCACGATGATCAATCAGCTGAGCTACTACTCACCCGACACTTTCGCGGGTGGGGCACACCTGGGCTGGAGCCTGCTGGTCCCCGTCGTCTCCCTGGACGGCGACTTTGGTGACAACGGTGCCAAGCTCAAGGACAACGCTACCGGCCTGAGCGATGTCACGGTGGGGCCACAGGTCCAGTTCGATCCGATCGTCGACGCCAGCGGCCGGCCGGTTTTCGTGCAGCGCATGGCCTTCGACACCATCCTGCCCACGGGCAAGTACGACAAAGACAAAGACATGAACCCTGGCTCCAACCACTTCTCCCTGAACCCCTACTGGGCAGCGACCTGGATGCCGGCACCCCGTTGGGAAGTGAGTTGGAGACTGAACTATCTGTACAACTTCAAGAACGACGATCCGGCGAGCAGTTCGCAGCAGTTCTTTGAAGGGCAAGCGGTGCGCGACACCCAGTCAGGACAGTCGGCATGGGCCAACTTCACCGCCTCGTACGAAGTGTTCCCGAAGGTCTCGGTCGGCATCAACGGCTACTACTTCCGGCAGATTTCGGATGACAAGGTCAACGGCAACACCCTGACCGACTCCCGGGAAAAGGTGCTGGGTTTTGGCCCGGGCCTGTTCTGGAAAATCACCGAAGACAAAGCCTTCTGGCTCAACACCTATAAAGAAACCGGCGTCGAGAATCGCTCCCGAGCGGATTACCAGGTGCAGGTTCGCTACGTTCACAAGTTCTGATTGACGTGTAGGCCGGCTCACGCATGAGCGGGCTCTTTACTTGAGGTGATGCTTCATGAACGCACTCGACTCCATCGACAGCAAAAAATCACTGGGCGCCATCTGCCTGATGATGGTCATTTCCCTGGGGACGCTGCAGATCCAGCCGATCCTGGGCGGTGCCTTGATCGACCAGCTCGGCCTGCCACTCAATGCAATCGGCGCGATCTTCGCCGCGGAACTCATGGCGATGGCCATCGCCTGCGGGGTCTGCGCCCTGTTCATGGCGAGCGTCGACCGGCGCCGCTTCGCCCTGGTGGCCTTGTTGATCCTGGCATTGGGTAACCTGGCCAGTACACAACTGCACAGTCAGACCGGGCTGGTCATTTCCAGGATGATCTGCGGCGCCAGCGGCGGCGCGGTCATGGCGGTGGTCTATGCCACCGCAGCGCTGCGCACGTCCAAGGATGCGACCTTCGCCGTCATCAACATCGGCAACCTGCTGTGGGGCATGCTGCTGGTGACCTCCATGCCGCTGGTCCTTCAAACATTTGGCGTGAATGGGGCGTTTTCCCTGTTGGCGATCACCAGCGTGCTAGCGGCGCTGGGTTGCTGGAGAGTGCCCAAGCGCTACCCGGACACCCATCGCGCGGCCAATGGCTCGACCCAGCCATTCGGTCTCACCGCCATGCTGTTGATCCTGCTGTTTGCCCTGCTGTTCTTCGGCCACTCGGCCCTGTGGGTGTACCAGGAACGCATCGGCAAGAGCATCGGCCTGGAGCCCCAGCAGATTGGCGGCATCCTCGGCGGCAGCATCCTTGCCGGTGCCCTTGGCGCCGGGCTCGCCGGGCTGATCGGACGGCGCCTGGGCCTGCTGTTTCCGCAACTGTTGAGCTTCGGCACGGCATTGCTGGCGACCTTGATCATGGTCTATGGCACCAGCCCCGTTGCCTTTATCACCACGGCCTGCCTGATCCATATGGTCTGGTTTTTCAGCCTGCCCTACCTGCTTTCCATGGCGGCGGAACTGGACCCTTCCGGTCGACTGGCAGGCCTGGGTAACGCTGCGATTTTCATCGGCCAGGGACTCGGCCCGTTTGGCGCCGCACTGGTCGTGGGCGAGGGACACTTCCGCGCGGTCGGATGGCTGGCCGCCTCAGCCTATCTGCTAGCCTTGGTGATCTCGTGCCTGGTCGTTGCACGCTTTCGCCGCGGCGTGAAGCCATCCGGGCCGGCGATGTCCCCGCAAACGGCCTGAACATGAACGAACCCGCACATTGACGAGATTGCCTGATGAGTATTCCATTCCCTCAAACCCCTGAATTTTCCGGCGCTCTCTACACGCCCAGCCGCGTGGAAGCAGAGGTGTTCGATCTTGAGATCGAAGGCATCCTGCCCGCTTCGATCTGTGGGACTTTTTATCAGGTGGCGCCAGACCCGCAGTACCCCCCCATGCTGGGTCACGATATTTTCTTCAACGGCGACGGCGTGGTCAGCCGCTTCAACTTTGCCAATGGCAAGGTCTCGATGCGACGCCGCTACGTGAAGACCGATCGCCTGCTGGCCCAGCGCCGTGAAGGGCGTTCGCTCAACGGCGTCTATCGAAACGTCTACACCAATGACCCCCTCGCGGCGAAAAACAACACCACCGCCAACACCACCGTTATCCCTCACAACGGCGTCCTGTTGGCGCTCAAGGAAGATGCCCTGCCTTGGGCGATGGATCTCGAAACCCTGGAAACCCTCGGCGAATGGAGCTTTGATGGGCAGATCAAAGCTGCGACGTTCACCGCCCACCCCAAGCTCGATCCGGTGACAGGCAACCTGCTGGCCTGCAGTTATGAGGCCAAAGGCGACGGCACGCCCGACCTGGCCTACTTCGAACTCTCGCCGGACGGAAAGCTGCTGCACGAGATCTGGTTCCAGGCCCCTTATGCGGCAATGGTGCACGATTTCGCGGTGACCGAACGGTACGTGGTGTTCCCGTTGATTCCATTGACGGTGGACGTCGAGCGCATGAAAAACGGCGGTCCGCATTTCCAGTGGCAACCCGACCTGCCTCAACTGTTCGCCATCGTGCCGCGCAACGGTAGCGCGCAAGACGTGCGTTGGTTCAAGGGGCCCAAGGACGGTTTCCAGGGGCATACGCTCAATGCGTTCGATGAGGACGGCAAGGTGTATGTGGACATGCCGGTCACCGGAGGGAATATCTTCTACTTCTTCCCCCAGGCCGACGGCTACGTACCACCGCCTGAAACCCTGGCCGCCAGCCTGATGCGCTGGACCTTCGACCTGAATGGCGCGCAGGAGGACGTTCAACCGCAGCCTCTGACGGAATATCCCTGCGAGTTTCCACGGTGTGATGATCGCTACATCGGTCGAAAGTACCAGCATGGTTTCCTGCTCGCCTTTGATCCTGAGCGTCCTTACAACCCGGCGAATGGGCCGATACCCTTCCAGTTTTTCAACCTGCTGACGCACCTGGACCTGCAAACAGGCCGCACCGACGCCTGGTTTCCCGGCGACAGCGGATGCTTCCAGGAACCCATCTTCATACCGCGCTCGGCGGATGCAGAGGAAGCCGATGGCTACGTGGTTGCCCTGCTCAACCTCATTGCCGAAGGGCGCAGTGAACTGGTCGTGCTGGACACCCGTGACATGGCCAGCGGTCCCATTGCCCGGATCAGGATTCCCTTCCGGATGCGCATGTCGCTGCATGGCTGCTGGGCACCAAGCAATTGATTGGCATCGGGCCCTGATGCCCGTCAATTAAGCACAATCCCTGTGGGAGCGAGCTTGCTCGCGATGGCGGCGGTTCAGTGACATGAGTATTGAACTGGCAGACCTCATCGCGAGCAAGCTCGCTCCCACAGGTTTAGAGCCTTTTGCGCACCTCTCGCGGCCCCTGCCATCTGCGGTGGCTGCCTGCCTCCCCTCCCTTTGCTCCCCAAGTCCGCCAAAGGGACAGCCTCGCCAAAAAAATACATAAATTCCATATTTTAGGATTTTTGTATAAATCCTGCTTTACAGGATTTTATAGCAAGACTAGATTAACCCTCATTGCACCCTCCCTCTCTCCAGGAGCCTCCATGAAACTCGCAAGCTTTATTGTCCAAGGCCGTAGCAGCTACGGTGTGGTCGAAGGTGATCAAATCATCGACCTGGAATCGCTCAAGCCAACCCTTGGCAGCGATCTCAAACAGGCCATCGGCCACAACCGCCTGAACGAACTGAGCGCTGCGCGCCTGGCAAGCCTGCCGCGTATCCCCTTGGCTGACGTGACGTTCCTGCCGGTGATCCCGAACCCGGGCAAAGTGCTGTGCATCGGCATCAACTACGCCACTCATGTGCGCGAAACCGGTCGTGAGATGCCGACCTACCCCATGATCTTTACCCGCTTCGCTGACAGTCAGACCGCCCACCTGCAACCCATCGTTCGCCCAACCGCGTCCCACAAGCTTGATTTCGAGGGCGAGCTGGCGGTGGTGATCGGTAAAGCGGCCCGCCACGTCAAGCATGCCGACGCGCTGGACTACGTCGCCGGTTATGCCTGTTACAACGACGGCAGTGTCCGCGACTGGCAGAAGCACACCATTCAGTTCGTCCCCGGCAAGAACTTCCCGAACACCGGCGGTTTCGGCCCCTGGTTGGTGACCGGCGACGAGATCGGCGATCCACAGGACCTGGAATTGACCACCCGCCTCAATGGCGAAGTGATGCAGCACACCCGCACCAGCGACATGATTTTCGATGTGCGCCAATTGATCGAATACTGCTCCACCTTCACCGAACTGGCTCCCGGTGACGTGATTGTCACCGGCACCACCGGCGGCGTCGGTGCGTTCCGCGAGCCGCCGGTATGGATGAAGCCGGGCGATCAGGTCGAGGTCGAAATCGCTCGAATCGGCACCCTGCGCAACAGCATCGTGGACGAGCAATAAGCATGGAAAACCTACACACCCCTGACGCCCTGCCCGAGCAGGATGGCGACAGCAAAGGCTCGAGCCTGGAGCGCATGCTGCGGGTACTCGACCTGTTCACCGAACAGAGCCCGATCTGGGCGGTGGACGACATGGGCGGCGCCTTGGGCTTTACCCGTTCGACGATCTACCGCTATGTGCGCGAATTGGCCGAGGCCAACCTGTTGTTCCAGGTCGAAGCCGGGCGTTATGCCCTCGGCGCGCGGATCATTACCTGGGACCGCCAGCTGCGCCTGAGCGACCCCCTCGTACGCGCCGCACAATCGCTTGAGCCCAGCTTCCCGCAGTGGAGCGAACAACAGGTGTGGCTGATCTGCCGGCTGTTCAAGGACCAGGTCGTGTGCATTCACCAGCACGGAGACCTGTTCAGTGAGGTCAGCTACTCCCGTGGTTCGCCCAGGCCGTTGTTCCTGGGTGCGACGTCCAAGGCGATCCTCGCCAACATGACCTCGCGCCAACACAGCCAACTGTTTCTCGACCACCCCGATGAAGTGCGCGCCAGTCAACTTGGCCAGACCTGGGAGGCGTTTCGTCGCTCGCTGCAGCAACTGCGTCGCCAAGGCTATGTGGCCAGCGCAGGTGAAGTCGACGCGGGCGTCTATGGTCTGGCCGCGCCGATTTTCGACGGCGATGGCAAGGTCGTCGGCAGCATCAGTTGCGTGCGCCCGGTGCGAGAACGCGACAGTGCCCAGGAAGAGACACAAGGGCAGCAGATCCTTGCCCTGGCGCAGGATCTGTCACAACGCATGGCTGCGCTCGCCAACCGCGCCAAGCCACTGGGCTGAGCCATCCGGAAGGGAATAACAATGACAACCCTCAAACGCATCAACACCCAGGTCCTGATCATCGGCGCCGGTCCCACCGGACTGACCCTGGCCAACCTGCTCGGCCAAGCCGATGTGGACACCCTGATCATCGACCGCAAGCCGGGCACCGTGACCGAGCCGCGGGCGGTTTCAATCGATGACGAATCCTTGCGCACCATGCAGGCCATCGGGCTCGATGCCGCCGTGCTGCGTGATGTCGTGCCCGGCTACGGCGTGCATTACTTCACCCGGCCCGGCGGTCGCTGCTTCGGCAAGGTCGAGCCGACCGGCAAGCTGTATGGCTTCCCCAAGCGCAACGCCTTTCGCCAACCGCTGTTTGAAAACACCCTCAGGACAGGTCTCGAACGTTTTGCCAGCCTGACGGCTCGGTTCAGCCACGACTTGGTGGAATTCACCCAGGACCAACACGGCGTGTGCGCACTGGTGCGTGACGCCGAAGGACAACTGATGGAAGTCCACGCGGCTTACCTGGTGGCCTGCGACGGCGGCCGTAGCCCGGTGCGCAAGCAACTCGGGATCGAGATGGTCGGCTCGAGCTTCTCCTCGCGCTGGCTGGTGGTCGATACCGACCAGGACGACGACCCCTTCTGGCAGACCCGCGTGTATTGCGACGCCAGGCGCCCGGTGGTGGAAGTGCCCGGCCCTCACCGTACGCGCCGATTCGAGTTCCTGCTCAAGCCCGATGAAACGGACGAACAGGTGCTCGACGAAACCTGCCTGCAAGCATTGCTACGCCCGTTCAAGGGAGACACGCCGGTTTCCATCGTGCGCAAGACGGTCTACACCTTCCACGCCCGGGTCGCCGAGCAGTGGCAGGTGCAGCGGGTGTTTCTCGCCGGCGACGCCGCGCACCTGACCCCGCCCTATGCCGGGCAAGGCATGAACAGCGGCGTTCGCGATGCCCACAACCTGGGCTGGAAGCTGGTCGGCGTGCTGAAGGGAAAAATGGCGGAAAGCGCACTGCTGTCCTACGAAAGCGAGCGTCGTGATCATGCGTGGGCATTGATCAAGTTGGCCTTGAACCTCGGCGTGGTCATGGCACCTGCCACCGTCCTGCGCGCTCGCCTGATCAGTGGGGCATTCGCCTTGATCGGCCTGTTGCCGCCGTTGCGCGATTATTTCCTGCAAATGCGCTTCAAGCCCAAACCCCGCTTCACTCGGGGCCTGGTGCTGACCGAGGGGCAAGCAGGCACATTGTCCTGCGGACAGATGTTCCCGCAACCGATGCTCACCGACGCCCACGGCCAGGAACGCCTGCTCGACGACGCCATAGGCGCCGGCTTCGCCTTGATTCAATACGGCGACCCGACCCGCCAGCGTATCGATGAACTCAAGCATGGCCTCTGGAGCCACCTTGAAGCCAGACGCATCCTGATCCTGCCCGCGTCTGTCCAGGCCATGCCATCGATCCCGGGCTGCACGGTGCTCCAGGACCGTGAAGGCCAGCTCAAAACCCTGCTGGGCGATTCGCACCCGTTCCTGCTGCTGCGCCCGGATCGCTATATCGCCGCGATTTTCGACAAGGCTACCGAAACCCGGGCCGCCGAATCGTTGCAGTCGCTGTTCGGCATCACCGTGGCCCACAGCAGCGCAATCGAGCCGAGCATCGCGCCCGTCTTTCATTAAACCTTCAAGCACAGAGGTGGTTATGCAAACACTCCAGACTTCCACACCTGCACGCCTGTGCTACCTGCACCTGGCGAGCAAGGACGCGCAACGGCAAATCGATTTCTATCGACGGATGCTGGACATGGACAGCCAGGCGCAAGCCGATGGCAGCTGGATGCTCAGCGGCCCGCAACGCGCCATGCTCGTGTCTCCCGCCGACCACAGCGGCCTGCTCGCGGCGGCGTTCGACCTGGGCAGTCAGCCTCGACTGCAAGCACTGCGGGTTCGCCTGCTCGGCAACGGCTGCGTCATCGAAGAGGTCGACTCGCCGCTGCTCGAAACGGGGGCTTTCCTGATCCGTGATCCCCAGGGCCGGCAAACGATATTTGGCGTCGCTCACCCTGCTCTCCAGGCCTCAGGCCAAGGCATGCCCGGCCGCTTGCAACACGTGGTGTTCCAGACCACGGAGCTGGAAGCCATGATTGATTTCTACGTCAACACGGTGGGCTTTACCGTTTCGGACAATGTCGTGGACGAGCAGACCGGCCAACTCACGACGTGCTTCCTGCGCTCGGGCGACGAACACCACACCTTGGCGTTTTTCCGCGGTTCGAAAAACGAGTGGGACCACCACTGTTACGAAACCAACGAATGGAATGACATCCGCGACTGGGGTGATCGCTTCGCCAAGGAGCGCATCACCATTTTCTTCGGCCCCGGCCGACATGGGCCGGGCAACAATCTGTTCTTCATGGTGGTCGATGCCGATCGCAACCGCCTGGAGTTCTCGGCCGAGCTCGAAGTCACTGATGCCTCCCGCCAGCCCGGTGTCTGGGCACAGGAGGAATACACACTCAATTCCTGGGGCCGCGCCTGGATCAGGAGCTGAGCAGTTTTCCCCATCGGCGTTTGCACCTTAATTTCTAAACGAGGCGACCACCTGCCTCCAAAGGTAAAAGACCATGACGACTCAACCGCTCGCACCCTACGTCATCAACGGCGACCAATACATCAACGGCACCTGGCGTGCAGGGCGCTCCGCACGCCGCCTGGACGACCGCAATCCCTTCAGTGGCGAACAATTGCTGGAGATGCCCCTGGCCTCGATTGCCGATCTCGACGACGCCTATCAGGCCGCACACCAGGCGCAGGCAGCGTGGGCACAGCTGCACCCCACCCAGCGCGGCGCACAACTTGAAAAGCTCGCCCAAGTCATCCAGAACCGCCGTGAAGAGATCATCGACTGGCTGATCCACGAGTCCGGCAGCACCCGGATCAAGGCGAGCATGGAATGGCAATTCACGCTGAACCTGGTGCGTGAATGCACGACGATGCCGATGCAGGTTGAAGGTCGGATCCTGACCAGCTACAAGCCCGGCGAACAGAGTTTTGTCTTCCGTGAGCCCTTGGGTGTGGTGGGCGTGATCAGCCCATGGAATTTCCCGCTGTACCTGAGCATGCGCTCGGTGGTGCCGGCACTCGCCCTGGGCAACACGATCGTGCTCAAGCCCGCCAGCGACACAGCGGTGACCGGCGGCCTGCTGATTGCCCACCTGTTCGAAGAAGCCGGCTTCCCCGAGGGTTCGCTCAACGTCGTGGTCGGCGCAGGCTCGGAAATCGGCGATGCCTTCGTCGAGCACCCGGTGCCGAGCCTGATTTCCTTCACCGGTTCGACGGATGTGGGACGCAATGTCGGCCGTATTGCCACCGGAGGCAAACACATCAAGCGCGTGGCCCTGGAACTGGGCGGCAACGCGCCGCTGGTGGTGCTGGATGACGCCGACATTGAAGTTGCGGCGCACGCTGCGGTGGTCGGGCGTTTCCTGCACCAGGGCCAAATCTGCATGAGCGTCAACCGGGTGATCGTCGACCGCTCGCTGTATGCCGATTTCGCGGCGCTGGTAGTAGAGCGCGTGCGCAACCTCAAGACCGGTGACCCTGCCCTGGCGGATACGGTGATCGGGCCAGTGGTCAATCAGAGCCAGCTCGATGGCCTGCTGCGCAAAATCGATGGTGCCCAGCGTGCCGGCCTCAAGCCGCTTTGCGGCGGTCCGGCATCCGGGCTGGTGCTACCGGCCCACGTGTTCGGCGAAGTAGCAGCCGATCAGGAACTGGCCCGCGATGAAACGTTCGGCCCCCTGCTACCGCTGCTGGTCGCAGAAAACGAAACCCATGCATTGGCGTTGGCGAACGCCAGCGAGTATGGCCTGTCCAGCGCCGTGTTCACCCGGGACATGGCCCGTGGCTTGAATTTCGCCCGTGGCATTGTGGCGGGCATGACCCATATCAACGACATCACCGTCGATGACCAACCCAATGCCCCGTTCGGTGGTGAAAAGAATTCCGGCCTCGGTCGCTTCAACGGTCACTATGCCCTGGATGAGTTTACCCGTGCCCATTGGGTGACCTGGCAGCCCGGAGGCCATCACTACCCGTTCTGAGTCTTTGGCACCCTTGATCAGACCCGGATCGGGCAAATCGACCCCTTTGCCCGATCCGTCAGAAAACAATAATAAATAGAGGCGAAAAATGAACCATTTAGCCTGCGTGTCCACCGATCAGGTTGTTCGCTCCGACCGCCTGATGAAATGGAAAGAGTTCATGAGCGATCACCTGGGGCGTACGCCGGACTATATAAAACGGCTGGAATCGACGTTCATCGACCCGTTGCATGACAGCAACTTCCAGGGTCGGCTGGAGTACGGGGACCTGGGCCAGTTGCGTTTCTGTCGAATGACCGCCAGCGCCCATCGATATTCGCGCCACCTGAGCAAAGCGATCGACGCCCTCGACACGCCGCGCATGTTGATCATGCAGGTAGCTGGCGTCAGTCATTTCGAGCAGGGCCAGCAAAGCAGCGTGCTGGCCCCTGACGAAATGCTCCTGGTGGACTGCGGCAAACCTTTCAACGTGACCAGCACGCAAGGTTGCGAACACTTCATCCTGCTATTCCAGGGGGCATCCGGGCAGCTCGCGCAAACCGCCGACATGCACCTTAACGGTCGCAATGGACTGGGGCGGATGCTCATGCACCTGATCAGCGATGCCTACAACCAATACCCCTTGCTGAACAACCATTCGGCCGGGCTGATCGGTGACAGCATCACCGGGCTGCTGGATAACGCGCTGAAGAACAAACAGGAAGAAAAGCAACTCGAACACGACTTCCGCTTCTTCAAGCAAAACCGCCTCAAGGCGTACATCGAGCGCCACCTGGCCGACCGCGACCTGACCATCGAACGCATCGCCAACGCCGAACAGTGCTCGGTGCGCAGCCTGCACCGCGCCTTCCAGGATGAACTGGGGTGCAGTGTCAGCGAATACATCTGGCAGCGGCGCCTGTCACGTTGTGCCGAAGACCTGCGCAACCGGGAACATGCCCACCGCTCGCTCACCGAGATCGCCTACGCCTGGGGCTATGGCAGCAGCTCCCACTTCAGCCGGCATTTCAAATCGACGTTCGGCATGTCGCCTCGGCTATTCCGCGACACCGCGAGTGACTGTCGGGAAAAATCGACGGCGGCTTGAGCCAGTTTCCAATTCCTATGGTTCACCATTCCCCTGTGGGAGCTGAGCTTGCTCGCGATGGCGGTGGATCAGCTGGCAGGGATGTTGAATGTGCTGACGCTATCGCGAGCAAGCTCGCTCCCACAAGGGTGGCTCAGGGGTTCATGGATTCAGTGTTCACCACAAATCCTCTGTGGGAACTGAGCTTACTCACTGCCACATACTGCCGGCATCGAAGATCGGCAGGCTGATGCTCGGGGCAAACGTCCAGGCACCACTGCCGGACTTGAAGAGACCGGACAAGGCCGAACTTGAGGAACCGGCATTGGCGGTCAAGCTGATGCTGGGAAAGAACGCCGCACGGGCGGCGCCGATGTCGATATTGGCCGACTTGAGCGTGTGCTCGGCGGCCAGCACATCGGGGCGTCGTTGCAACAGACTGGAAGGCAGCTCTGCCGGCACCTGCACCAGCGCCGCGGCCGATTCCAGGTACGCGCCCGGTAACAACTCTTCGGGAATGTCGCTGCCCACCAGCAGGCGCAATGCGTTGCGATCCTGCAGGATCTGGCTTTCATACGCCGCCGCGTCGACCCGCGCCGACTCCACGGTGGTTTGCGCCTGGGCCACGGAAAGACCGGAGGAGCCGCCCAAGGCGTGGCTGCGTTGGGTCAATTCGTAGGTCGCCTGCTGGCTGCGCAAGGTCTCCTGGGCCAGGTGCAGGCGCTCGTTGTCAGCCGCCAGGGTCAGCCAGGCCGTGGCCACTTCGGCCACCAGCTCACTGTAGCGCAGCTTGGCGAGCTTATCCCGCAACGCGGCCGTCTGCTCAAGCAACACCATCTGATCGCTGCTCGGCGGCGTCCCCTGCCCTAACCGAGCGTTAAGCGCATCCAGTTGGTCGAGAAACAGCAGGGTAAAACTGTCGCCAGCCGTCTGCGCCAGTGCCTGCATGCGCAGTCGCGCTTCGCGAGCCCGACGCAACGAATCGGCATAGCCGAGGAACTGCTCCAGGTAAACGCTGACGGCCGTGCGAACGGTGGCGTGCGTTGCGCTGTTGGTCGGGTGATCATCGAGTTGCTGATTCAGTTTTCCGATCGTCTCGCGGACTTGCTCCAGGCGCTGCGGGGCGAGATCCAGGGCGAATGCTTTCTCGTCGATACGCGCACGCAGGATCAGGGCCTGGATCGATGATTCCTGACGCGATTGCTCACCGCGCTGCTGCAGCACACCCAGGGAACGAAACGCCGTGAGCGCGACCCCCGGGGTCACCAGCAGCACCAAGCCAAAACCCAACAATAGCTTACCCCCAACCGACAGATTTCCGAGCACGCGATTCAATACGAGCATGTCCAACTCCTCGCACGGTCATGGAAAAACAGCCTGCCCTTGGCGCACGGGATGATCGCTGTGCCGGATCTGGACTCACTCATCTGCCGATACCTTGTTCTTGTTGTTGTGGCGCCCCAAACGCCAACCAACGGCGCGGTGCAGCGCCAACTCTAGTGAGTCGGACCTCAACGACACCAATCGCATCCTGCGTTATGAGCCATCGCAAAGTACGATGGTAGGTATCCGGATTTGCTGCTTGAACGGTGAGTGGAAACCCCTTAGACCAACGGTGCACATGGCTCTATCTCCGTTCGCAATACCTCCCAGGGTTGTTTGTCACTGGCGGCTTGGGAATGGCGACAATATCGAGATCTGCTGAGGGATTGGTCATCAGTCCCTTTTCAACCATGGCATAGCGGAACAATTGGTTGAGCCAGGTCCGGCATTTTTCCGCGGTAGTGAACGCCTGACGACTCTCAATCCTACGCAGCAATTCGATCAAGTGCTGACGAGAAATCTCGGCAATAGGTAGAGGCCCAAGCAAAGGCAAAACGTCTTTGGCAAAAATACGATCAATCTGAGAAAGCGAGGTTTGGCGTCCGAGCTTCAATGTAACCGCCTTGAAGGTTCGCCAGGCAAGAAAGACTGCAGCAAAAGAATTCTCATCAGCAGCCAAGGCAGCGAGACGATCCTCTCTTCGAGCGGCTCGAGGATCGATCCCCTTCGCGACTTGGGTACGCGCATTGTCGCGAGCAAAACGAGCGTCTTTAAGGCTCAACTCCGGATACATTCCCAAGGAGATGCGAGCCGGCTTGCCTAACCAGGTGAAACGAAAATGCCAGCTCTTGGCACCCGTCGAACTGACGAATAGGTGCAAGCCGTCCATATCCTTGAGGCTGTAATTTCTTCCGAGGTTTTTTGCGTGGCGAACAGCCGTATCAGTCAAAGGCATATGTACATCTCCTCGTCTCGATCGATTGAGGAGAGATGTACGGGTTCCAGCAATGCATCATCTATCTGAAAACTGGCACATCCTGAGCCCGGATTTCGATGTACGTTTTGATGTACAAAAAAAGCGTGGCTGGGGGTGGTTTTCAGTAGAAATCACTGGAACGAAAAAAGAGGCCAAAGCCTCTATTTTCAATGACTTACAGATCTCAGTAGACATCTGTAGATCAACATCTGGAGCGGGAAACGAGACTCACATCTGGCGTCCGACCCATTGAAATCCAAGGGGTTTCTTTTCTTGCCAGAGCAGGAAAGGACTCAATTCTGGTCTTGTTTTTGGGGTGTATCAAGGGTCAAGAAGGAGTGATTCCAAGCTACGCTATTGGATTCTACCCATAACCGTACGCTCAATACCCACTCCTGACCCACGCAAAAGCTAGCCAAGATAGTGCCCACCATCTTTTGATGGTGGACACCATGTCACCGCTTAAAGGGCGTGGGTAGATAGGTTTATCGGCTCCTTACCATTCAATCAAGTCCAAGACTTTATTATCAAATCAATATTCTCTGGCAGAGTGATTACGTTGGAGTGTCTACCGTGAAGAGTCATTTGCGTACTGCCCGACTTTTCTTTTGTCCACAACAACCAGTCCATTGGTGTCGACTCTTTCGAGTGCAACGAATCCGCCGCCCATATCACATGCAACGGAGCATTGATGGCATAAGGCTCGAATTGCGAGTCCAAGGCGGCATGCGCACGCTGAATAAGATACTGCTGATGCAAGAACTCCAAATGATGATCGGCCACGCCATGCTCCAGTAGCCATTCAGGATTTTCACGAATAACGTGCTCAAAATCCCCCTCTATCGTCCGCGCGAACGCCTGGACCCGCGTCAGCACAGCACGCAAATCGGGATCTAGCATCAGATCGTCCGCATTTAAGTGCAGAAAAACGGAGGCCAGGAAGGCTTCATGGCTGTCATGAAAGTCGGTGTCAAAGCCTGAGTCCAAAAGGCCCAGCCACTCCACTTTCCGTCCCCTCGACTCGAACAGCATCGCCATACGAAAGGCAATTTTTCCACCTAGTGACCAACCCGCTAACCGAAGCTTACCTACGGGGTAAAACTCATTGATCACCTCCACATAGCACTCACACAGGCTTTCAAGGGTGTAATCGGCCAAGTCGTATCCCGCCACCTCTGGGGACTGTATTGCGAAAGCACTCATCGACTGCGGCAGCCTCTGCGCCAAAGGCCTGTAGCCAAACACCGTACCGCCTGCGGGATGAATGAAAAATATGCGCTGCTCGCCGATGCCGCCAAGTGGCGTCAGCAATGAATGTGTGATTGAAGGAGCCTCTAACAAGTTGGAAAACGCTCTCAATGAGGGAGACGTAAAGATGGTAGACATGGGAAGGGTTACACCGAACTTGTCACGGACCGATTGATAAAGCCTGATAACCAGCAGGGAATGACCGCCAATCTCAAAAAAATTATCCTCTCGACTCACTCGGTCGATACCCAGCACGCGACACCATATTTTTTCCATTTCGACTTCTATGGGCGTGCATGCGCAAACGAACGCCTGACGAGAGCACGAGGTTTGGGCGACTTCGTTTTTCTCGATGTGACTCAGGACGCTTCCGGCCACGCTGAACGCCTCTGAAATTCTGCGCAAATTTTCCACGCGCGTCCTGGCATCCTGATGACTGGTGTGGCCAGCAACGACCAGCGTGGGTAAGTCACCACCCCCCTCCTGACTCAAGCCGGTTTCATAACGTGCCGTCAGCGCCTCACGTGCTTCAATAACAAAATAGTGTGTAACACCATCACGCCCCGTGCAGCTTATCGCCCCCAACGATATCAGGAAGTTATGAACAGGTTCGTTCTTTGCGGAGGGTAGATACGGCGCGATGATATATCGACAAGCCTGTTCAAGCGCGAGGGTGGCCAATTTATTCAAAATAATATATTCGACACCCTTGCCCAACACTCGACAGCTCAAGAGAAACGTATCTAATTCAAGCACGGGGGCACACGCCCGATAGAAAACGCCACCGGTCAAGCCATAGTCGCCAAAACGGTCCTCAACTTGAGCGGTAAGAAAAGTCAGCTCCTTTTCGTTTTGTAAATTTTCAATCTCGGCCACGCTACGCCGCCGAGTAGAAAGGTTGAATTGGTTTGTACGCTGCGTCAGCTCGGCAATGCGTAGTCGCTGTTCTTCCCGCATTTCGCCGAGATTGACTTTTATCTCAAGCCCCGCCAAAAACTCCTGAAAGTTCGAGGCCGTTTTTCTCAAAGCATCCCGCTCTTTGTTAAGCACGTATTGAGCCGCTCTACCTTTGGCATCATCTGTCACACGGACTTTGTCAAAAGCCCATGCGCCCTGCAGAAAGGTTGCCGTCTGCGTGCGATCGGCAGGCAGATTCAACGTCAATACGTCGGGAAGGCTGGCCAGAACCTCAGCGCTCTCTACTGGGTTGTCATCTATAAAAATAAAGCTATCGACTCCCAGGTTCAGTTCTCTCGCCAGGCTCAGGATATTTTCACTCTTGGGCTGCCAATTTATTCGAGCGCCGACAAAGTGTTCGCGTTGCAAAGGAAAATCCTTGCGTTTGGAGAAAACCTCCCACACATCCTCCTCGACATTCTTGCTGCATAGGCATAGCAGCATGCCTTGTTCCAACTGATCACGCATGAAGCGCTGCAGCGTTTCACTTGGCTCGTCAAGCAATACACCTTCTGCCCCCACCTCGCCACACACACCGCTCCACAGGGTGTTATCACAATCTAGAACAATCACCTTATACGGCGGATAACTGAGCGCGTGATAATGCCGCAGAATAGATTCACCCAGTACGACAAACGCCTCACTGGTGTATGGAACATGTCCCAACTCCTCGGCATAGCTGTCGTTCCATTCGAGCGCCGGACAGCGGGCAATCAAAGCAGACGAGAGAATACAATGCACATTGCTCATCGATGAGACCTGCTCACTTAGATGCCGCTCAGCCGACGCCAAGGCTTCATACAGTTGCGGGGCCTGCCTAACTGCATCCGAACATGGACAGCACAAAAGCATTAGCTGGCGCGTGCTATGGCTACCGTATGTTTTTACCGCATGAACAAACTCCAGCAGATGGCTTTGCAACTGCTCGGTCATTCTTTCCACGGACGGCCCCGTCGCGGATTTCAAGTCCGCCTGATTCAGCCAATCTTCTAAGCGAAGCAAGCAGACATTCAAGTCACCGAGACCGTTGGAAAATATCCCGGCAGGATTGAGCAGTGTCTGAATGACTTGGTTATAGGGTGAAAAGTTAACGACAGCCGTCGAACCCAGAGCGTCGCTCCAGAACTTGATAGCGGGGAGAATGTATTCTGCAGTGAAGCTGGACGAGATGTTGACATGCAGTTTCTTCTCTCTTTTTCTCGACGCTTTGACCTGCTCGACCAGCGGCGCACCAAGCTTGAAACTGGCGAGCGGCACCGTTGAAGACGAGACCAATCGAGAGAAGAACAGCTGATAGGCACCCAGAAGGTCCTTGATGCTCTTTTCTTCAAACAACTGCGTGTTGTACTCACAGCTCAGCTTTATACCGTCGCCCTCTTCCGTCGCCACAAAACGTAAATCCAAGAGTGAAGACACCACAGGCAGATCGACGATTTCGGCGACCAGGGAGCGTTCGCCAACTCCACCCTTATTGTTGCTGCCCTGGGAAAAACTGACGGCATCGCGATAGTTCTGGAGAAGAAAACCCACGTTGAACAGAGGGTTGTAAGCCACATTCCTGACCGGGTTGATAGCCTCCACGATTTTTTCGAATGGACATTCCTGATAGGTAAAAGCCGTCACCACGTGTTCGTGCGTCTGTCTCAAGAACGCTTCCACACTGAGTTCATAATCCACGCTGCCCCTTAAGGGCAAAAAGTTCATGAAGCAACCGACTAATGACTCAGTTTCAGATCGGTTTCTCCCCGCAGTCACGGTTCCCACGACAATATCGTTCTGGCCCGACCAGCGCGCCAGCAGAAGCTGAAGCGTGGCCAACATGATCATGAACGTAGTCCATCCCTTGTCTTTGCCTAACTGCCTCGCCCTCTCAAGATCAGATGAGGCCAGGACAACTGTGTGCGTATTACCGGTGAACGATTGGATCGCTGGACGAGGGAAGTCCGCAGGCAGTTCCAGGGTCGCCGGCGCACCCTCCAGGCGAGACTTCCAGTAATCCAACTGAATGTTCAACAGCTCGCTTGAAAGGGCACTTCTCTGCCAGACCGCATAGTCACCGTACTGTATCGCCAATGACTTCAGGGGATTGTCGGCACCTTGCAAATAAGCGCTGTACAGTGCCGCCAACTCATTCATGAGAATATTGAGGGACCAACCGTCCGAAATGATGTGATGCATCGCTATCGTGAGCAGGTGCTGTTCATCGGTCAGGCAGACAAGCTGGCACCGAATCAAAGGCCCCTGCTCGAAACAGTAAGCCCGCCGGGACAGTTTCTGCGCGAGCTGGCGGGCCTGGGCATCAGCCACGTCCGGCCCTTGGTCGCTCAAATCGACATAATCGATCAGCAGACTCTGTGAAGGGTGCGTGACCTGCAAAGGACGCCCCTCCTCGCTGATAAACGTGGTCCGCAGCGCCTCATGCCGCTCCACCAGTGTGTTGAGTGCCGCTTGCAAAACACCATGATCGAGCACTCCTCTGAGCCTTAACAAGCAGGTCATGTGATAGGCCTCGCCCACACCTTCCAGCTGGCTCAGAAACCAGATTCGCTCCTGGGCCCACGACAACTCGCATCCCCGGGTTCTGTCCGCACGCGGTATCGGGGCCATGGTGCCTTTCTGTACGCGAAGCGCTGGTTGCTGCTTGAGCCGTCTCATCAACAGCTCACGCTTGATCAATTCCAAGTTCGATGGCCGGGTTTCCATACCTTGCAAATCACTCACTGACTCTCTCCTGGTAGTGTCTGGCCTTGGAGGCTTTCAAAATCGTCATCGCTCTCGGCTAGCATCAGTTGAAGCTCCGCTTCGCTCAACCCATCAAACTCGGCAGCGATACGCTCCAGCTCAGACGCGTCGAACTGTTGGAGATACGACTGATAGATGACATCGGACAGCGCGGATAGAACCGGCAACTTGAAAACTTCGGCGATCGGTAGCTCCACCTCAAACGTTTTCCTGATCCGGGAAATCATTTGGACAACCAATAACGAGTGGCCGCCAAGATCAAAGAAGTTGTCATGACGCCCTACTGGCGCCACGTGCAGCATCTCTTCCCACAGCGCCGCCAGTTGCTCTTCCACCTCGCCAACCGGTGCCTCGTAAGCCCGGTGTGCCTCTTCCCCACTCGCTACCTTCGGCAACGCACGTCGATCAAGCTTGCCGTTGGCGCTCAGCGGCAACGCAGCCAGCAGCAGGTAGCTGTGCGGCACCATGTAGCTGGGCAGTGCACTGCCCAGGTGTTCGCGCAGGTCGCCCAACGCGATCGCTTCGTCGCCGCTCACCAGGGTGTAATACGCCACCAGCCGGCCTTCTCCCGGCCGATCTTCCTGCGCCAACACCACCGCCTCTCGGATACCTGGGTAACGCGCCAGTCGTGACTCGATTTCCCCCAGTTCGATACGTAGCCCATGGATCTTCACCTGGTGGTCGAGACGCCCCAGGTACTCGATCTCGCCCGCCGAACGGTAACGAGCCAAGTCGCCCGTCTTGTACAAGCGCCCGCCCGCCGGGCCAAAAGGATCGGGCACGAAGGCTGCGGCGGTCAGGTCGGCGCGCCCCAGATAGCCCCGCGCCAATCCGATCCCGCCAATGTACAGTTCGCCCGCCACGCCTGCGGGAACCGGGTTCATCTGTTGATCCAGCAGATAGATCCGGGTGTTGGCGATCGGTCGTCCGATCGGCACGCAGCCCTGCGTGTACTCGGGGTCGCACGTCCAGAAAGTAACGTCCACCGACGCTTCGGTCGGGCCATACAAATTGTGCAGGGCAGCGTCGGGAAGACCTTCAAAAAACCGCTGCTGCAGCTCCAATGGCAACGCTTGCCCGCTGCACATCACTTGCTTCAGCGAGCGGCAGTCGGCCATGTCCGCGGTAGTGAGAAAGACCTCCAGCATCGGCGGAACAAAGTGCAGCGTGGTGATCGCTTCATGTGCGATCAGCCGCGCCAGGTAGTCCACATCCTGGTGCCCACCTGGCTTGGCGACGACTAGCGTCGCACCGTAGGCCAACGGCCAGAAGAACTCCCAGACCGAGACATCAAAGCTGAACGGCGTTTTCTGCAACACCCGATCCGTCGCTTCCAGCCGATAAGCCTCCTGCATCCACTGCAACCGGTTGACGATCCCGGCATGCTCCACCGCCACACCTTTTGGCCGACCTGTGGAACCGGAGGTGTAAATCACATAGGCCAGGTGCTGGGCACCGGTATCGGTGACCGGGTTGTCCAGACTGTAGCCTGCCAGCTCGGACTCCTCGATGATCCAGGTATGAGGGTAGTGCTCAGGCAAGCAGGCGGCGCTCGCGGCCTGGGTCAGCACCAGGGCCGGTGCTGCATCTTCCAACATGTACGCCAGGCGTTGCGTCGGAAAGCCAGGGTCCAGCGGCAAGTACGCGCCACCGGCCTTCACGATCCCCAGCAGGACAATCACCATTTCCAGTGAGCGCTCAAGGCACACGCCCACCCGGACATCAGGCCCCACTCCTCGTTCACGCAAATAACCGGCCAGCCGGTTCGCCCGACCATTGAGCTGCGCATAGGTCAGCACCTGCCCTTCAAATACCAGGGCCGGGGCTTGCGGCGTGCGTGCCACCTGCATTTCGACCATCTGCTGCAAGGTTGCCATCGCCGGGTAATCAACCTGGGTGTCGTTCCAGTCGAGCGTGACCCGGGTCAACTCCGCCTCATCAATCATCGTCAGTTCATGCAGAGGACAGTTGGGCGCCTCCACCACCGATTCCAGCAGACGCGTGAAATGCTGCGCCATCCGTTGCACCGTGCTGCGATCGAACAGATCGGTGTTGTATTCAAGGCTGGCATGCAACTCCCCGCCCCGCTCCTCCATCACCAGCAGCAAATCGAACTTCGCGGTCGTGCTCGGCATCTCCATCGGTTCGAGAACCAGGCCGGGCAATTGAAGGCTGCCCAGCGGCGCGTTCTGCAAAACCAGCATGACCTGGAACAACGGCGAATGACTGGTATGACGCACCGGCTTGAGTGTCTCCACCAGTTGCTCGAACGGCACGTCCTGATGGGCGTAGGCATCCAGCGTGGTCTGGCGCACTTCATCGAGCAGCGACTCGAACGTCACCGTTTCATCGACCTGCGTCCGCAAGACCAGTGTGTTGGTGAAGAAGCCGATCAGCGCCTCGGTTTCGATCCGCGTACGGTTGGCCACCGCCGTGCCCAGGCAGATGTCGCTCTGGCCAGAGTAGCGTGACAACAGCAGGTTGAACGCTGCCGTCAACACCATGAACAAGGTGCCATGGGCCTTTTTACCCAGTGCGGCCAACCCACCGCTGACCGCGGCCGGTACGCTGAATGTCAGGCTGTCGCCACGGTAACTCTGCATCGCCGGCCGCGGGCGGTCCGTGGGCAACGTCAACAGTACTGGCGCACCGGCCAGGCGCTGGGTCCAGTAGGCAAGCTGGTCAGCCAGCACCCCACCTGCCAGCCACTGCCGTTGCCAGTGGGTGAAGTCAACGTATTGCACCGGCAGTTCGGGTAACGGGGATGGCTTGCCTTGCACATAGGCCTGGTAGAGCGAAGCCACTTCGTTGATAAGTACACCCATCGACCAGCCATCGGAAACGATGTGGTGCATCGTTATCACGGCAATAAACTGGTTGGTGCCAAGGCGAAGCAAACGCACCCGCATGAGTGGCCCGCTACTCAGATCAAATCCAGTCTGTGTTTCCCTCTGTAGCTCTTGCTGAATCGAATGGTTTTTATCGACGTGAGGGTCGACTGCCAGGTCGGTAATTATCAGCTCTAGCGTCTGACTTGCAGCAATACGCAGGCTTGGCTGCCCGTCAGAGGTAGTAAAGGTGGTGCGCAGTACTTCATGACGACGAATGATTTCGTTGAAAATGCTGGCCAGGATAGTGAGATCCAACTCTCCGGATAACTGAAGAGCCACCGTCATGTTGTAGGTTGAATCACCCGCCGACAACTGATCAATGAACCACAAACGCTGCTGTGCAAAGGATAATTGCAGTGGTTCCTTGCGCGTTATCGACGTAACCGTTGGCAAGGCTCCAGTACTGCTCTGTTGTTCCTGGATAATGTACGTGGCCAGGCTCTTGATTGTCGGCATTTCAAACAGGTTGCGTAAAGGCAACTCAATAGTGAACGATCGCCGAATCCTGGAAACCAACTGGGTCGCCAATAACGAGTGGCCGCCAAGATCAAAGAAATTGTCATGACGCCCTACTGGCGCCACGTGCAACATCTCTTCCCACAGCGCCGCCAGTTGCTCTTCCACCTCGCCAACCGGTGCCTCGTATGCCCGGTGTGCCTCTTCCCCACTCGCTACCTTCGGCAACGCACGTCGATCAAGCTTGCCGTTGGCGCTCAGCGGCAACGCAGCCAGCAGCAGGTAGCTGTGCGGCACCATGTAGCTGGGCAGTGCACTGCCCAGGTGTTCGCGCAGGTCGCCCAACGCGATCGCTTCGTCGCCGCTCACCAGGGTGTAATACGCCACCAGCCGGCCTTCTCCCGGCCGATCTTCCTGCGCCAACACCACCGCCTCTCGGATACCTGGGTAACGCGCCAGTCGTGACTCGATTTCCCCCAGTTCGATACGTAGCCCATGGATCTTCACCTGGTGGTCGAGACGCCCCAGGTACTCGATCTCGCCCGCCGAACGGTAACGAGCCAAGTCGCCCGTCTTGTACAAGCGCCCGCCCGCCGGGCCAAAAGGATCGGGCACGAAGGCTGCGGCGGTCAGGTCGGCGCGCCCCAGATAGCCCCGCGCCAATCCGATCCCGCCAATGTACAGTTCGCCCGCCACGCCTGCGGGAACCGGGTTCATCTGTTGATCCAGCAGATAGATCCGGGTGTTGGCGATCGGTCGTCCGATCGGCACGCAGCCCTGCGTGTACTCGGGGTCGCACGTCCAGAAAGTAACGTCCACCGACGCTTCGGTCGGGCCATACAAATTGTGCAGGGCAGCGTCGGGAAGACCTTCAAAAAACCGCTGCTGCAGCTCCAATGGCAACGCTTGCCCGCTGCACATCACTTGCTTCAGCGAGCGGCAGTCGGCCATGTCCGCGGTAGTGAGAAAGACCTCCAGCATCGGCGGAACAAAGTGCAGCGTGGTGATCGCTTCATGTGCGATCAGCCGCGCCAGGTAGTCCACATCCTGGTGCCCACCTGGCTTGGCGACGACTAGCGTCGCACCGTAGGCCAACGGCCAGAAGAACTCCCAGACCGAGACATCAAAGCTGAACGGCGTTTTCTGCAACACCCGATCCGTCGCTTCCAGCCGATAAGCCTCCTGCATCCACTGCAACCGGTTGACGATCCCGGCATGCTCCACCGCCACACCTTTTGGCCGACCTGTGGAACCGGAGGTGTAAATCACATAGGCCAGGTGCTGGGCACCGGTATCGGTGACCGGGTTGTCCAGACTGTAGCCTGCCAGCTCGGACTCCTCGATGATCCAGGTATGAGGGTAGTGCTCAGGCAAGCAGGCGGCGCTCGCGGCCTGGGTCAGCACCAGGGCCGGTGCTGCATCTTCCAACATGTACGCCAGGCGTTGCGTCGGAAAGCCAGGGTCCAGCGGCAAGTACGCGCCACCGGCCTTCACGATCCCCAGCAGGACAATCACCATTTCCAGTGAGCGCTCAAGGCACACGCCCACCCGGACATCAGGCCCCACTCCTCGTTCACGCAAATAACCGGCCAGCCGGTTCGCCCGACCATTGAGCTGCGCATAGGTCAGCACCTGCCCTTCAAATACCAGGGCCGGGGCTTGCGGCGTGCGTGCCACCTGCATTTCGACCATCTGCTGCAAGGTTGCCATCGCCGGGTAATCAACCTGGGTGTCGTTCCAGTCGAGCGTGACCCGGGTCAACTCCGCCTCATCAATCATCGTCAGTTCATGCAGAGGACAGTTGGGCGCCTCCACCACCGATTCCAGCAGACGCGTGAAATGCTGCGCCATCCGTTGCACCGTGCTGCGATCGAACAGATCGGTGTTGTATTCAAGGCTGGCATGCAACTCCCCGCCCCGCTCCTCCATCACCAGCAGCAAATCGAACTTCGCGGTCGTGCTCGGCATCTCCATCGGTTCGAGAACCAGGCCGGGCAATTGAAGGCTGCCCAGCGGCGCGTTCTGCAAAACCAGCATGACCTGGAACAACGGCGAATGACTGGTATGACGCACCGGCTTGAGTGTCTCCACCAGTTGCTCGAACGGCACGTCCTGATGGGCGTAGGCATCCAGCGTGGTCTGGCGCACTTCATCGAGCAGCGACTCGAACGTCACCGTTTCATCGACCTGCGTCCGCAAGACCAGTGTGTTGGTGAAGAAGCCGATCAGCGCCTCGGTTTCGATCCGCGTACGGTTGGCCACCGCCGTGCCCAGGCAGATGTCGCTCTGGCCAGAGTAGCGTGACAACAGCAGGTTGAACGCTGCCGTCAACACCATGAACAAGGTGCCATGGGCCTTTTTACCCAGTGCGGCCAACCCACCGCTGACCGCGGCCGGTACGCTGAATGTCAGGCTGTCGCCACGGTAACTCTGCATCGCCGGCCGCGGGCGGTCCGTGGGCAACGTCAACAGTACTGGCGCACCGGCCAGGCGCTGGGTCCAGTAGGCAAGCTGGTCAGCCAGCACCCCACCTGCCAGCCACTGCCGTTGCCAGTGGGCGAAGTCAACGTATTGCACCGGCAGTTCGGGTAACGGGGATGGCTTGCCTTGCACATAGGCCTGGTAGAGCGAAGCCACTTCGTTGATAAGTACGCCCATCGACCAGCCATCGGAAACGATGTGGTGCATCGTAACCAACAGCAAATGCTCGTCCACGTCCAGACGCACCAGGCTGGCACGGATGAGCGGGCCACGCTCGAGATCAAAAGGCGCCGCCGCCTCACTGGAGAGAAGGCGTTGCCTCTCTCTTTCCCGCGCCACAACGGGCACAGAACTGAGGTCGATGTGCTTGAGCGAGCCTTTGACCACCTGTTTGATCACTTGTACAGGCGTGTCATCCACACATGGAAAGACGCTGCGCAAGGTTTCGTGCCGCTCGACAAGCGTATCGAACACCGCCGAAAAAACCTCCGATCGCACCGGACCTTTCATCAGCACGGCAGCCGGTATCGAATAAGTACTGCCTAACCCATCAAATTGATTCAGGACCCACATTCTTTGCTGGCTGAACGAAAGCGGTAATGGATCCTCTCGGCAAATGGCAACCATCGACCGCTCGGAAGACTGAGTGACCGCACGAAGGCGAGTCGCCAAACGCTCAATCGTCGCGTACTCAAACACATCCTTCAGTCGGGCTTCATGCTTGAGTTTCTGACGAATCCTTCCGTTCATCTGCATCGCCAGCAGCGAGTGACCACCCAGTTCGAAAAAGTCGTCGTGACGACCTACTTTTTCAATACCCAGGATATCTTGCCAAACTTCGGCCAGTGCAATTTCCAGGGGCCCCACTGGAGGCGCATAGGCGGTCATCTGCAAATGCGAGAACTCTGGAACGGGAAGAGCCAGACGGTCGAGTTTTCCGCTGGGTGTCAGCGGCATATCCTCCAGCAGAACATAGGCCGAGGGCCGCATATAGTCAGGAAGGGTCGATTTTATTGAAGTGCGCAACGGCTCTATTTCAACGGTTTCACCTTCCTTGGCGGTGATGTAGGCGACCAGCCGTTTATCACCCTGATGATCCTCACGGGCGATCACCACAGACGTTTTCACATGAGGAGAACTGTCCAGTTGCGCTTCGATTTCACCCAGTTCAATGCGAAACCCTCTGATTTTCACCTGATGATCGTCGCGTCCCTGGTAAATTAGGGTGCCGTCAGCCCGGCGGAATCCCTGATCCCCTGTTTTGTATAGGCGTGAACCCGCCAGCCCGAGAAAAGGATCAGGTACGAACCGCTCTTCATTCAGTTCTGGCCGATTCAAGTAGCCGCGCCCGACACCGACACCACCCACGAAAATCTCGCCACTGACGCCAATAGGCAGTGATTGCCCCCGTGAGTTAAGGATATAGAGTTGAGTGTTTGCAATCGGCTGACCAATGGGCAGCAACGTGTTGCAATAACGACTCCAGTCCGAGTTCAAGCGATAAAACGCAACAACATCGGAACACTCTGTTGGCCCGTAAGAGTTGATCAGTTCCAGCTCGGGATACCGCTCGCGCAAGAACAACAAGCGCGACATATTGATCGGCTCCCCACCCAGGAATACCCGGCGCAGGCTCGACAGTTGGCCCGCTGGCGAATCCGCTTCTGCGAGAGCGTAGAAGGCACTGGGTGTCAGGTTCAATGTCGTGACTTTCAGGGACTCCACTTCCTCAAGGATAACGTCCGGATCGAAGGGCTCTTCGCTCAAACACAGCCTCCCTCCACAGAGAAGGCTTGCGAACAGGTTCTTTTGAGTCAGGTCGAAACTGAATGAGGTCACGATCAGGAACCGATCGTTATTGTCCAAGGCGAAGTCGTTGGCATACCAGCTCAGCAGGTTCACGACACCTTGATGGTGAACACCTGCCCCTTTCGGATTTCCTGTCGAACCGGAGGTGTAGATGACATAGGCCAGATGATCGGGAGTAGTGAGCGAAGAGACGTCGCTCAGATTATCGCGGGCGTACGGGTCGACAGAGGCCCATTGCGTATCGAGCGCCAGTACGGGTGCCAAGCATGCGGGCAAGGCTGCTCGATGTTTTTCCTGAGTCAATACAACCTTGGGGGCTGCATCTTCGAGCATGTACTCGATACGCTCGAGTGGGTAGCCAGGATCCACGGGGCAATAAGCGGCACCGGCTTTCAATATCCCCAGAATCGCAACCATCATGTCAACACTACGGTCTACGAAAACCGCCACCAGGCTGTCGGGCCCGACACTTTGAGCCCGCAGGTAGCGCGCCAACTGATTGGCACGCGCGTTCAACTCGGCGTATGTGTATTGCTGACCTTTGCTGGCTACCGCGACCTGATCAGGCGTTCGTTCCACCTGCTGTTCAAAAAGCTGATGGACCAGGGTTCCCTGTGGATAGGCGCGACCCGTCATGTTCCAGTCGGCCAACTGACCAAGCGATGCATTGAGGTCTTCTAAACGCAGCGACGAACAACGGTTCTCCGGGTGCTGTATCGCGTCCAGCAGAAGATTATTGAAGTGCTCAGCAAAGCGGGCGATCGTACTTGCGTCGAATAAATCCGTGTTGTATTCGAAGAAGCAGACGGCCGCGCCCGGCATTTCGTCAATGGATAGCGTCAAGTCGAACTTTGCCAGTTGCGCATCGAAATCCAGCATTTCAAAGAATCCGGATTCCGTACCTGACGAGCGATTGTTCACTTGATGGGTGAACATCACTTGGTACAACGGAGAATAACTCTTGGATCGCGCCGGTTGTACCGCATCGACCACGGCGTCAAATGGCAAGTCCTGATGAGCGAAGGCCCCCAGGCAGACCTCACGCACCTTTTCGAGGTACTGATAGAAGCTGTCGTTGTCATGCTGCTCTATACGTAAAGCGACGGTATTGACCATCAGCCCTACCAGTGACTCATATTCTTTCTTCGATCGACCTGAAACCGGGGTACCAATAACCACGTCATTCTGCGAAGCATATTTGGACAGAAACAGCGCGAATATGGCCAGCAGCGACATGTACCTTGAGCATCCATGCTGTGCCCCCAGTGTGGCCAGTCGATCAACCGTCTCAGGTTTCAGAGCAAAGCGATGGCGTGCGCCCTGATAGGTTTGCACCGGCGGCCGTGCCCGATCCAAAGGCAAACTCAATGTAGCGGGCGAGTCTGCAAGTGTTGCGGACCAATAGTCCGTGCACACTTTCAGATGCGCTTGATCGCCGCCCTGGGCGTCCTCGTACGCATAATCGATAAAACTGAAGGGAAGAGAAGGCAAAGGGGAGTCTTTCTCGCCCCGACAGCGATGCAAATAAGCCGTGACTAGGTCGCTGGCGATGATATTGCCCGACCACCGATCAGTGATGATGTGGTGAAACACAAAACACAGGAGATAGGCACTATCTTTCAGGCGAAACAACTTCACCCGAAACAACGGAGCAACATTCAAATCAAAAGGACGCTTGGCCAGCTCCTGCACCAGGCCTCTCAGGGATGGACGTTTACGCCCAGGTACAAAACGCAGGTCGACCAACTCGACCGTATATTGCTCGCCTGTTTCGACTACTGCGTTGAGCTCGGTAACGTCCTGCTCGAATCGGGTACGTAAAGCACTGTGCCTTGTTATGACGTCATTGAGTGCCTGGTTGAATCGTGGGATATCCAGCGATTCCCGACACAAGAATATCGAGGTCTCGTTGTAGGGCGCACTATCGGCGCCCATCATTTCATGCATCAACCACAGGCGCCTTTGAGCAAACGTCACGGGTGAAACCGTTGCAATCCCGCTCTTTCTTCTTTCTTCCCAGAAGTCCAGGCCTACCCAATGCCCATCCGGGATGAAATTGATAATGCTCTTCTTATACTGCCGTATTTTCGGAAGCCATTGATTGAGAACACCTTCTTGTTCACAGCGAATATTGAGCTCTTCCGATTGTGAGCGAAGCTCAACACCTAGGTGAAAGAGGCTTTCAAGCAAGTTTTCCATTCGTCGATCCTTCCTGATCTGCCTGATAGGCGCGAAGTCATCCTGGAGATATCCACGCGAACAAATACGCTCTTGGACATACCAGCTTTAATTGAGGGGGCGCGCAGAACCACGCATCGGTATGAAACCTCACTCGGATGCGTGGCGTGCGCTGCCGTACAGCCCTTAAATACTCAGATGTATGTACCCGCTGGTCTCGGGATCGGACAGTTGATGAGCGGCCTGCGGCGAGGCCCCCGCCAGAATGGTATGCAGCAGCAGATGCCGCGAAGACAATTGCAATGCGTCCCTGGCACCATCAAAAACAACGCCGCCGATGGGCCTCAAGTTGATTCCGTAGTTCTGACAGTCCGTCATCAACAACTGCAGCATTGCTCCCGCCTCAATCAAGCTCATGTCTCTGCTTGCATCGCCATACAAGGGACTGATCGCAGACAAGTCGGCCACCAGGAACAACGTGAACGAGGTGGCTGCCGCCATCAGTTGATTCGCAGGATAATGATTTTGCGCCGTGATCGGCGTGCTTTGGCTCAACCGGACCAGTTGCTTGTTGATCGGGTGGAAGTAATAAGCGCCCTCTTCAAAGCCCGCGACTCGCCCCCTTTCTATCTGTACGTAAACCTGCACCGGATAGAGCCCACCCGCGGAAGGATAAAGTGCGCGTAATGCTCCACCCTGCTCAACGAAAGACAGCATGTTGAGCAAGGAAATAAACTCATCGAACCCCACCGGCCGATCGGCAAACTCATTGGCCGTCTTTCTCTGCATCAGGCGTTGGATATGCGTAGCCTCGGTAAAGCCGGTTCCATACTGGAACGAGGTTTTTTCACCAGTAATCCCTTGCTCCCGCAGATATTTTCGTGAGCCCTTGAACGCCGCTCGCTGTTCGGGAAGTACCAGGAGCTCATCGGAGCTGCTTACCGTTTGACTGACGACCCCTTGATGCTTCTCGATACTTCTGACCAGCGTTGAAACCCTGGGCTCACGATAGAGCTCGGCAATGTCCGGGCGTACCTGGTAGCGCTCCTCAATCAGGTTGAAAACTCGAATGAATTCGAGGGAGGTCATTCCCTTCTCGAGCAAGTTTTCCTCAGGCTCAACGCTGTCAAGGGCGAGGATGCCTGCCACCATCTGTGCAATATCCCGGGCCGTCGAACTCACGCTGGCCGGGGCGTTGTCATCAGAAATCACAGAGGCGCTGGCCAGCACGCTGTCGTACTTGCGGGCCAGCATCTGCCGATCCACTTTCCCGTTGCCCGTCAGCGGTAGCTGATCAATGAGGATGATTTCCTTGGGCACCATGTAGCTTGGCAAAGTGGCAAACAGATGCTTGCGTATCCGCGCCTTCAGCTCACTCGCTGCACCTTCGCCCCCCATACCGCTCGCCTCCTTCGGCGCGACGACATATGAGACCAGAGCATCCACTTTTCCTGCTCTCTTCTCCAGGCATGTAATGCACTGACTGGCCAGCGACGGTGCAACGGCAGCGTCGATTTCCCCCAGCTCAATTCGGTTACCGTGCAGTTTGACCTGGGTATCTTTTCTGCCGATAAACTCAATCAGCCCTTCAGGACGGAAACGGGCCAGATCGCCTGTCTTGTAAATCCGCTCTCCGGTATTAGGGTGAGGGATAAAGCTGTTGGCTGTTTTTACGGCGTCGCCCCAGTACGCCTTGGCTACACCACGTCCACCGATGTAGAGCTCGCCGGTTACCCAGTCAGGGCAGTCATTTCCTTTTTCATCAAGGATGTAGCAGCACTGGTTCTCCAGCGGACCACCATATGGCACGCTCAACCAGCCATCCGGGACCGTCTCCACCGGGTAAAACACCGACCAGATAGACACTTCCGTCGCGCCCCCCAGACTGATCAACTCGGCGCATGGCAATGCGTTGTGCACTTGAGCGACGAGAGGCAGAGGAATCCAATCGCCACTGAGCATGACCAGGCGCAGCTTCGCGGATATGTCGAGTTTTCGGTCGTGGACGTAATCGATCAATAGCCCCATCAACGCAGGCACCGAGTTCCAGATGGTTACTCCGTGTTCGACAATCAGCCGGCACCATTCGCTTGGATTGTGTGTAGCTTTCTTCCCGGGAATAACCAGCGTTGCACCGGCCGCCAACGTACCGAATATATCGAACACCGAGAGATCGAAACTCAAGGATGAGAGACCAAAGACTCTGTCGTGCTCATCAACACCAAAGCGCTTGTTCAGATCGACCAGGGTATTGCAAGCCCCTTGGTGGTCAATGGCTACACCCTTGGGCGTTCCGGTAGAACCGGAAGTGAAAATGACATAAGCCAGATCATCTTGCTTCGGCTCAATCAGCGGTACCTGCACGGAAGATGCTTCAAGCAGCGCGTAAAGTGACAGAAATTGCGGCTCGCCATTGACTGTCGCTGACGCCATCGGCAGTGCCCCCACAATCACCAGGCGTACACCCGACTGCACAAATAGCGCGGATTGGCGCTGCTGCGGCAAATCAGGATCAATGGGGACGTACGCAGCCCCAACAAGCAGAATGCCCAGACAGGCCACTGCTTGCTCCCATCCCTTTTCCAGCCCTACGGCGATCAGTTCATTTCGCCCCTGGGTGATGCGCATCAATTGTTGTGCGACACTCGCGGCAGCCTGATAAAGCTCCTCATAGGTGAACGTCCTGTCAGGCGCGATAAGTGCCAGCGCGTGTGGACGCCGAGCCACGGAGTCGACAAACAGCCCTGAAAGAGTGGCGGCTTGACGAGGGACGCTCGTCGCATTGAACTGCTCACGCGTGGCCCGCTGGCCAGCAGGTAATGTATTGCCGAAAGGGACTCGCCAAGCGGATTCATCGCTTGCCAGTTTCTCCAGCAGCTCCAGATACACCTCGAACATCGCATCGAGCATGCCGTCAGGGAAAAGCTCCTCGACGGCATCCCAACACAGATACAGACGCCCCTGCGCTTCGCGTACCGTATGGTCGAGCCATACTTGAGGGGTCTGGCTGATCTGATAGTCGACATCCGCTCCAAGTTTTGCGAGCAGCCCATCGGCATCCAGCTCACCCTCCTGCGCCGAGCCAAAACCAATCGCGCTGGTAAAGACCACCGGCATCAAGCCCGGCTTGCCATCAGAGCTGCGCTGGGCCAATGCACGAATGACATCCAGTCCACTGAAGGCAACGTGCTCCAGATCTGCCCAGAGTTGCCTCTGCATGGCAACGGCCCGGGTACCGAAGGCATCTGCCATGCCACCGACCTCAAGCAGCGTCGTCGATGTAAAATCGCCGACCAACTGATTGATCTGGGGATGAAGAGGTGGACGATTGAATAACGTCAAGTTAAGGGCAAACGTCTCATCACCGCTCCACCGCGACAACACCTGAGTAAACGCGGTGAGCAATACCACTGTCGGCGTGACGTTGAGTTGCTGCCCACGCTTCTGCAAGCCTTGCCATTGTGCGGCACTGAGGAAGCGGTCACGGCGTTCGAACTGCGGTTTCCTGACCTCTTCAGGTCGTTTCAGTAACGGTAGATTGGGGGCGGCCGGCAACGTGGCGAGCCTGTCCAGCCAGTAACGCTTGGCGTTGCTGAAACCGGAGGTCTCCCTGACTTTCTCCGTCCATGAAACGTAGTCCCTGAAAGAAAGCGACAGCGGCTCAGGCTCAACCTGCAAGTCCTGATAGCTGGCAACGACATCCGCAAGGAGAATCTGGTAGCTCCAGGCATCCATGATCAGCGCATCGATACTGGCGAACAACCTGAATTCCTGCGCACTTCGCAGCACCTTGAGCTCAAATAAAGGCCAGACGTGAGGCTCGAATACCTGATGGGACATGGCGGCACGCAATGTCTCAGACTGTCTTGCCGACTCCTGGGGGGCGGCGGCGCTCAGGTCCTGGTACACAATCTCGTAGGTACCCGGGTCGCGAAGGATCTGCTGAGTCCCGTTGGCCAGAAAAATACTGCGTAATGCCGGGTGGCGTTGAATCGCACGGTTCCAGGCAGTGCTCAGCCGGGACACATCCAGTTCAGGGAAGGTGATCTCGGAATAAACATGGGTAGCGATATTACCCATCACCATCGACTCACGGCGCCCGACCCAATAGGCCTGTTGCACAGAGGTCAAGGCGAACGGTTCCTCAAGACGGGAAAGATCGCTTACCAACAGTGGAACGTCGTCGCTCGTCACCTGGTCCTGTTCGTCAATTGCGCGAGCCAGTGCACCCAGTGTCGGATTATCAAACAAGGCCAGCAGTGGTAGCTCAATCTCAAAGTCTTCACGTATCTTCGATATCATTTGAGCAGCCAAAAGCGAATGGCCACCTGACTCAAAGAAGTTTTCACTGAGACTGCTGGCGTCGCGCTTCAACACGTGAGACCAGATCCCGGCCAGGCGCTTTTCAGTCTGGGTGTTGGGCATGGCACGTGTTTCTTCGACACTCTGAACTTGATGCTCCAAAGCAGCAAGCGCCAGGCGATTGACTTTCCCGTTAGGCGTAAGGGGCAGACTATCCAGGTAGACATACAGCCCAGGTAACATATAGTCCGGCAGCCGCTGGCCAAGGTACTGGCGCAGAAATGCGGTTTTCACCTGTGCTTGTTCTTCAACAACCACGTAAGCGATCAGCCGTGCATCACCCTCCTCTTGGGTATGCACCTGCACCACAGCCTCACTGACACCGGGAGCCCCATTGAGTACCGATTCAATTTCGCCGAGTTCGATGCGGAACCCACGTACTTTTACCTGATGATCGGAGCGCCCCACAAAGTTGAGGCAACCCTCTTCAGAAAGGAAACCCAGATCACCGGTCTTGTATAACCGCTCTCCTCCCCGAGTACTGAGGGGATCAGGGACAAACCGTTCGGCCGTGAGATCCGGCCGATGCAGGTAGCCCCGTGCCAACCCAACACCACCAATGTAAATCTCACCAATTGCTCCTGTAGGCAAAAGGTTCATCTCGACATCAGTAATGTAAATGGCCGTGTTGGCCAGAGGGTAGCCAATGGGGACCGTCTGCAGTGTTTCATCAGACGTGAGTTGATACATCGAGGACCAGATGGTCGTTTCGGTCGGGCCATACATGTTGTAGACGCGAATACCGGCGCTTAGCAGTTCGTCCGCCAGGGAAGCATGCAGCGCTTCGCCGCCACACAAGATCGAGAACGATGAAGCCTGGCGCTGCCATACCTTCTGTTCCAGCAGCATTCGCCACGTGGCAGGCGTTCCTTGCACGAGGGTCAGGTCGCTGCGATTCAACAGTTTGGCCAACGCCTGGAAGTCAGCCACCCTCGACGAGGAAGGCTGAATCAGCCGAGCGCCGCAGACAAGCGGCAGCAGCATTTCCAGATAAGCGATATCGAAGGAGAAGGAGGTCAACCCCAGTACCACGCCTTGATGGTCGAGGCCGGTTTTCTCCTTCATTGCAAGCAGCAGATTTGTCAGCCCCTCCTGCGTCACCATCACACCTTTAGGATTGCCGGTGGACCCGGAGGTGTATATCACATAGGCGAGATCGGCCGGTTGAACAGCTGTTTCTACTTGCCCCTGCACAGCGCAAGGCCACGGCTCATCCAGACAGACCTGACGGGCCGGGGTTTCCGGCAACTCAGCAACCAGGTGCTTCTGGGTCAGGACCATCGCGGCGCTGGCGTGGGTGAGTGCATACCTGGTGCGAGCGACGGGATAGCCAGGATCAAGCGGGAGCAACACCGCCCCGGCCTTCATGATCCCCAATACACCGGCAATGAGCAGGAAAGAACGCTCGACGCTGAGCCCTACGATGGCCCCCTTCTCGACACCCGCACAGTGAAGGAAATCGGCAATCTCCTGCGCCTTGGCATTCAGGACCTCATAGGAAACCTGCTGACCATTGTCCAGTTCGATGGCTATCGCCTTTGGTGTACGGATGGCATGCTGCTCGAACAACGCCACTGCGCTCTCTGCACGGTCATCATAGGCCACTGCGGTCGAGTTCCAGCACTCACGTTGCCTGACTTGCTCTTGCCGGCCAAGAAACTGAATACCACCAATGCGGGTTTCCGGCGCCGCCACGACGACTCGCAGGAGCTGTTCGAAATGCATCGCCATACGAGCGATGTGATCAGCATCAAACAGATCGGTGTTGTACTCGAAGCCCATTTCCAGACCAAGCGACGACTCGCTGGCCGTAACGTTGAGATCCAACTTGGCGATGCCGATGTCCAGATCGAGCCTGTCAAAAGACAGCCCCGCGATCTCAGGCATCTGCTGTGAGACGTTCTGCAGCGCGAACATGACCTGGAACAGCGGTGAGCGCGTCAAGGCGCGAGAAGGCTGCAAGGCATCGACCAGTTTTTCAAAAGGCACATCCTGATGCATGTACCCCTCGAGAGTCTTTTGCCGAGTCATGGACAAAAGCTCCGTAAACCGTTGCTGCGGATCCAGTTGAGTACGGAGTACCAGGCTGTTGACAAACAAGCCCAGCATGCCCGAAAGACTCTCGCCGCTACGATTCGCGATCGGGTAACCGATACACAAGTCGTTCTGTCCGCTGTAGCGGGCAAGCAGCACGCTGAAGGCGCTCATCAAGGTCATGAACAGCGTTGCGCCCTGCGCTTGGCTGAGGCGATTGAGGGAGTCGATCAATTGCGCATCCAGCACATGAGCGTGAACGGCACCGCGATAGCCCTGTTTCGCCGGGCGCGGGAAGGAAGTCGGTAGATTGAGCGCCGTAGGTGCATTCGCCAGCGACTCACGCCAGTACTGCAGCTGATGATCCAGCTCCCCTCCCAGCAACCATTCACGCTGCCATGACGCGTAATCGGCATATTGCAGCTCTGTCGCAGCAAGCCCGGTCTCTGTGTCATTACAAAACGCCCGATAGAGCACACCCAGCTCCTGGACCATGACGCCGAGCGACCAACCATCGGTAATGATGTGATGGAGAGTGACGTTGAAAATGAATACCCGCGCCGACAACTGATAAAGGTGCGCCCTGATCAACCTTGCGTCGGTTAATGTGAAAGGTAGCGCGGCCTGTTCACGGCACAGCGCCAACGCCGAACGCTCCCTCTCCTGCTCAGGCAGATGCTCCAGGCGAATGACCGACAGGCTCACACACGCAGGCAACTCGATATGTTGCAGTGGCTTGCCTTCTCGTGTCACAAAACGCGTGCGCAGGATTTCATGGCGCGCTACGAGTGCATTCAGCGCCCGCTCCATGACATGCGTATCCAATGGGCCGGTGATTCTCAACGTCACGGGCACGTTGTACGCCCCGCTTTCGGGTTCAAGCTGGCTCAGGAACCAAAGTCTTTCCTGCGCAAAAGACAGGGGCAACAACTCTCCACGAGGCACTGCCATCATGGGCGGTAGCTCCCTGGCTGGCGTCTGGACCTTTGCTATCTTGCGTGCCAGCCCGGCGACCGTAGGCGCATTGAAAAAATCGAGTAGTGAAATATCCAGGCCCATGGTTTCCCGGATCTTCGACAACAGCTGAATAGCCAGGAGGGAATGCCCACCCAGGTCAAAGAAACTGTCCTGTGCTCCCACCCGATCAAGCTTGAGCAACTCGGCCAGAAACAAGGCCAACGCCACCTCGACTTCACCACTCGGCTCGATGTAGCTGTCGCGCCGATTGACGCGCAGGTCCTGGGGGATGGGTAACTGTTTGCGATCTATCTTGCCGTTGGCCGTGATGGGCATCGCATCGAGAAGAACAAACACTCCCGGCACCATATACTCCGGCAGTTTTTTTGATGCGGCTTCGCGCAAGCGATCAGCGTTCAACTCACGCCCCGTCAAGGCAACGGCGAACGCCAGCAGTTTTTTATCGCCATCGGCCTCCTCATGCAGCAGCACGGCGACATCGCTGACGTCGTCCAGGCCACTGAGGACTGCCTCTATCTCACCCAACTCGATGCGAAATCCACGAATCTTTACCTGGTGATCGACTCGACCGATATATTGAATGTTGCCATCAGGCAGGTAGTGGCCCAGGTCCCCCGTACGGTATAACCGCCCACCTCCCTGCGGATCAAAAGGATCAGGGACGAAACGTTCTGCGGTGAGATCGGGACGCTTCAGGTAGCCTCTGGCCAACCCACTGCCACCGATATGAATCTCCCCTTTGGCCCCTATCGGCAAGAGATTCATCTCGGCATCGAGAATATAAATTCTGGTATTGGCGATCGGCATGCCAATAGGGACACCGGTGTGCTCTTGGCTGGGAACACATTGCCAATAGGTCACATCAACGGCAGCTTCCGTCGGACCATAAAGATTATGCAGCGTGCAGTCGGGCCAAAGTCGCAAGGCCTTGTGCATGGTGGCGGACTTCAGCGCTTCGCCGCTACAGAAAACGTAGCGCAGCCTGGCCCCTTCCCATTTCAGGCCGGCATCCATTATCCCTTGCAGCATGGCGGGCACGAAGTGCAAGACGGTAATGCCAGCGCTTTCGACAAGGTCACGCAGATAGACGGGGTCACGGTATGCAACCGGATCGGCCATTACGACAGCGGCACCGGTCATCAAAGGCCAGAAAAGCTCCCAGACTGACACGTCAAAGCAAAATGAGGTCTTCTGCAAAACACGATCATTGCTCCCTATCGGATAGGTTGCTTGCATCCATTGCAGCCGGTTCAGGATCGCTCCATGCGTGTTCATTACTCCTTTGGGTTCACCCGTGGAACCCGAGGTATATATGCAGTAGGCAAGCTGCTCGCCGCCTATCGCCCGACCAGGGTTTGAGCAGGATTGATCCGCCCAGTCCCCAGGACGATCAAGCAGTACAGTGAGCCCTTGATAATCGGTAAATCGAGCTGCCTGTTTGCTTTCCGAGACCAGCAATTGGGGCGCCGCATGTTCGAGCATATAGTCCAGACGCTGCTGGGGGTACGACGTCTCCAGCGGCAGGTAAGGGGCGCCAGACTTTAGAATAGCCAATAGCCCGATCATCATGCTGGTAGAACGCTCAACGCAAATCGCGATCGGTTTGTCAGCGGCGGCACCGAGCAGGATAAGTTGATGAGCAAGTCGATTCGCCTGCTCGTTCAGCTCGTGGTAAGTCAGTTTGTCAGCACCGGCAATAACAGCCAACGCATTCGGGTTGTTCCCTGCTTCTTGCTCAAAGTAATGATGGATCAAACGTTGCCCGGGATAAGCGACCTGTGTCTGATTGAACTGTTCGAGTTGCAGCGCCCGCTCTTCGTCGGCCAGCATGGATAACTGCCCGATCGCTTGACGTGGCTGCTCAATGACATTTTTCATCAGCGTCAGAAAGTGCCGCGCCAACAAAGACATGGTCGGCCTGTCGAACAGGTCGGTGCTGTAAGTCAGTCGCAGCTGAACTTCTTCATTCATCTGCACGATGATGAAGCTGATATCGTTTGCCGAGCCTCTGACGCGAGAGGAGTCCATGACCTGGCTATACAGTGCGTTGTCGGTTGGTGCGTTTTCTTCTGCCAGGCCCTCAAAGCTGCCCTGGTGCCAGATATACGACACCTGGAACAATGGCGAGGCCCCTGCCACTCGAGGCGGATTCGCGGCCTGAACCAGAGAGGAGAACGGATAGATACGGTTTTCCAACGCCCCCAGCACCGTATCCCTGACCTTGGTCAGCAACACTTCGAAGTGCTCGCCGGGCTCAATATCGGACGTGAATACCACCGGGTTTACGAAGTCACCAATAGCCTCTTGCGCCGCCATCATGTCCCTGTTGGAAACAGGCGAACCAATCAGCAAGTCCTTTTGCCCTGTGTAGCGGTAGAGCAATATTTCAATCAATGCCAACGTCGCAATGTAAGGCGTTACACCGCACTTTTTGGACAGTGCTGAAAAGCGCTGCCAGGTTTCCGGATCAATTGGAACGGAATGGCATTCCCCTGCCCCCGATGAGACTACCGGCCGCGGACGATCACTCGGCATCTCCAGTGTCGGCAGGGATTCGGGGATTCTCTGAATCCAGTACTCGGCCAATGCCTCACCCCGGGCGTGAAGCTGTTCGGCTTCCCATCGGACAAAATCTACATATTGGGCGTTTTTTGGCTCGGGGGCCTCCAACGCCCCCTGCTCCAGGCCGAAATAGATATGCGACAGGTCCCGAGTCAATATTCCCAGCGAGACGAAGTCAGCTGCAATGTGATGTACCGTCAATGTCAGGTAAGCTTCTGCTGCCCCTGTATCAGGGAACGTATTTTCCAGAATCGAGGCCCGGATCGGTGCGCAACGCTTCAGATCGAACGCGCGATCCGATTCCATCTCAAGCAGCTCATTGACCTGTTCGGCGGTCAGGTTATTGGCCGAGTGACTGACAACCTGAGGAGCCAGGCCCTTGTCAAACGCCTGAAAAGGTAAACCGGCCAATTCGACAAAGCGTGACAGCAGGATGCGATGACGCATCAACAGTATGGAAAACGCTTTGCACAATCTGACTTGGTCGACACCCGGCTGCAGCTTTGCTGAAAACGCGATGTTGTAGGCCGCGCTGGCAGGATTGAGTTTCCAGACTGTCCACATATCACGTTGCCGGTGCGACAGCGGCAGAACCGTCCCCTCCCCTATCTCATTGACGATGATGTCTTTGATGACCGCCTTGTGGACTTTCAAGGCCTCCATGTGGGCGTTGGTCAAGGCATGCTCACCGCAGTCGACGAACAACTTGTCGCCACTCACTTCAAGTTCCGCGTTCGCCTCTGACAGGACCCGCAAGAGTTCATTAGCATTCATAGTTCAATTCTCACGCGACGAGTGGCGTTCAAGGTTTGATGAGCATCGCCCGCATTTCCATTCGGAACAGCCTGGGACGAAATGAGCGTACAGAGGGAGTCGATGGAAGCGCCTTCCAGCAGCTTGAGGATCGGGATGTCCACTCCTGCATCATTTTTTATGCATGTCTTAATTTCCAAAGCCATCATCGAATCAAGCCCTAGGGAAACCAGCGACTTGTGATGTTGAGACGCTTCTATTTTTTCCAGCAACGTAGACTCCAACAGTCCCGTGAGATAGGTTCTGATCCCTGCCTCGTTGAGCTCCAGAGGCTCTGCTCGCCTCTCGCTGGAGGGCTGCGCATCACCACCGACGCCTTCAACCATGAGCGGGTCGGTCAGGAAGGCCATTCGTTTAAACATGAGAGGGAAGTCAGCTCGTTTCACATTGGCTTTGAGCTTCTTCTCATTCAGCGAGACAACCAGCCACTGGTCATCGGCAGAGCTGAACATCCTCTTCATCAAGGCGAACCCGGACTCTGGCTGTAGCAGTTCGATACCGGCATTCTGCATACGGCCGATGTTGCGTTGGCTGACCTTCGCCATCATTCCCGTCTCTGACCAGCCACCCCAGTTAACGGTCAGCGCAGGAGCGCCAAGTGTGCGCCTGTACTGGGCTAAGGCGTCCATGTAGGCATTCGCGCTGGCATAAGCAGCCTGCCCTGCCGGGCCCAGAATTGACGCTATCGACGAATAAAGAATGAAAAAATCAAGCTCATGTGGACGGGTCACCTCGTGAAGGTTCCAGGCGCCGGCCATCTTTGATTGAGCGACCTGCCAGAAGTGTTCCCAGGTTTCATTGAGCACGAAGGCGTCGTCACTGACACCCGCTGCGTGCACAACTCCCTTGAGCGGAGGAAGCAGTGCTAACGCAGGAGCAAGTCCCCGCTCCAGGTCTTGCCTGTCACCGACGTCACAGCAACAGGTGGCAACGTTCACTCCCTGCTCCTTCATCGAAGCCAGGCGCGTCAGTTGTAGGCTGGTCGGCGGTTTGCGCCCCATCAACAAGATATGCTTCGCCCCATGTTCGATGAGGGCCTGAGCGGTCAGCATGCCCAGGTCACCGTGGCCACCGGTGATCAGGTAAGTACTATCCGGATGCACCACGGCGCCCTCTACCGCACCGCCAAGGCTCTTGGCCACCAGCGAAGGCACATGGATGCTGCCCTCCCTGATCACATACTCTTCCTTACCAGTCGAAGCACTCATGCACTGTGCCAAAATCGCAATATCCGTCTGAGTTGCAGCTGGGTCGAGATCAACAGACAGCGTCGACAAAGAGGTCAGTTCATTGGCCGCGACACGTGCCGCACACCAGAGCGAGGCCGGCAACAGTGACGTGGCGGCCCGCTGCCCATCCAGGGTCTGCGCAGCCCGCGTCACGACAACAACTTTCCTGATCGCCTCGGCATGCTCGTATTCGGCACACTCGCGTACTATCGTCAACAATGGCTCCAGCAGGTGCTTCGCTGCTTGCTCCTGCGTGCCCATGACGGCAGGCGTGTCCACTCCCCATAAATAAGCCACGCCAACACGCTTGCCGGCGGCTGGCGCACAAGCAAGCAATGACGCCATAAGTGATGGACGTGTTGTGTCTGCAGAAAGGGCATATTCAGCTGCCTCCTCTCTGCGTATCAGCAAGCATTCAGCTCCAGCCTTTCGCAACAACGAAACCAACTCCGAGGCGACGCCCCCATCATCACCAAAGATCAACCAGTAGTTCGGTTGCGTCTGTGCATCACCCTGCGCTACCAACTCGCCCCGCTTCCAGACCGGCTGATAGAGCAGCCTCGAGAGGCCAGGGCGAGACAACTCTGGCACGAAGCCTTCAACTTTCTTTGCCGAGAAACCCTGGATATCGAGAATCAGCTCGGCGTGATTGTTCTGCAATCTGATCGCCCCATACACCTCACTGCTGCGTTCATCCCCTTGGGTCACGCGGGCCTGGCTTATCAGGCCACCTTGAGTAAGCTCGCACTGGTGAACCGTGATGTTTTCAATATGGAAGGGGATGTAAATGTCACCGGTTTCCATGATCGCGGTATCGGCTGTCAGGCTGACCCCCATCATCTGGAAGCAAGAGTCAATCAGACCCGGCGACAGCAGGTACTCCCCGGAAGTATTCACGGCCAAAGGATTGGCCAGCGAACAGGTGCACAGATGTCGATCAAACGTACCCTGCTGCAGCCAGCGGTATTCCTTGCCAAGGTCATACCCACGGTTTTTGAAGTCCTGATAAAAAGCCTGTGCATCGAATTGCCGCGATTGGTCGAACAATGCAGCGGTGAGTGGTGTGACTCGATCCACATCCAGGTCGCTCGCTCCCAGAGGCAGTGCGTAACCTTCCAGGTGGGTCATCCAATCCTGTTCAGCGTCCACGACTACGTCCTGGTGGAACACTCTGCGGCTGGACAAGGTATAACGCGCCATCGCGTCAGCACTGACATGAATATCCACTTTGATCTCGCGTTCTTCATCATCCTCAAAACGCAATGGCTGGAGAAAAATGATGTCCTTGAGCGAAAACAGCTGATCGTTATAGAGATCTTTAAAGACGGTAATCAGTATCGCCACATGCATGGCGCCAGGGGCCACAATGTGGCCGAACAGGCGATGGTGCTCCAAATAGATGTCATTACTCGCCACCAGCCTTTTCAGGTAGCACACCTGGCTAGCGTCCATGGTGTCGGCTCTCATAAACCGTTGAGGTACGACAGGTGCGAGTGGCAAATGGTATGGATTAGTCGACGTAGGGCGCGTCGAGAGCGTAACGGGGCGGTCCCAGGCATACGCTGGCAGCTCGACCTGCAGGCCACCGCAACCGGCATAAAACGCTTTCCAGTCTGGTACCCATCCTTGACGATAGAGCGCCCCGAGGGTCTCCAGTGTCTGCTCCCAATCGTCGCGG